>JAQVTR010000077.1 GCA_028699915.1 Fidelibacterota bacterium
AGCGTACCGGCGCGGCCATGGTCAAGATCGCCATGGACCTGCTTCGCGACGGAAAAATCAGCGAAACCGATGCGATCAAGCGCGTTGAGCCCAATAAACTGGATGAACTCCTGCACCCGGTATTTGTCAATGCCGCGATGAAAGCCGCAAAAGCAATCGCAAAAGGACTGCCGGCGTCTCCGGGTGCCGCCACCGGACGTATCGTGTTCTTTGCCGACGAAGCCGAAGCCTGGGCCGCCAGGGGAGAAAAAGTCGTGCTTGTCCGCATTGAAACCTCTCCGGAGGATCTTGCGGGAATGGATGCCGCAGAAGGCATTCTGACCGCACGCGGCGGTATGACCTCTCACGCAGCCGTTGTGGCGCGCGGAATGGGAAAATGCTGTGTTTCGGGCGCAGGAAAGATTGTGATAAACTATAAAGAACGTACCATCAATATTGATGGAAAAAAATACCGGGAAGGCGACTGGCTTTCCCTGAACGGTTCCTCCGGTGAGGTCTACGAAGGAAAGATCAAAACCATTGATCCTGAACTCAGCGGCGATTTTGGCAAGCTTATGGATATCTGTGACAAATACACCCGCATGGGCGTCCGCACCAATGCTGATACTCCCCACGACGCCGGTGTCGCACGGAATTTCGGCGCGATCGGTATCGGTCTCTGCCGCACGGAACACATGTTCTTTGAGGGTGACCGGATCAAGGCTATTCGTGAGATGATCCTCAGCGATGATGTCAAGGGACGCAAAAAGGCCCTCGCCAAGATCTTGCCTTATCAGCGCAAGGACTTTGAGGGGATCTTTGAAGCTATGGACGGATTGCCGGTCACCGTTCGCCTGCTGGATCCGCCGCTGCATGAATTCGTACCGCACGAAGAAGCCAATCAGAAGATCATGGCGGAAGAAATGGGAGTGCCGGTTGAAAAGATCCGTGACAAGGTTGAATCGCTCCTCGAAACAAATCCCATGCTGGGTCACCGCGGCTGTCGTCTTGGCAACACCTATCCCGAGATTACCGAAATGCAGACCCGCGCGATTATTGAAGCGGCATTGAACTGCAAGGCCAACGGCATCGATGCAAAACCGGAGATCATGGTTCCCCTGATCGGGACCAAAGCGGAATACGACCTGCAGGATGAGATTATCCGCGCAACCGCCGAAAAGGTCTTTAAAGAAAAAGGCGCCCGGGTGGATTTCCTGGTCGGTACCATGATCGAAATCCCGCGCGCAGCACTGCTCGCTGATGATATTGCAAAGAGCGCGGAATTTTTCTCCTTCGGTACGAACGACCTCACGCAGATGACCTTTGGTTACAGCCGCGACGATGCCGGAAAATTCCTGCCCATCTATCTGGAAAAACAACTGCTGAAAGAAGATCCTTTCCAGAAACTGGACCAGGAAGGCGTTGGACAGCTGGTGGAAATGGGTACTAAACGCGGCCGTTCTTCCCGCCCGGACCTTAAGGTCGGGATCTGCGGCGAACACGGCGGCGAACCCGGTTCGGTCAAGTTCTGCCATAAAGTCGGTATGAACTACGTCAGCTGCTCGCCCTTCCGCGTTCCCATCGCACGCCTTGCCGCTGCGCAGGCCGCGGTCGAAGAAAAGTGATATTCTAACGACATGATAATAAAGACCCTTCAGTTTGGAGGGTCTTTTGTTTTACGACTGAATTTCGCGATAAATCATTGGACGGGATTAACCGGATGGTTTTCAGACAGGATACAAGATATACCGGATGGTTTTCAGACAGGATAAAGCGGACGGTTTTTAGATGAGACCACGGTCTTTACGGGATTCTATCTTTAGACATGATAACTGGATAAACAGAGTTTTTAAATCATGGTATTTGCAATTTTAACAATTCCACTCTTTCCTGAGGAATTAACTCAAAATAATTGACTCAAATAATTTGACTCAAAACAATTGCCCCAAAATAATTGACTCAAAAATTCCACGATACCAACAAATCAACATCCTCTTAAACCTTGAACATTGAGCTTTGAACCTTGATTCCGGCGCTGGTTCGACGACAGAAAAAGCGAAGTACGGAGCTTGGGAAGTTCGGAACTTCGGAAGCCTGGTCAGCGGAATTACCTTAAATTTTGAATCTTAAATGTTGAATCAAAACGAATATCAACAAATCAACAGATAAAGCCTGCTCGACATCTCGACCCGTCATCGTTCCGAACAATCGGGACTTTTCGCCTTCGTATTTCCTTCGTCAGACTACGGCATGGCACAGCGGTGCGCAGGCAGATCGAGTGAATTAATGCATATACCGCGAAACAACTTCAATAAGATAGTTGATCCTGGAACGCTCGTTATGGTCCAGGGCACCATGGTTCCTGCATTTCTCAATGCCGCGCTGAAGGAAATCCTTGATATTCTCCAGCTTGGACGGCATTTCAATATCGCCGCGAATGATGCGTTTCTGGACGAATTCAAAGACATTCTGGTTTTTGGAACGCAGTTCATCGTCGTCCATGCGCGAAAAGATATCCTGCATGGTCAGCAGAGAAGCAAGATCGTCTTCCCCCAGGCGCCGGTATTCAAAGAGTTCGGGATCGGCGCTGACCAGCAGTGAAAGAAGATAGGCGAGATAATTGCTGATATTCTTAAGCTTGGGATAATCGAGTTTCTCCGCCGTATCGTAGCAGGTGTGATAATCGTTGAATTTTCCGGCGGTCATAAACAGGTAGGGAAGATCATATTCCTGCAAAGGGACATAATCGCCGGAGGGCGGGATGGCGTGTGCGCCGATGCGCATGGGAGAAAGGTTTGGTACCGCGTGCGCCATATCGTCCAAAAGGGGACCCAGGCCGGATTTTTCGGCTCCGATCACAAAAAAGATCTCCTGGAATTTTTCGGGTATCCGCCCTTCGCCCATGCGGTGAGCCAGCAGGTCCAGGATAATGGCAAGATCGATACGCTCGACGATATCGGGAAAATCTTTACAAAAGTGTGCCGCCCCCATATGTTCGGAGTTGAAGTAGGGAGGCTCTTCTGCATCAAAACAGCTGATCATGATGCTGCGGTGAGCATAGCTGTTTTCTTGCAGCGACTCGCTCAGCGTTGCGGCTGCGTGAATAACAGCTGCAATAGCGGCAGCATTGTCGTCCGCTCCGGGATAATACCGTAAACCGGTTTTATACTTTCCAAGATGATCGTAATGTGCGTCGACCAGGATGATGCGTTCAGCTAGCGCGCCTTTTCCCGGAATGAACCCGATAATGTTCGCTCCGCTTTCACCTTCCGGAAGATCTTTGAACGAATGGATAAAACTTCCGTCGCTATTGAAGGGATGGACCCCGGCGGAAATCATATTGTCGATGATATACGTCCTTGCCGCCTCGGAACCGGGTGTGCCGGTCCGACGTCCGCTGCAGGCCCGGGAGGCAAGGTAATGCACGATGTCGATGATGGGATCTAACATGATAATTTCTTACCGTAGCGCTGTTCCACTCCGGCGATATAAAGGATGACCGTAATGACGGGCTTTACGTTATTCCGATCGGAGTTTGCGAACAATGTTTTAAGTTCCGTTTCGCTGAAGATCGAGGGGAGGATACCGGAAGATCTGTAGATAGCAAGCGCCTCTTCCGCCGTCGATCCGTCCAGAAACCGGGATCTGTTCTTCTTTTCGACCAGGCGGTTCAGCTTTCGGGAGATCAGCCGCAAGGGTTTGGTATATCGGAAAAAAGTGTCAAGGTGTTCTCTCAGGGTATGAAGCTTCATGCCGGCCGCGGAATTCGGCTTGAATTTATAACGGAACAGGGGGGTGTTCAGGGACCGGGCATCCAGACGTTTCAGAAAACGGATGAACAGTTCTGTGTTGATCTTGTTTCGGGGAAGCTCTTGGAGGGCACAGGACAGCACGTCATGGGACATCAGCGGCTGCACCGTCCAGAAATGCATTCTCCCCCGATCTTCTCCCTGATATACCAGGCCGCTGTAATAATCGAAATAAAAATGCTTTATTTTATCGCGGACCTTCTTTTCGGGATAGTTCCCTTCGATTTGCGTGAAATGATCCGCGACACCGGAATGATCCAGACCCAGAAGGGCGCTCGCGGAACGCATGGGGATCCCGCTGATGATAAAATCGTCTTTGAACATAGATGTCATGGATCCGTACCCCGTGATAAACCGGTAGGGGTGCCGCAGGAATTCACCGCCGAATCCCTGAAATTTTGCGGCCGGCTCAGGAACCATCGTTTTTCTTTCCGCACTATCGTAATAGCATGCCAGATTGGTGATCGCATTGATCGTACAGCCGGTCTGAAGCGTTATCTGCGACATTTCCCCGATATCCATGGGATGCTCTGCCCTGACTTTTGTCAGTTTCATGCCGCATTGATCCGCGACTTTCAGTGCATAAGGGCTTTCATCACCCGAGATCAGTTCGTCGGTAAAGAACTCCGAATCCTTGGTGACCTTGCAGATGCCGTAAAAAACGGCACGGGAATCCAGTCCGCCGCTAAGGTCCCCAATGATCTTCAGCTGACGTTCGCGAAGTGTTTTTACGATATCCCGGAGAGATTGGAGATACATATCGGTATATTTTTCAATGAAGTGTTTTTTCCCGGGAAATGCTGCGGCGGTCGTAAGATCGCATTCTTTCTTTTCAATCCTGACGGAAAGATCCCGTTCCGTACGGGCGGCCCAAAGGACGGCCGAAGGTCCTGTTCTCATGACGCCGGATAGGATGGTCTTGCCTTCCAAATAAAATCGGAACATGATGAATTCCAGGATCGCCTTTTTATCGAATGCGATCGCGGGCAGGTTTTCAAGTATAAAAAGGTGATCGCGGGAGACCAGCATGATGTCCTTGTCGTAATAATACTGCGTTTTCAATCGTCCCCAGCGGTCGTTGAAAACGCAGAGCGCGTTCTTGTTGCGATCATAAAGGTAAGCGATATAATCGCCGTGGAACGCTTCGATAAAATCGAAGATCCCCCCGCTTATTTTCCCGGGATCGCTTGAAGCCAGCTCCAGCAGTTCCGCTCGATATTCCAGGGCGCTTTTATTATAGATCAGACCTTCAAGACAAATAAAAAAGTCCGGGGTTTCGAAATGTTCGACCGGGTATCCCGGATAGTGTGCGCTGAGGATCCTGATATGCGCGTCGTTAAAGATCGTTTCGGTGCGATAATAGGCTTCGGCATTCAGCAGATCGGGATCAAGGGCGGGGAATTCCCCGGGATCGTTCTTAAAGCAGATGCTTAAACCGGGCATGGGTTTCTCTCCAGTAATTTATAACAGTATCCCTGCAATGGTGGCGGTGATCCAGCTGGCAATGGCGCCGCCGAGCATAGCTTTAAATGCAACTTTGGCCAGCGTTCCTTTGCGAGACGGTGCCAGCGCGCCGATGCCGCCGAGCTGAATGCCGATGGACGAAAAGTTGGCAAAGCCGCAAATGGCATAGGTGGCAATGGTGCGGGCGCGCTCGTCCAGAATTCCCTGTTGGATATAAGTGCCCAAGGTGCCGTAGGCCACAAATTCATTCAGCGCAATCTTGATCCCCAGCAAATTGCCCACTTCATCGGCGAACTGCCAGGAAACGCCCATCAGCCAGGCCAGGGGACGAAAAATAAAGCCGAACAAAGTCTGGATGGAACCGGGAAAAATACCTGAGTATTCACCTTTGACGGGTGAAAAACCGGTGCCGGTCTCGTAAAGATAAAATGCGTTCTTCAAAAGCCGTCCGTCGATCAGCTTGTCCAGCCAGCTGAAGCCCACGTCAATAACGGCGATAATGGCGATAAAACCGATCAGCATGGCGCCCACGTTCACCGCCAGTTTCAGTCCGTCTGTAATGCCGTTCGACAGAGCCCCCAGCACATTTTGGGCCCGTTCCATTTCCGGCATTTTAACCATGCCGGCGGTTTTGGATTTTTTGATTTCCGGGTAGATGATCTTGCCGATCACCAGAGCGGCCGGTGCCGACATCACGGAAGCG
>JAQVTR010000078.1 GCA_028699915.1 Fidelibacterota bacterium
GTTCCACGGCCTCTGTCTTGAACTCCCGCGGAAAATATCTTTTTGTCTCACGCATCTTTACTCCTTTTTGTTTCTCATATTAATATAAGGCTTATCTGCGTGTCCACAAAAATATAGGAAGTCCAGTATCGCGCCCGGAAAGTTTAGATTTAATAAACCAGACTCAAGTTTTTACCGTAGTAAAGCGCTGGGCGGTGGATACCGGACTTTAAACGGTAATTGACGGAACGCAGATTCATACGTTTTTCACAGATATAAAAAAACCGCAGCCGGCTGATGGCTGCGGTATTGTTTTGTCTGGATCTTTGCTTATACGATCTTGGACTTGCATTTTACGCAATGGGTGGTATGCGGAACCACCTCCAGGCGCTCGTCCGGGATACGTTCGCCGCACTCCGCACAATAGCCGTAGTTCGGGTCGTTTTCAATGCGTTCCAGTGCTTTATCTAAAAAGGTCAGGAATTTGTTTTCGCGGGCGTATTGCATAAAGGCCTTTTCGCGTTCCTGGGCGTCGGTGCCGACATCGGCCATGTGATAGGCATAATTGGAATCCAACTGACTGCTGCCGGGAGAACTGTCGATAAAGGACTCCCGCTTGGTTTCGATCTGCCGCACGGCTTCTTCGCGCATTGCAAGAATAACATCCCTGAAATGCTTCCGCTGGGCTTTGGTAAGCTTTGGTCCTTTTCGTTTTATTTCCGTCATACTAACGACCCCTTTCGGTATTATATGCGTTTAATATTAACAATTATTATTTCATTTCCAACGTTTATTTCTTTACGGATTTCGGACTCTTGTTCGGAAATTTCGGCAAACTCCGCCAGTGTTTCACCCAGCAGATAATCCCGGTTCAGCTCAAGCGCTTCCGTCAGAGAATCCGGGGATTTCAGGTTCAGGGCGATGCGGTCATCCACATTAAAATCCGCTTCTTTCCGGAGTGTCTGGATATGCCGCACCAGATCCCGGACCAGGCCTTCGGCCTTAAGTTCCTCACTGATCCGGATATCCAGGATCGCGACATAACCGCGATCTTCCACCGCAACAATATGTTCTTTTTCGCGCATCGCGATCTGGATATCTGCGGGATCGATGCTGATGCCGTTCACCATAAGCGCTTCGCCGCGCTGAACAGCCGCCGCTACCGTCTCGCCGTCCATTTCCTTAAGTCCTTTGATCGCCAGCGGCATTTGTTTGCCGATCTTTTTTCCCAGCGTGACAAAATTGGGCTTGGCCTCATATTCCACGTAGTCGCGAATATCGTCAACCAGGGTGATATTCTTGATGTTCAGTTCTTCCTTGATCTGATCGGCCAGTTCGAGAATATAGCCTTTTTCTTTTTCACTCTTTGCTTTAAACAGCATGTTCGCCAGCGGCTGCCGGGTGCGGATGTTCGCCTTATTCCGTGCAGAACGCCCCATTTCCACGGCTTTGATGATTATGTCGATCTTGTCAAGCAGTTCGGTGTCGATCAGACTTTCATCCGCCACCGGAAATTCCTGAAGATGCACGCTTTGCGGAGCCTTTTTATCGACCGATAAGACCAGATTCTGGTAAATATCTTCGGTCACAAAGGGCAGGATCGGCGCCAGCACGCTGATCATGGTACGAAGAATGTTGTATAATGTATAATAGGCACCCATTTTGTCAATGTCGTTTCCGCTTTTCCAAAAGCGGCGGCGGCTGCGGCGCACATACCAGTTGGACATTTCTTCCAGGAGCATTTCAAATTTGCGCATCAGGCGCTCAACACGAAAACTGTCGTAATCTTCGCGTGCCTCTTTAATAAAAGCATGGATCTTGGCCAGCGCCCATTTATCCAGTTCGTTGAGTTTGGTATAGGCGACTTTCTGTTTGGTCGGATCGTAACGATCAATATCGGCATACGTGACGTAAAAAGAATACATATTCCAAAGCGTTAGCATTTTCTTGCGGATCTCATCCGCGGGACCGTAGCCGAAATTCAGGTTGTATTCCGGATTGTGGGCCGTGTACATCCAGCGCATGACATCCACGCCCATGTGATCCGCGGCATCGTGGAAGGGAATGGCGTTGCCGGCGCTTTTGTGCATATCCTTGCCCGTCTCATCCTTGACCAGCGCATGACCGAGAACGGTTTTAAAGGGCGCGGTATTTTCGAGCACAGTTGACATCGCCAGCAACGAATAGAACCAGTTACGGAACTGGCCCGGCAGGGATTCCGTGATGAAATCCGCGGGGAACCACTGCTTCCAGTAGTCGTGATCCGTGATATAATGCATGGTGCTGTAGGGTACAATGCCGGCGTCCAGCCAGGGATTGCCCACATCCGGAATGCGTTTTGACTTTGCTCCGCATTTACTGCATTTGATCTCGATATTGTCGATGTGCGGTTTGTGCGGGGAATGACCCTCAAATTCTTCCCAGCCGGCAACCGCGCGTGCCTTGAGTTCTTCTTTTCCGCCGATCACCTCGAAATGGCCGCATTCCCCGCACTGCCAGATCGGGAGGCTCAGCCCCCAGTAACGCTTTTTGGAGATCATCCAGTCGCCCATGTTCCGCAGCCAGTCCATTTCCCGGTCGTAGCCCCAGGCGGGGATCCAGCTGATCTGGCCGACCACCTTCATCATATCCTCGCGGATGGGTTCCATGGAAATGAACCACTCGTCCACCAGGCGGAAGACCAGTTCGGTGCCGTGGCGCCAGCAGGTGGGATAACGGTGGGTTATCTGATCGATCTTATAGCAAATGCCTTTTTCTTTGAGATTGTCAAAGATCTCGCTGTTGACTTCCTGGCAGTTTTTGCCGGTCAGAAAATCGTAATTCTCCAGATAATTTCCGAATTCGTCGATGGGCGCAATGATGGCAATATCGTTTTCTTTGGACAGCGCAAAGTCTTCTTTGCCGCAGCCCGGCGCGATATGTACAATGCCGGTTCCGTCGCTGTCGCTGACCTCATCCCAGGCGATCACGAAATGCTCCACGCCTTTCTGGGCCGGCAGCTCGTCAAAAGGACCGTGATATTTCAGTCCAAGCAAGTCTTTGCCCTTCAGTTCCTCAACGATCTTGTAGTCACCCGTCAGAATATTTGTCAATTCCTTCGCCAAATAATAATACTCAACCTTAGCCTTAGCCTCAACCTTAACATAGTCCATTTCAACGTTCACCGCGGCGGCGGTATTCGCTGCCAGAGTCCAGGGTGTGGTGGTCCAGACCAGCAGGGCTTCATCCGGCTTCTCTTTTAAATAAAACTTTACAAAAACGGTCTTATGCGTCAGTTCCTTGTAGCCCTCGGTGGCGATCTCGTGCTCGCTCATCGCGGATCCGCAGCGGGGACACCAGGGCATCACGTCGTGACCTTTGTAGATCATGCCGCGTTCGTGGCATTTTTTCAGGAAGTGCCAGATCGTGTAATTGTTCTCGTCGCTCATGGTGTAATAGGAATTGTCCCAGTCCATCCAGTAACCCAGCCGTTTGGACTGTTCCGTTTGCACCTTTGAATATTTGATGACGCGATCCTTGCAGGCCTGCACGAATTTTTCGACGCCGTAGGTTTCGATATCGGTCTTGGACTTGAAGCCGAGTTCTTTTTCGACCTCCACTTCCACCCAAAGCCCCTGACAGTCAAAACCGTTCTGGTAGCGCATATAATGTCCCAGCATGCCGTGGTAGCGGTTGAACACGTCCTTCAGCGTTCTGCCCCAGGCGTGATGCACGCCCATGGGATTGTTGGCGGTGATAGGGCCGTCCAGAAAGGACCAGCGGGGACCGTTTTCATTCTTTTTACGGAGCTTATTGAAAATATCGGCTTTTTCCCAGAACTTCAGCTGCTCGTGCTCGAGTTTGACGAAATCCACCTTGCTTGAAACCGGTTTGTACATGCGTTTGTGTCCTTTGTATCGTATTCATGTCAACAGCTTGGTAAAATAAATCATAGAGGCGTGAAATACAAGAATTTATCATGGGGGCTGCCGGCCGGCGAAGCATTGAGCGCTGAGAAGCGGAGTGAGGGAGTATGGGAGAGGGGGAAAAACGGGTAAAATCAGGTAAAATCAGAACATAGGTAACACTTTACCCTCAGAACATGGGTAATACTTTTTGATTCAAAGTTCCATTAAATTGTTCATAATCTGTTCCTATTTGAAAGGCTCTCATATCCGGGAAGAATTGCTTTAAATTAAGATCAATATCACCCAGTATTTGATTACAAAAATAAACAGTTAAATGATCATCATCAAGTTCTTTTAAAGCCACGAGATATCCCGATAAAGTTTCTGAGATAGTGTAAATGAGCCCCTGATATCTGATTTGTCCGTGTTTATTGACTTTTCTAACTAAAAGATCGTCTGGATAAATGATAGCTTTTGATGGTGTTTCATATTTTCGATTTGATTTACGGTAAAGATCAGCGGGGAAACTCATATTTAAAGCTTCGTGAGGACGTTGTTCATTGTATTCTGTTTGAAACTCCTTTAATGCTGCGGAATATTCTTTAACGGTTAATTTTGGTCCCTTTTGAACAATGCGTTTCAAGTCTCTGTGCATGCGTTCATGTTTTCCGTTTTGGCTGGGTTTCCCCGGCTGGATCCTGTGTAGATCAATGCCTAAACTCATCAACCAATTGCTCAACCGAGTTATTCCCCGCGGTGACATGGCGTGAGCAAATGGAGATCCGTTGTCGCTTTTAATGATCTTTGGTAATCCCATTTCTTTAAATAACTCGATAAATACGGCTTTGACGTGCTCGGTGTCCCCTTTGGCAAGAGCCTGGCAGTAAAGAATATTACGGCTATATTGATCAACAACCGTGAACGGTTCGCATTTATGACCCCCCCCCGGCAAAACCAGTGACCTTTAAAGTCAACGGTCCAGATATCATTGGAGGCATTGGCTTCTAAAATTTGCGGTGAATGTGTTAATGCTGTGATGTGTCTTTTCTTTTGCTTGACAGTATATCCGGCTTTCGTAAGAATACGTTCCACGCTCGAGAGGGAAATTTCTTTTACATGGGCTTTGTTATAATGTGAATGTATCTTTTTGGGACCCTGATCGAGAAAAAGCTTTTTTAATTTTATCACGTTACATATTTCATCTTCACTTAATTGCCGCAAATGTCCCTGAGGTCGACGCGACATATCTTCCAATGCCGGATAACCGCCTTCGTAAAAACGCTTTCGCCATTTGTATCCGGTTTTCGTACTGACTTCATACCGCTCACATAATTGCTGAAAACTCATTGTGTGCTCCAGGTAATCATTAATAAATGCTCGTCTTGCATCCATTACATTTTGCTCCTTCCAAGGCATAAGATCTGTCTCCTTTTTCTTATGCCTAAATTTGCAAAAGTGTTACCTATGTTTTGAAGGGTTTTTGTTACCTGTGTTTTGAAGTCATACCTTCCTGATTCCTGCCTGGTTGATAGGGTTCTTTATGAGATCAAACGATCTACTTTCCACCCGGCAATAAGAAAAGGCAAACCGGGCGTCGTTTGGATCGGAATACCTGTGGAATACCAATATCGAATTCTCCAAATCGAATGATCAAAAAACGATAATGATCTTTCTTATTATCAAATCATCGATCTCCCGAATTTTAATCTAAAAAGATCTCTATTCTCCCGGCACCGTTGATATTTGGGAATTAAATTCCAAGCCTGCATCCACTTCCGCAGATCATAATGCCCGGGAGCCGGCTACTCCACGACCTGCAGGAGGCGGGCGTATTGCGGATGTTAAAATGCATTGGGTCAAATTATTTGAGTCAATTATTTTGGGTCAATTATTTTGAGTCAATTTATTTGAGTCAATCAATTTGACCCAATTGTTTAACACCCCACCCCCGGGACTTTCATCCAAAGGCCCGGTTTCTGAACCTTTTGCTTTGAACCTTACTTCCAAACTTTAACCTTTTGCTTTAATCCTCAAACCCAAGCTTTA
>JAQVTR010000028.1 GCA_028699915.1 Fidelibacterota bacterium
AATCGTCCTCCGCGCTCAAATATAATGCAATGCGCAGGTCTTTGGAATGATTTTTTTGGAGAAATTGCATTGGGGCAATTGCATTGAGGCAAATAAATTGACTCAAAACAATTGACTCAAAACAATTGACTCAAATATTTTGCCCCAATAAATTTGACTCAATCCCTAATTCCCGCCGGCCGCCGCAAGGAAAAAACGGATCAGTATTTTGCGCCCGCAATGGCGGCAATGATATTCATCAGGATGGGTACCGCATAAATGATACCAATGGTCAGCACTTTCTCCTTCACGGTCTTGCGCGTGATCACAAAGAGCGCTCCGGCAAAGAAGAGAAAATAACCGACGATCAGAATAAGCCAGATCCCCGCAAAACTGCGGTTCCAGAGCGTGTATTCCCAAACCAGCAGATCGGCCTTGTTCAATACGCACTCGATAAAGACGCAGATGATCGTGTAGGCAATGGCCATCACCCATTTTTCATTGAGCCCCAGTATCTTCTTGTCCTGTTTCTCCGACAGCGAGTAATAATAAATAATTCCCAGGATCAGGAACATGAAGATGATCTCGATATTCCAGCCGATGGTGACCCGCAGACCCGTGTCGCCGGGGGTTGTCCAACAGGCGGAACGTCCGCTGATCCACAGCACCCAGCCGTTCCAGGTCTCGTTAAAGAAGTCCAGCCCGAAGACCGTCAGTCCGGCCAGCACCGGATCCCAGTTCTTTGTCAGCCGCGCCTTGTTGATCTCCCGGGTATAAATATAGAAAACAATGGCCAGCAGCGGGACCACGTACCATTTCAGCATGGACAGATCCCGCAGTCCGTCCAGCGCCATTAAGGTTGCCTGAGTCATGACTCCTCCTATCTTAGTTCTTACTTAATTTTAAATAATTTTAAGTATTTTGAGTGTTAAAGACAAGGATCTTTTTTAATTCGCCTGATATTTCCCGTTGAATTTTCGCCGCTGCAGATGTAGATTGCACGGAGGTTTTATGGATAAAGAAGCGTTATATCGCAAAATACGGGAAGACCTGCATGCGCTGATACGGGATTGCGGGGATGCGCTGGCCAATTACGCCAACGCTTCCGCACTGCTGTACCACTCCCTGCCGAATGTGAACTGGGCGGGTTTTTATTTTTTTAAAGATGATTCGCTGGTACTGGGACCCTTTCAGGGCAAACCCGCCTGCATCTTTATCGCTCCGGGCAAAGGAGTCTGCGGAACCGCCTTCTCTGCGAAAAAGACCCTGATCGTGGAGGATGTGCATCAATTCCCGGGCCATATTTCCTGCGATGCGCGATCGCGCTCGGAGATCGTTGTGCCTCTTATTTACCGGGACTCCCTTTACGGGGTCCTGGATATCGACAGTCCCCGGAAATCCCGCTTTGATGCCGTCGATGCCGCAAATTTGGAGCAAATTGCAGCATTGCTGCTGACGCGGCAGGCAGGATTTCCCGAATGCCGCGGCTAAACCTTTCTTGTTTCGCGGGAACCTTGATCATTGCATTATTTGCTTGACTTTTCGCTTGTTATAGCTTATACTAATCAGCTTTTTGCCTTTATTCTTACAAGGGGGTTTAAATGGCAGAAAAAGAATTTGACGAAATCGAGGAATCGGAAGAGATAGAGGAATCAGACACGAACAGCCCTGTCAAGATCAAGGGAGACACCGGCGGTCGCAAAAAACGGAGCAGTAGCGAAGCGAACCGTGCATTAAGTCGTTATCTTGACGAAATCGGCAATTTCGAACCCCTGAAACCCGAAGAAGAGATCGAGCTGGCCCGTTCTGTCAAACAGGGCGACCGTCAATCCCTGAAAAAACTTTGCGAAGCCAATCTGCGCTTTGTAGTGAGTGTGGCAAAGGATTATCAAGGCCAGGGTTTGCCGCTGACCGACCTGATCAACGAGGGAAACCTGGGACTGATCAAGGCGGCGGAACGTTTTGACGAGACACGCGGTTTTAAATTTATTTCCTATGCCGTTTGGTGGATTCGTCAGTCCATACTGCAAGCGCTTGCCGAACACAGCCGCATTGTCCGCCTGCCCCTGAACCGCGTCGGGACCATCAGCAAGATCACCCGCGCCACCGAGGAGCTGGAAGGCGAACAGGAACGTACGCCCAACGAAGAGGAACTGGCGATCAAACTGGGTATCAAGCCACAGGAAGTCTCCGACGCCGTGCGCATTTCGCGCCGCCATCATTCACTGGACGCCCCTTTTCGCGATGGCGAAAAGAATTCCCTTATCGATATTATAGAAGACAACGGACAAAAATCTCCGGACCGCAGCCTGATGGACGAATCGCTGGAGTCGGAGATCAAATCCGCGCTGGATACGCTCAAGGAACGTGAGCGGGAAGTGATCAAGATGTATTTCGGTATCGACCGCGAATACGCGCTGACCCTGAACGAGATCGGCGAAGAGTTCAATCTGACCCGTGAACGGGTACGGCAGATCAAAGAAAAAGCGATCCGCCGGCTGCGCCATAAATCGCGCAGTATCAAACTGAGAAATTATTTAGGTTAACCTTAAAACGCCTGAAAGGTGGTGATCAAGCAGATGGTGCAAGTGACCGTTCATAAAGATGAACCGCTCGAAAGAGCGCTGCGACGTTTCAAGAAGAAATTCGAAAAAGCCGGGATCATGAAGGATATCAATAAGAATTCCTATTATATTAAGCCCAGCCAGGACGAACGTATTCGCAAAGCCAAAGCCGAACGCCGGCTGAAACGTATGTCCCGTATGGCAAACCGTTAATCATTCGTAAAAATGGACATTAAAGACCGGCTTAACGCCGGTTTTTTTGTTGCGGCGTTTTCATTCAGTCCCTGTCTTTGCAAGCTTATTTATTGTCCATTCCCTAAAAATGTCTTACATTTGCGAAAATATGAGGCGCTGATGAAAGCAAAGAAAACAACGAACATGGACCATCTCTGGGCTCCCTGGCGCATGGAATATATCCGCTCGCCCAAAGAAGAAAAGGATGCGGGCTGCATTTTCTGCTGCAAACCCAAAGAGGACTGTGACCGCAAGAATCTCATCCTGCATTATGGGAAAGCGGTCTTTGTGATCATGAACCTTTTTCCCTATAACAACGGGCACATCATGGTGGTTCCTTACCGGCACCTCAGCGATTACCGCGAACTTAACGAAGACGAACGGCACGAGATCTCCGATGTCACCCGCATCTGCATTGAGATCCTTGACCGTGTCATGCATCCCGACGGATTCAATATTGGTTTTAATCTGGGCATTTCCGGCGGTGCGGGTATTTCGGAACATATTCATCAGCACATCGTTCCCCGCTGGTCCGGCGATACCAATTTCATGCCCGTACTGGGGCATACCAAGGTCCAGGTAGACGGACTGGAAGAAACCTGGCTGAAGCTGAAAGAAGCTTTTGACACATACTTTAAACAATGAAACACCGTAAACCCGCAGTTGCAGGACAATTCTATCCCGCGAGCCGCGAATCGCTCGGCAATTTGCTCGAAGGACTTTTCCGGCAAGCCGCTGCGGATGCGCCGGAAATCGGGGAACACATTGCCGGCATCGTTGCCCCGCACGCCGGATACGTCTATTCCGGTCTTCAGGCCGCAAGGGCTTTTCATTATCTGCAAGATCGTGATTATAAGACCGTTTGCATCATCAGTCCCAGCCACCGGGAGTATTTCCCGGGTATCTCGGTCTATCCCGGAGAAGCCTATGTTACACCCCTGGGCGAATTGCCGGTGGACCTTGAAGGCCGCCGGGCGGCGCTGCGTTGCCCCGGCATCTTCGAAACAGAAGAAGGTCATCGCGCTGAACATGCTTTGGAGGTCCAGCTCCCCTTTTTGCAGTATGCGCTAAAGGATTTCTCCATCATTCCCCTGGTCATGGGCGACCAAAGCCCGCAGATGCTGCAGCTGGCCGCATCCTGCGTAAAACAGCTGCACGCCCAGTTCGGCCGGAGCATGCTCTTTGTGGCAAGCTCGGACCTTTCACATTTTCATCCCGCTGCAGAAGCCGCGGCCATGGATACGGCCCTGATCGCCATGCTGGACAGCTACGATGATGCAGGACTGGAACAGGCTCTGCAGAAAAATGAGGTGGAAGCCTGTGGCGGCGGACCTCTGCTGGCGCTTCTGCGGGGACTTGCCAAAGAACGGCACTGCGTCCGCACCCTGGGATACCGGCATTCGGGACAGATCAATCACGACAAGCGGGAAGTGGTCGGTTACACTTCGGCGCTGATACTGGAAAAGGGCAGCGATTCCGCAGAAGGAAAACACTGATGGATATTCTCCGATTTGATGCAGAAAAACACGGATTTTGGGACGCATTTGTACGTTCCGCCAATAACGGCACCCTCTTTCACGAACGGCAGTTCCTGAACTATCACCCGGCGGGACGCTTTATCGACCATTCCCTGGTCTTCATGGACGGGAAACTGCCCGTCGGACTTTTTCCTGCGGTCGAGGATACGCGGGAAGGCCGGCGCATTTTGCATTCACATCGCGGAAGCAGCTACGGAGGCATTGTCCAGCCCCCGAATCAGGGCGTGGAAAAGAACTTCCGCATGCTGCGTTCCCTTAACCGCTACGCGGAAGAACAAGGCTTTGACCGCATCGTAATGACTCTGCCGCCGGACATCTACAACCGGCAACTCAACAATTATCTGGAATTCGCCTGCTTCCGGCACGGATATGCCTATCTGAAGCGGGAAATATCTTCTGTGCTGGCGCTGGAAGACAACATTGACGGCAATATCGCAAAATTCAAGAGTTCAAACCGCACCGCCTTCCGCCGCGGCGAAAAAATGGGTGTCCACGTCCGGATCTCCGAAGATTTTGCAGCTTTTTATGCAATCCTGAAAAACAATCTCAAGATCCGCCATGGGGTCTCTCCCACCCACAGCCTGCAGGAACTTATCGATCTGAAAAAGCGCTATCCCGAACGGATCCGGCTTTACGGCGCCTATCTGAACGATACAATGATCGCGGGCATTGTGATGTTCGACGCCAACAGCCGCGTAACGCTGGCCTTTTATATTTCCCACAACGAAGATTTTCAGGAGTACCGCGGTGTGAACGTCCTGTTCAAGGAAGTGATCGCCGACAGTATTCTCCGCGGATTTTCTTATCTGGATTACGGTATTTTTACGGTTGATATGGAGCCGAATTTCGGACTGGCGCGTTTTAAGGAAAGCTTCGGCGCCGGCGGCGTCTTCCGCGATACCCTGATGCTGGACCTGAAACCAGGGCCATCCGGAATAAAAGCATGATCAGACAAGATATTATCCGGCTCAGCAAACAGACCCTGGTCTACGGTTTGGGTTATGTGGCTGCCCGCATGATCAATTTTCTGCTGCTGCCCTTTTACACCCATCACATTGCACCCGCCGAATACGGTGTGATTTCCCTGGTCTACGCCTTTATCGCATTCATGAACATCATTTACCACTATGGACTGGAAAGCGCCTTCCTGCGCTTTTATTCCAAAGCCGGCACGGATGAAGGACATGAACAAAAAGATGTTTTTTCGACGGTACTGATCTCCCTGCTGCTGAGCAGTCTGTTCTTTTCTTTGCTGATCATCCTGTTCGCTCCCGGGCTCAGCCGTATGCTCCTGCAGGCGCCGCAGTATACCCGCATCCTGCGACTGAGCGCCGCCATTCTATTTATGGATGCGCTCTTTCTTATTCCACTGCACTATCTGCGCATCAGCAACAAGGCCGTAATTTTTACCCTGATCACCCTGGCAAACGTGTTGATCAATGTAGGGCTGAACATTTACCTGATCCGCTACCGCGGAAAGGGTATTGAAGCCGTGTTCATCAGCAACCTGGCAGCGTCCTCTTTCAATGTCCTTCTGCTGATCCCGGTCCTGATCAAAAACTGGAATGCGCGTTTTCTTCCCGGACTCTGGAAAAAAATGCTGCTTTTCGGACTGCCCTTTATTCCGGGCGGTCTTGCAAGTATGATCATTGAACTCAGCGATCGCTATATGCTGCAGGCCTTCCGCGGTTTGGAGGAAGTCGGGCTGTATTCCGCAGGACATAAGCTCGGTATCTTCATGATGCTGATCGTAATGGCCTTCCGTTTTGCCTGGCAGCCTTTCTTCCTGCAGAAGCATAACGATCCCGAAGCGCCGCGGCTTTTTTCGCGTATTCTGACTTTTTTCGTATTTATCATGAGCCTTGTCTTTCTGCTGGTCAGCTTCTATATCCGGGAGATCGTATCCCTGCCGCTGATGGGAAAGACCCTGATCGAAAGCAGTTACTGGGGCGGGATCGCGGTGGTTCCCTACATCCTGGCCGCCTATGTGTTTGACGGCATTTACCTCAATTTCCATCCTGCTATCTATTACTCCAAAAAAACTTGGGTCATTTCCCTGGTGGTTGGTATCGCCGCGCTGATCAACGTTACCCTGAACCTTATTCTGATTCCCTCGCTGGGCATGATCGCCGCAGGGATCTCTTCCCTGTCCGCCTACGTGTTCATGGCGGGCTGTACCTATCTGATCGTCCGCAAGTGGCTGCCGGTGCGCTACGAAGGTCTGAAACTCCTCCTGATCTTTGTCCTGACGCTTGCCGCCTGTCTGTTGTATTTCGGACTTGATCTGACTTCGCCCGGTTTGCGCCTGCTGATCATCGGCGCTTATGCGCTGATGCTGCTGCCGCTGCTTTTTTACCGGAAAGGAGTACGGAAACATGGCACATAAGCTGCTGCGGCATTCCCTGATCTACACGGGCGGCAATATTGCGGCGAGGGGACTGAATTTTCTGATCCAGATCACGGTCTGGAGCAATATTTTTACTCCCGCGGATTACGGTCAGATCGCCTATTGCTATGTTTTCATCAGTTTTATGGCCGTGATCCTGCCTTTCGGACTGGATGCCGCCTTTATGAATTTCTATCTGCGCCGGAAGGAAAAGAACGCGTATCTCAGTAATGTCTATTTGCTGGTCTTTGCCCTGGCCGCGTTCTTTGTTCTCTCCTTTTTTATCTTCCGCAGAACTTTAGCGCCCCTGGCGATCCGCAGTGATATGCCGCAATTGCTGACCTTGTCCTTGACCATTCTTTTCTTTGATATTATCAACAATCTCGGGATTTTATACCTGCGCGCAGAAGAACGCGCCGTACTCAGCGTTCTGCTGCAGAATGCGGAGATCCTGATCCGCCTGATTCTGCTGATCCTGCTTGTCACTTCCTTTTCCGCAAAGATCGTCCACATCCTCTGGGCGAATCTGATCTCTTCCTTCCTGCTTTTTGCGGTGCTGAACATTCTGATGCTGCCAAAGCTGCGCGTGTCGCTGCTTTCCCGCCCGCGGATGCGGGAGCTGCTTCTGTTCGGACTGCCTTTTATGCTCTCAGGGATCTTTGACCGCAGCATTGAGCTGGCAGACCGGCGCCTTCTGGGATATTTCCTGGACGATGCGGCGGTGGGCATGTATGTGGCCTCCTATACCGTGGCGGTGCTGATCCGCCTGCTCGTCTACAGCTTTAACGCGGGCTGGCAACCCTATTTTCTACAGGAAATCGACAAGCCGAAAGGGCTTGAACGCATGGAAAAAATCTATATGCGCACAGCGGGACTGCTACTGCTGGCCTGGGTGCTGGCTTCGCTGTGGATGCCGGAACTTGTCCGCATTCCGCTGGGCGCCGGCAGGCACATCCTGAATGCGGCCTATTGGCCGGCCATTCCGGTTATCCCGGTCATTATGGGCGCTTATGTGATGATGGGACTGTATTTTCTGGAGCTTCCCGGCATCTATTACCGCAACAAGACCTACCTGAACGCCCTTTTCATGGGAGCTGCCGCTTTTCTCAATATCGGACTGAATCTTCTGATGATACCGCGTTACGGCATGATGGGCGCAGCATTGGCAACTGCGGCGGCTTATGCGCTTATGGCGGTCCTGATCCGACTCTGGAATATCCGGCACACTCCGCTCAAACGCGGCAATCTTAAGCTGCTGATAATGATCGGACTTTCAGCAGGGACTTATTTGCTCTTACAGGCGGAATTTGTCAATACGGGAACACGGATCGCGGGATCGCTGATCTATGTTGCGCTGATGTACCTGATGCAGCCGCTGAAATTCGCGGATCAAAATTCCTGAAGTTCGTTTTTTAGCCGATCTGTATAAGCTTTGAATGCCCCTGCGCTTATTGTTGGCGCACAGCGGGGGGGGGTTCCGGATCGCTTTTTTTACACTGATGTAAAAAAACCGGAAAGCAAATGGCAGAAAGCCGCCTGTCTTATCTGTCTTGAATATTAAATCTTAAATTTTAAATCATCAAAGATCGCGCTGACCACAGTTCGTGTAAATTTCTTCCAGCTTCCGGATAATGACCTTTTTGTCGTAGCGTTTAACAATATTCTCACGAATCTGTGTGCGGTCATATTTTTCCGGATGTTCGATCATCTCTTTCATGGCATCCTGCAGCGCAATATGATTGTCCACCGGTACCAAAATGCCATTGCTCTTGTTGACAAAGTCATTTGCTCCGCCGATATTCCCAGCAATGACGGGAACGCCGCAGGACAGCGCTTCGACCAGCGAGACCCCAAAGGTCTCCATGGCGCTGTAGAGCATGCAGACATCCGCTTTCTGAAGGTTCTTCAGCACCACGTCCCTGCCGGTTTCCCGGACAAATTCCACCTGGCGGGTCAGGGAACAATTCCTGGCTGTTTCAAGCAGATGCCGGTATTCGGGACCATCCCCAACGATTCGGATTTTGGCCAAATGCGTATTCCCGATGGAAATAAAAGATTCGATGATCTTGTCAATACGCTTTTCGGGCCGTAACATCGCCACGATCAGAAAGGTAAAGCGGTTAATAAAAGGTTTGCTCTCTGCGGGCTTGAAAAAATTCGTATCCACCATATTGCCGACCACATGGGAAGTGCAGCTTTCGGGCAGGTGAAAATATTGTTTGATCCGCTTTTCAACTGCCGTTGAAGGTGAGATCAGCGCTTTGGCTTTACTGTAACATTCCCCGATCAGCCTTTTCTGGAAATCGCTGAATCCCTTGTAAATAAGGAATTCTTTCAGATGTTCGGATACCAAAAAAGGGATATCCAGATCGTAAGAAGCCAGCGCCGCGCCTGCCCAAAGGGAGGAATGCACATGGATCAGATCGGGTTTGCCTTCCTTTGCGATCGCGTTATCCAGCAAGGATTTCAGCAGTTTCCGGTAATGCCGGTAAAAAGCTTCGGGCTGTTTGGGATGCCGGTTCAAAGCAATGTGCTGATAGGTTTTAACGCCTTTTTCCTCATAAATGCGGACACCCAGGTCCCTGCGGACCCTGAAAATATCGTGCAGGCTCACGATCTCCGCGGCGACGCTTACAACCCGATGGCCCGCTTCCGCCAGCGCTTCCGCATGGTCTTTAAAGAAGGTACCGTTAACGGATTTGGACGGATAGGGATACCAGGAAGGCAGAATAAAGATCTTCATTTTTACTAAACTCGGTTTTGAATAAGAATAAAATCCGTTTCAAGTTGGAACTTTTCTTCAAGATGCTTTTGTAAGGCCATAATCCCCGGTATTTCGGAGCGGAAATGTCCAATATTCAAATAGTTGCTTCCGCTCTCCTGGGCAATGGCCGGGATCTGTTCGCGAATATCGCCGCAAATGTAGGTGTCAACGCCTTTCGCCAGGGCGGCTTCATAGTAGGAACCCGCGCCGCCGGATACACAGGCGATGCGCCGGGGTATGTCCGGGCCAAAAGCACAATAGTCCATTCCGTATTTCCGTCCGGGCACCAGTCCCTCCCCTTTCAGTTCCGTATCTTCAATGCCGCCCAACTTTTGGTACAAGGTCTGCATGATGCCCCTGAAACTTAATCCGGCGCTGTTATTAAGGATAAAACCGACTTCAAAAGGCTCCAGGATCTCCGCTGCAAGACAGGAGGCCAGCTGGGCGTTGTTGCCGAGTTCCCGGTGCGCATCCAGTGGAAGATGGATACCGAACAAGGAAATATCCGCATCCAGCAGAATTTTGACCTTGGCCTTTTCGCGTCCGGCAAGCCGAAAAAAATCCTTGCCAAAAATTCCGTGATGTACGATCAGAGCGTCTGCTTCCCGTGCAAGCGCCTCCTGAACCGAGAGCAAATTATAAGAAACGGCAAAGGCGATCTTTCGAATACTCTCTTTGCCCTCGATCTGCATTCCGTTATGGCAATAGTCCTCGTAATCTTCGTAGCGAAAGAGCTTTTCAAGATATTCGGCTAGTTCCTTGCGGCTGATCATTGGTCACCTCCCTGCAAAATCAGAGTGACGGATAGCGGCCGGTGATCGGAAATATGGTTGTAGTATTCTGTCCAGCGGCCTTCCAGATAGGTGTCATATAATAAGGTTTTTGTTTGATAATGCACATCAAAAAGTTCATTCGTGATTGCAATATGGTCAATATGCGAGGGCCAGGAAGGATAGGACCAGTTCAGGTTGCTGCCTTGGGCGATGGCAAGATCGGTGAATTGATAGGAAGCCGTATCGTCCAGCATCAGCTGAAAAACATTCTGCGGGCGGGGATCCGTCAGTTCATCGTTGAGGTCCCCGAGAACAATGACCCGCTCGTCATCAAAATGCGTTTTAATATAGTCGTCAAGCAGTTCAAGCGCCTCCTGGCGGCGCCGTTCCTCATCCCAGGCATCGTTCGGATCGATCACGCCGTCGCCGCTGGCCTTGAGATGATTGTTGATCACAATGATGCGGGCTCCTTTCCAGTTGGCCTCCATTACCAGGGGCGGACGCGGGAAGGGCCGGGAAAGATTCGTATAGATCTCGTAGATGTTCGTATCCAATTCAAGAAGATCGCTGCGGTACAAATAGGCAAGTCCCCAGTCGCCTCCGCCTTCACCCAAAAAATAACGGTAGTTGATCAGGGATTCCGCAAGAGAGGCGAGCGCATATTCCGAACGCAGCTCCTGAAAGGCGACGATATCCGGCTGCATATCAAGAATGGCCTTTTCCATATAGGTGATGCTGCTGCTGCCGTTCTTGGGGAAAAGGTTAAGGTTCCAGGTGACAATATCCAGGGTGTCGCCGCCGCCGAAGGCCGGGAAAGCGGTGTTTTCATCCTCGGGCAGATCGATGGCGCAATTCCAAAAAAGCAGCAGAGCCGCAATCAGCATAATCCGTATTTTCATTCCAGTTCCATTTCCAAAATGTATTCATTGCCGCTGATGTGCATATCACGGATGCGGAAGCCCGGAATATATTTCCGGCTCAGCAGTCCGGTATCTACACGGAGCTCCGGATAGTTCAGTTGCAGCACATCCGGCATCGCCATTTTCAGCATATGTATCAGGCTGCGTTTCGACAGCACCTGCATCAGCAGAACGCCCTTTTCAAAAGTGCGGAACTCCAGATCGATCTGCAGCCCCTTCGGGATAAGCGGCGGCACTGCCCGCAGTGTAATGCCTTTCCCGGGTTCGTGAATGATGATCTGAATATCCTTCAGCGCTACTCCGGGCAGGCTGTCTCCGCGGAATGCAAATTGCCGGAATATAAGTTTCAATGATTTCATAGCCAATTATATAATGAAAATTCGGCATTAAAAACAACGAAATACTTGGCAGGCAGCGGAAATATCGTAAGCTCAAACGGACAAGGCGCCGGACTGCGGATCGCGTAGAGCCGCCGGGGTATTGCTGCTCCTGCATTCCCCTTAATAAATCCGCTCCCGGGAGATCAAAGGAAAAAAAGGCAGGTTTTTCCAGCATAAAAACATTGCGTAATCGTATCCGTGCAAATAAAAAAATTGATCTCCGGCGGTACGGAGCACAGAAATATCTGGCGTTCGTTAGCAATTCACTTTATATTTCAGGATGTTTGACATACAACAAAAAGGAGAATCAAATGAGCGTACGTATAGGTATTAACGGTTTCGGAAGAATCGGACGTCTGGTATTCCGCGAGATCCAGAAACGCAAAGACATGGAAGTGATCGCGATCAACGATCTTACGGATGCCAAGACACTGGCCCATCTGTTGAAATACGATTCCGTGCATAAAAAATTTGACGGCACTGTCAGTTCAAGCGCCGATGCCATTGTGGTAAACGGAAAAGAGATCCGGGTTTATGCCGAAAAGGATCCTGCCCTGCTGCCCTGGAAAGCGCTGAAGGTTGACTACGTGGTCGAGGCTACCGGAGTATTCCGCAAACGCGAACAGATAGCCAAGCACCTGGAAGCCGGCGCAAAAAAGGTCGTTCTGACCGTTCCCGCCAAAGACAAGATCGATAATATGATCGTCCTGGGTGTGAACGATACGGATCTGAAAGCGGAAGACAAAATCGTTTCCAACGCATCCTGCACCACCAATTGTCTTGCACCGGTCGCCAAAGTTCTGAACGATGCTTTTGGCATTGTCAAAGGACTCATGACCACTGTTCACGCATATACCAATGATCAGCAGATCCTTGATCTGCCGCACAAAGATCTGCGCCGTGCACGTGCAGCCGCAGTATCCATTATCCCCACTACCACCGGTGCCGCCGCCGCTGTCGGAAAGATCATCCCGGAACTCAGTGGCAAACTCGACGGTATGGCCATGCGCGTTCCCACTGCGGACGGTTCTGCAGTTGACCTGGTTGTGGAACTTAAACGCGAGGTGAGCAAGGAAGAAGTCAACGCTGCCATGAAAAAGGCGGCGGAAGGCGAGCTGAAAGGCATTCTGGAATACACCGAGGATCCCATCGTTTCCATCGACGTCGTCGGCAACCGCCATTCTTCCGTCTTTGATGCAGGCTGCACAATGGTCAGCGGCAATATGGTCAAGATCCTGAGCTGGTACGACAATGAATGGGCTTACAGCGTCCGGGTTGTCGATCTGCTCGAAAAGATGACAAACTTATAAAGAGAAGATTAGGCAAAGACTGCTTTTTGCAGTCTTTGCCTTTTTCCATGAAAACCATCAAATTTATTTTTGCATTGCACAACCATCAGCCGGTCGGAAATTTCGACTCGGTTTTCGCCGATACCTATGAAAAGGCCTACAAACCTTTTTTGGAGCTGGTAAAAAGCTATCCCGGCATTGCCGTTTCACTGCATTACAGCGGTTCGCTGCTGGAATGGCTGGTCGCCAACAGGCCCGAATTCACGGGAACGGTCCAGGCGCTGAGTGATCGCGGCAACGTTGAACTGTTATCGGGAGCCTATTACGAACCGATGCTGACCACACTGCCCTTGCGCGATCAGATCGGACAGATCAAGCTGCAGAATGCACTGCTGCGGAATGAATTCGGCTACACTCCCTCCGGCATGTGGCTGCCGGAACGGGTCTGGACTTCCGCCATGCCCTTTACCATTCATGAATGTAAACTGAAATATACGGTCATCGATGAACACCGCATCACGGATCACCCCCCGCTAAAGGGGTATTACAACTCGGAATACGAAGGCAGGACCGCCGGCATATTCTCCGTTTCGGAAACCTTGCGCAAAATGATCCCCGCAGCTTCGCCTGAAAAGGTGATCGATTATCTTTTAAGCATGACCTCCGAGAATGAACAGGATGTCCTGGTTTTTATGGACAACGGGGAAAAATTCGGCGCCCATCCGGAATCCGACGCGTATTTTCAGTGGTTACGTACTTTCTTTGAACTTCTGCAAAACAATAATGCCGCTATTCTAACAACTACCTTTAAAGATTACTGGGAGCATTTCATGCCGCTGGGGCTGCGTTATCCCAGCGAGGGCGCCTATTGTGAAATGGACGCATGGGCAATGGCCAATAAGGGTTTTGGCACCGGCTGGAACGCGTTTCTGATGAAATATCCGGAAGCGAACTGGATGCATAAACGCATGAGCCAGATCAGCCAGAAGATCGATGCCCTGCAAAATTCGGGGAAAATACCCCGCAGCATCCGCAAAATCAAAAAACAATTCTGGTCCGGTACTTTTCATGACGCCTACTGGCACGGCATTCACGGGGGTATTTACCTGCCGCATCTGCGGAACCTTGCCTGGATGAACCTGACCAAAGCCGAAAACGCCGTTGATCAGCAGCTTTACAACCTCTCCGGACAAATCTATCAGGAACTTACCGATATCAACCGCGACGGCTACAACGACGTAACGATTATTACGCGGAACCTGCGGGCCGTTTTTGACTCAAAGATCATGGGCGGACTGGAAGAACTCACTTACAAACCGGCCGGCATCAATCTGTGCAATACCATTGCCTGTTACCCGGAAAGTTTCCACCAGGATATGGATATCCGGCCCGTTTATGACAAAAATCCGCGTTATTCGCTGATCGAACGCTACTACGACAAGGCGATCGATGTGGACCTGGTGCGGGACCACAGCCTAAAGGAAGCCAGTGATTTTCTCAATGTAGCGGTTGAGGTAAAGAACACGCCCCATACCAATTGTGTGCGCTTTTCACGAAACGGATGGATCAACTGGCAGCGTGCGCATCTCTGCAAGACCATTACATTCCGGGAAAACGGCTTTGATATTCATTACAAGATCAGGAACAACGGCATTGCGGCTATCGATTTCTATTTTGGTCCCGAATTTAATTTCGCCGTTAACAGCGGCTCCTGGGAACAGCGTTATTACGCGGCGCCCGGGGATCTTAAAGGACAGACCCTGGAATTCATTTCCGACAATGACGGCATTCAGGAACTGAAGATCTGCAACTCGGCGGACCATTACGAAATTTGCGTAACAAACCCGGAGCCCGCCCGCGTCATGACCTACCCGCATATCATTCCGGTACTTTCGCCCGGCGGCGTGGAAAACATCTTTCAGAACGTGGTACTGAATTATTTCTGGAAGCTGCACATCGATCCCCGCAACGAAAAGCATATCCGACTGAGCGTTGACATTCTCCCCTGCCAAGCCTAAATGCCGCGGGTTCCGGAGAATATCCCCATAAAAAACGATAATTCAACAAAATTGCTTGACTGTCAAACTTGTTTTAGATATATTCATCGGCTATTTGTGATTAAGATTAAAAACAGGAAACCATTCAAATGTATGCGATCGTCGAAATTAGCGGAAAACAGTTTAAAGTGAGCGAATCGAACGTCCTCAAGGTTCCCCTTCAAAATGCGGAGCCGAATGACAAACTTCAGTTCAAAAACGTGATGTTGCTTGACAATGAAGGTGAGGTCAGTGTAGGTACGCCTTTTATCAAGAATGCGCTCGTCACGGCCACAGTTGTAGAACACGGTCGCGACAGGAAGGTCATCGTTTTCAAGAAAAAACGCAGAAAAGATTACAAAGTTAAACGCGGTCATCGTCAGGGCTTTACCATGATCCGGGTTGAATCTGTAACAGCCGGAAAGACAAAAGCCACGAGTGTGACTGCCGCTGCAAAAAAAAGCGAGCCTAAAGTTGCGGCAAGCGAAAAAAAGACGGTAGAGGAATAAATTATGGCACATAAAAAAGGTCAGGGTAGTTCGAGTAACGGTCGTGACAGCAATCCGAAATACCTGGGAGTCAAGTACTACGGCGGCCAGCAGGTCACGGCAGGCACCATTATTGTCCGTCAGCGCGGCACCAAATTTTTTCCGGGTCTCAATGCCGGGATCGGCGGGGATGACACCATCTTTGCCACGGCAGACGGAACGGTACAGTTCAACACCAAGCGCGGCCGTAAGATGGTTGACATTCTGACTGCCTGAAATACAATTTCAATGATATTAAAAAGCCCCCGATAAAGGGGCTTTTTTATTTTTTCGCCCATTATTTTGTGTCAAATTACTTGGGGCGATCCATTTAAAACATCTGCCCTTTTTCACTTTACGATGATCTTTAGCAAAAGCCACTTCGGCCCTGTTACTGATCCATGCGCGCCGGAATATTAAAATTCAGGTATTCCGTATAAGATCGCATTGGGCAATTATTTTTCTTTTACCGGAACTTTGCGGGTCTGTTCAAGGACCTTGGTAATCGTAGCCACCATACCCCCGACATCGGTCAGATTTCCGGGCAGGATCATGGTGTTGTTCTCCTGCGCCAGTTTCCCAAATTCCGTCAGATACTGTTCTGCAATGCGCAGATTGACCGCCTCGGCGCCGCCCTTTTCATTGATCACCCGGGCGATCTCCTTTAGTCCCATTGCGGTTGCAACGGCAACTTTCTCGATCTCCGCGGCACGGCCTTCCGCCTCGTTAATGCGGCGCTGTTTCTCCCCCTCCGACTTTGCGATCAGCTCTTGCTTTTCACCTTCGGCCCGGTTGATCTTGGCTTGTTTATCTCCCTCGGATTCCGCGATCAGTGCGCGTTTCTCGCGTTCGGCACGCATCTGTTTTTCCATGGCATCCTTGATGCTCTGCGGAGGCGTGATATTCTTGACCTCGTAGCGAGTCACCTTGACCCCCCAGGGATCAGAAGCTTTGTCTACCGCATCCACAATGGAAGTATTGATGGTTTCCCGTTCCTCAAAGGTCTTGTCCAGTTCCATGCGGCCGATCACGCTACGCATGGTGGTCTGTGCCAGCTGAGTGGCGGCAAACTGGTAGTTATCAATCCCGTAAGAGGCTTTAACGGGATCCATGACCTGCAGGTAAAGAATGCCGTCGACCTCCACGGAAATATTGTCACGGGTGATGCAGGTCTGCGATACCACATCCAGTGCCTGTTCCTTTAGCGTGTGCTTGTAGGCCACACGGTCAACCATGGGCACCAGGATATGAAAACCGGCCGTAATGGTTTTTTTATATTTGCCCAGGCGTTCGACGATAAAGGCAGATTTCTGGGGTACTACCCGTATGTACTTGGCCAGGATCACCAATGCAAGAATAATGATACCAATCCAAATAATGGTCAACACTGTAGGATTCATGGGATTCTCCTATTTGATAAGTTCAACTTTAAGGCGGATGCTGTCTTTGTCTATGATACGCACCGTGCTGCCTTCCGGGATGTCCTCATCCGCAAAGGCATCCCAGGATGTTCCGCGGAAAATGACCTTTCCCTCTCCGCCGAGGATGGCTTTTTCCACTTTGGCCATTTTACCGATATAGTCGTCCAATCCCTCGCTTTCGGCATTCTCCTGATTGCTGAAAAAGTGTTTTTTTAACTGCCTTCTCAACAGAAGCAGGGACGCGATCGAAATGATCGTGAACAGCATCAGCTGGACCCAAAGCGGCATTGCGGGAAAGATCGCCACCAGGATGGCCTGTATCCAGGCGCCGGCACCGAAAAAGATCACGATCAGACCCGGTATCGCAAATTCCAGCAGCATCATTCCCAATCCGATCAGGAACCAGATCAATACAGGTGATATTTCCATATCTATCTCCTTTCGCAGCTAAACGGGTGAAAAAAAGCGTGATATTCATCACGCTTTCATCCGCAGCTCTTTAAAGATTCTTTTTTATCGTTGCGATGTATTCGGCAATATCGGCTGCTTCCAGCTTGCCGTCCTTGCGGTAGACCAGAACGCCGTTCTTGTCAAAGACCAGAACACAGTAGGTGTCGTCCGTCAGACCCCATTGTTTGACAAAGGCATGGCTGGAATCTTTAAGGTACACGGTCCCGGGATACTTTTTCTGTTTGTTCTTCAATACCATCGAAACGGCGAAAGCCGGGAGCTTGGTCGCTTTATAATTGATCACGGCGACAGATCGGAGCAGGTCTTTGGAAATATCTTCCGCCTCCAGCGCGGCTTCGGCTTCTTGGTTCAGGTCCGACTCATCCGGGTCCACGTAAAAAAGGCACCATGCCGTTTCCTTCAGTTCGGCACTGCTCCAGGCTGTATTGTCCAGCCGTCCGCCTTCTTTCCCTTCCAGTTCAATCAGAACCGGCTTTTCTCCGACCACGATGCCTTCCGCAAATGCCAATCCGGCGATGCCGATCAGGGCGATGATCACTGTCAGTAACTTCTTCATGTTTCCCTCCGTTGCGTTATTGCTTTAAGTGTAAAAAATATAGGACAATTTTTTCTTTTTACAAATATTATATTGCGGACACGGATTTGAGATTCAAAACTCAAGATTTAAAATTTAAGATCCGGGGTGATTCGGGTCTAAGTCGCATATCACGGCTTTCTGTGCCGTAGCGCGCGTTCATTGCTCTATTGACGCCTTATTTTAACCGCATAAAAAATTTCCTTTTGTTTGACTCTGCTTTTCGTTTATCTTGCAGATTATGGCAATTTATTTTTCAAAAATGCAAAAAGACGAAGCAGCGGCGCAGCAGCGACTTATCGCCGATCTGCACATTCACTCCACCGCTTCCGATGGCGAGTACAGTCCTGCGCAAATTGCCAAGATCCTCTGGCAGCGCGGCATACGCGTAGCGGCCCTGGCCGATCATGACAGTATTGCAGGACTCAAGGAATTCCGCCGGAATTTTCCCGGCATCATGGTTCCCGGCGTTGAGCTTTCGGTCAATTATCAAGGCAGCGGCTATCATCTGCTCGCCTACGGATTCGACCCCGAAAATGCGGGACTCAAGGAGCGCCTCCGGCATTTTCAGAAGACCCGTTTTGAGCGCATTCTCAGAATCTGCGAGCGTCTGGAGACCCTGGGCTGCCCGGTCCGGCTGCCCGTCGAACTTCTGAATTTTAAAGCAGCGAACACGCTGGGCCGGCCGCATGTGGCAAGAGCGCTGATGGCAGCCGGTCACGTCAAAGATTTTAACGAGGCATTTTCGCGATACATCGGGGATGGAAAACCCGCGTACATTTCCAAGGCCCGCATGGAATTTGATGAAGCCCGGGAACTGATCCGGCAAGCCGGTGGAATTTCCATTCTGGCACATCCCGGCCTTTATCAGCCAGGCATATCCTTTGCAAAGCTGACCGGTATTCCAGTCAACGGCTTTGAGGTCTACCATCCGAATCATTCTGCAACATATACCCGCGTATTAAGAGAATTCTGCCTGCGTAACGGCATGCCCTACAGCGGAGGTTCCGATTTTCACGATCTGCGAAAGAACAAGGCAAACCTGCTCGGATGCTACGGACTTATGGAACACGAATGGAATAATCTTCGGACTTATATGGAGGCGCATTGCGCCTATGCCTTATCGGAAGGCGTCTGATCTTCCTGCGGCAGCCGCTCACCCATTACGGCCCGAATAATGTAAGCCCCGCCGCTGTATTGCAGGATCAGGGCGATGATGGACTGCAGAGGAACGCAGAGGATCATTCCGATAGGACCCCAGAGCCAACTCCAGAAGAATAAAGAGATAATAATGAACAGGGGTGAAAGCTTCAATCCCTCTCCCATGTAGCGCGGATCGATCACATTTCCCCACAGGAACTGCGAGGCGGTCAGTAGCAGGGACATCAGGATGAACTTCCCGTCAAAGCCAAATTGCAGCAGGTAGATCAGCATGGGGAACATGGTTGCAATGATGGAACCGATATTGGGAATAAAATTCAGCATAAAGGTGATCAGCCCGATAATAATGATAAAATCCAGCCGGAAGATACCCGTAAAGATCATGGCAAAAACGGCGGTAATAAGGCTGATGACCGTTTTCCGGATAATGTAGGTCTGGATCTTTTTCTGGATCTCCGGGAGAATCTCCGGCCGGTTCCGGCCTTTCAGGCGCAGAATCAGAGCTTCCAGCCGCTGTTCCAGCGCTTTCCGTTCCGCCACGATAAAAAGCAGGATAAGCACCATCAGGATAAGCGAGATAATGAAATCTACGAAACTTCCCATCGTGGAGGTCACAAAGCGTTGCAGGGAAATCCGGTTCGCAAGCTCGAACCAGTTGACCTTATCCTTGAAAAAATACTGCGCATCCTCCAGGGGAATGCGAAAGCGGGACAGCAGGTCATAGAACGAAAGAATGAGCTTTTCCTGATATTTCGGAAATTCGCTCACAAAAGAACTGATACTTGCATAAACCACCGTCCCAAAAAGGAAAAAAAGTCCGCCGACAATAATCAGCAACAGAAGGATAATGACAAAATTCGGAACGTTTTTCCGGCTTAGAAAACGGATAAGCGGACTGAATAAAAAGGCGATAAATACGGCAAGAAATAGCGGAATAAAGATGCTTCTTAAGCCCTTGAGCACAATAACGGCGATCACCAGCCCGACAAGGATAGCGATTATTCGCAGATAGCTGTTCGTTTTTTCCTGCTGCATCAAATCCATTTTATTGCCTTTCTTCGAACGGATCATCGAAAATCCGGGACCATATGAATTGTTAATATATAAAATCGCCGCCGAATTGCAAAATGTATTAAATTCAAACGAAAAGACATTTCGCTGAAATTTATAAAACATTTTAGGATTATCCGCAACGCTTATTTAACGATTCACTTTAACGATTGACACAACATAAATATTTTCGTATTTTACAAGTATGTTACGGGTAATAATACAATGAATGAACAGCAGACACTAAAAATCTATCATATCGCCAAACGTGTAACACCGTTTACGCCGGCATCCACAGAAGGGGATTTCATTTCCGGGACTTCGCGCATCTTTAACGACAATAAGATCGACGTCCGGGTATTTCTACCGCGTTACGGATATATTTCCGAGCGCAAGTTTATCCTCCGTGAAGTGATACGCCTCAAGGATATTGAGATCGATATCGACGGAACGCAATACCTGTCCTGCGTGAAATCTGCTTTTATTCCGGACTCCAGGGTTCAGGTCTATTTCAACGTCTTTCCGGAATTTTACCGTGACATCTCCCGGCAGGTGACCAGCAATTACATGGAAGCGAAAAATCCGAACGTGTACAAAGCATTCCTGAACTATGCATTTACCGCGCTGAATACTTTGGAGCGCCTTTACTGGCAGCCGGACATCATCCTCTGCTACAACTGGCATACCGCAGTGGTCCCGATCCTGATCAAAGGGTTGCTGAAAAACAACGACTGGTTCAAAAAAACCCGGGTCGTCACCGTATTGAGCCGGGATGAGCCGTTCTACGCCTTCCCGGATAGCATTCTGAAACAATTCCATGTTGAAAATGAGCAGCTCCGGCTTTCCCGGGCAGACTCCTTGCTGGAGCAAACCTTGCTGGCATCCGACGGGATCATCATGCTGAACTCCAAAAAAGAAGATAAACTGGAAGATCTGTTGAAGCACAAACAAATCAGGCAAATATTATCGGATAAAAAGGAACATTCCCGCATCTTCAACATAAACAGCTCGACAGATAACAACGAATTTTGGGGTCCAATTGCAAAAGAACTGTATGAATTTCTCGCCATGCTCTAGTTCCTTTCCGAAGCCTGCAAAGCAAGGTCAAAGGTCGTTAACTTTGGCTTTTTTTTGTTGCTCAATTCTTCTCGTCCTTTTCTCCGCCTGCTCTGACAACATTTTCACTTCCCCCTTTGGAAACCGGACGCTGGAACTCGATACGCTTTATTACGATCAGACACATATCAGCGCCGTGAAGAACTTGAATTTCCCGGCATACGGAAATCAACTCGCGGAAAATAAAGTAGGTCAGTTCCGTGATCTTAACACGGAATTTCTGATCAAGTTCACGAACTTCAATATTCTGAGTTCCCTGCCGGACACCTTGGTCCCGGAGATCAATGCCGCCGAAGTGATACTTTATGTTTCCGGATATTACGGAAACGAAAGCGCTTTCTCGATGGATCTGCATCTGCTTGATCCGGATACCGCCATCAGCTGGGATAACAACAGCGCCATTCCCGGGACCCAAAGCCTCATTGAAGGAAGAACATCCTATTACAGCAGTTTCAGTTTTGATCCCGGCAGCGATTCCCTGCTGATCCCGCTGGAACGGGAGAATGTCCAGGACTGGTATTTGCGCCCTTCCCTGGCCTATCAGAACAACGGCCTGCTTATCCGTAAAAGCACCGACAGCGAAGGACTTTCGGCCTTTTATGCCCTGGATAATCCCACAAGCGCGCTGCGCCCGAAGCTGCGGCTTTTCTGCAGCCTTTACGATACCAATGCGGTCTTTATACGGGATACAACCTTTTATATTCCGGCAGCTGCGGACCTGCAGTTTGCCGAAAGCACTGCTTTGCAGCCGGATTCGCTCTTTTACCTGTCCCAGGGAAATATTTTCCGGTCTTATATTATGATAGACAGCCTCCGGGCAGACTCGCTGCTTGGCAAAGACCGCCTGCTGAACAAGGCCGAACAGACTTTTGTGATGCATCCTCTGGAAACCGAGATAGCCGAAGGCGACACCCTGTTCCTGAGCGCCCGCCTGTTTAGAACGGACGAATGGGAAAACGACAGTATCGCCTATACCTATACGGCATATTCCAATATTTTTAGCTCTGCGGAGGATACCATTCGCATCGACATCTCCCAGCTGCTCCAGTATCTGGTCGCCAATACTCCGGAAAAAACCTACGAGGGGATCTTTTTTTATCTGAACAACGAATACAATGCTTTCAATAAAATCATGATCAACCGGCGCTTTTCCGTTCTTGACATCATTTATACAAAGGTCATCAATGAATAAAAAAGGGATATTTTTTCTGCTTCTTGCAGGCTTTACCTTTTCCTTTGCCGGGATATTTGAACATTACGGGCTCGGGAAGGTGGGGCTGAACTATTCCGTTTCCGCAAGCGGACGGGGCAGATCCTCACTTGCATATTCCGACAGCCTGACCGTCAACATGCAGAATCCCGCAAGCCTTGCCTATATCCGGAATGCCGGGATCGAGATGTCCCTGCTGAGCAATCACAACTATCTGCAGGGAACCGGCAATACGGACAATTATACGGGTTTTTCCTACGGAACGCTCAAATTCCCCCTAACACGCAAAGGCGCTTTTATTCTGGGCATCTTGCCGCTGAGTTCTTCCAACGCTTCCTACGGGATCCTGGCAGACGACTACAGTGAGGTCAGCAGATCGCTGGGAAACATTTATGCCGCCACCGTGGGCGCCGGCTACGCTTTCTTTCCCAAAAAACAATTGGCGCTCGGCCTCAGCGCCGATTATCTAATCGGCGGCTATA
>JAQVTR010000079.1:0-3456 GCA_028699915.1 Fidelibacterota bacterium
CGACGACTCGACGTTGTTTTTATTTCATTAAGGCGATTTTCTGCACATGCAGATCCTCATTGATATTGATGCGTACAAAACAGATGCCATATTCTCCTTTCTTTTCTTTGCCGCCCAAAGAAAAGAAGCAAAAGAAAGGCCCCCGCTCCCGCATTTTTCCTGAAAATCCGCTTCGCCCGCTAAAATGCCGGATGCTCCGCTGCGCTCCCGCTTCGACATTTTTTTACGCGTTCTCGGCGAATTTTCTGAGCGGAAAAATCGCGGATGCGGGATCGAATATGTGGAATGATCCAAATAACCCATAACTCATAACCAAAGAAAAATCCCTCCGCATTTTTCAACAAGAAGGGATTGTTATTACAGGTCTCGACCCACCTGCGTCCCAACTTCGCTCCGATCCTTCGGAGCTCAGTCGGACTTCAACGGGCAGGCACCTCGACATTTTTTTGAACTTTGATCCTTGAGCTTTGAACAACGAAGTATCGACCTTCAGCTTTTTGCCGGATAGGTGCTCCTTTGATTTCATGACTTTTTATGCTATGTTATTGATGCTCCGCATTCGGAGCCGGTATCTGAAATAATAAGAAGCGTCAGGTTTGTGTCATTTCGCGGTAAGTCGAATAAGGATACGCCTGAAAGAAACACATAGTGAGGAGTCATTATTCCGATGAAAAAATTTACATGGATCCTGTTGCTGATATGTCCTTTTATCCTTGCCGCAAATGTGGGCATTATTCCCACGCCGCAGCAGGTCGAAATCGGCGGACAACACGTAAATCTGAGCGCCCGGACCGATATTGAACTCGCGGGAGATCCGCAGAATCTCAACAAAGGCCTGGAAATCCTGTCGGAAGCGCTGGCCGCAGCGGACGGCGGCGGAAAAACCATTTCGCTCATCCTGGAAAAAAGCGGGGATTTCAGCATCGAAAACCTGAGTCCCGAACAGCTGTCCGAAGCCTATTCGCTGGATATCACTCCGGAAAAGATCCTGATCCGCTCCGGATCCGACAAGGGCCTGTTCTACGGACTGATGTCCCTGACCCAGCTGGTAAAAGCCTCCGTTGACGGCAGGATACCCACGCTCAGGATCCTGGACTATCCGGACATGGCCTGGCGCGGGATCTCCGACGATTTCAGCCGCGGTCAGGTCTCCACCATGGAAAATTTCGGAGCCATTCTGCGCTTCCTGGGCGAGTATAAACAGAATTTCTATATGCCCTATATGGAAGATCTGGTGCAGTTGGAGCAATACCCCGGGATCGGCGAAGGCCGGGGTGCGCTGTCAAAGGAAGACATTGCCGAACTGCAGCGCATTGCCAAAGGTTATTTTGTGCAGGTCATTCCGGTCTTTCAGACGCTGGGTCACTACGAGAACATCCTTTCCCACTTGGATTATATTCAATATGCCGAATTCCCGGGAGCCGCTTCCCTGAACAGCATTGACGAAAATACCGACCGCTTCCTCTTCAACATGCTGGACGAGATCGTTCCGCAGTTCGAAAGCGAATACTTCCATATCGGCTGCGACGAATCCTGGGATGTCGGCCTGGGAGCCACCAAAGCGTTGGTCGAAAAATACGGCAGCGCGCGCGTTCACGCCGACCATTACAACAAGGTCTATGACAAGGTAAAATCTTATGGGAAGAAAGTCCTGATGTACGGCGACATCATTCTGCGTCAGCCCGAGATCCTGGACATGATCCCCAAGGATATTATTATCGTGGACTGGCATTACCGGCCGGCAGAACATTATCCCTCGATCCGGCAGTTCAAAGATGCCGGGTTCCGTTTTCTGGTCTCCCCCGGCGTTCACAACTGGCGCCAGAATATTCCCAACTACAACAACGCCTGGATCAACATCTCCGGCATCAATTACGAAGGCTATCTGAACGGCGCACTGGGCTCCGTTAATTCCAGCTGGGGCGACTACGGCGGCATCAATTTCCGGGAAATGAACTATCCGGGCTATGCCTTCGGCGCGGAATCCAGCTGGAATCCCTCCGGCATGGACGGTGAAACGATCCGCAAACGCTTTATGAAGCAGTATTTCGGAACGGACTGCACGACGATGGAGACCCTGTTCCTGACGGCGAACACGATCCCGGACAACAACGATCTGCGGCTCGTTTACGGGAATCCCTTTTTGCCCGGCTACAACAACCGCAGGGACGGCTTATCGGCATCGCTCCGGCTGATCCAAAGCGGGGAGCTCAGCCTGAAGCTGATCGATCAGCTGCGCGAGAGCAATATCCGCAACGCCGATAAGCTCGATTATTTTGAGATCGGTGCGCGATTCGGCATCATGACCGGCAAAAAAATGGCGCTGAAACAAAAACTGGATTTTTATACGGGAAACGGCTACAGGGATAAAATTACGGAATCCGTCCGGAAGGAATTGCTTGAGGAGTGTGAATGGCTGATCAGAGAGCTCCGGGCGCTGGAAACAGACTACCGGGAGCTCTGGCTGCGCACGAACCGTCCGGACAACCTGGACCGGCTGATGTCCATGTTGCAGCAACAGGTGGTTTATCTCGAACACGCCAAAACGTCGATCGAAAACGGCATTTACGCCATCAATCAGGAAATTCCCTCCAAATGGATCGCCGCAAAGGCCTATAAAGAAGGAAAAGACACGCCGCCGGCCTATCTGCGGAAACAATTTGACATCACGGATACGGCAGCGATCGGATCCGCCCGGCTGCAGGTGGTCGCCAACGACGCCGCGGAGGTGTACCTCAACGGCCGGCAGCTCGGCATCGTAGCCGCGGCGAAATCCGGATCCTTACTTGCCGTTAAAAGACAGGTCCGTTACTGGGATGTCACCGGTCTGCTGCAGGAAGGCGTCAATACCATCGCCGTAAAGGTGCAGGCCTACAAACCCAACCACCCCAGCTGTGCGAATGTATATTTCGAATACAACAGCGCAGCCGGCAAGACCGTGATTGCCAGCGATAAAAGCTGGCAGGCGGCCAGCAGGGTCAGAAGCGGGTGGCAGAGCGGCGGAGACAAGGGCGGCAGATGGCGTGACGCGCTGGTGATCGAAGACTACCCCCGGCAATTGTCCATGCCCTTTTTTGACGAAGGATTCCCCTCGCAGCTGGAACTGTGATAACGATAAACGATAAACGATGAACGATAAACTATAAATGTTTGCCACGGCGGAGTGACGACAGGAACGAAGACGGGATAAACGATGCTTGCGCGCCGTAGCCCTTTGAAAAAGAGGCGTAGGCGTGAACGATAAACGCTTGCCGGCCGAAGCCTTGTGCGAAGCAGGGGGCACTGAGCGCTGCCTGCCCTGCGAAGCCTTGTGCGAAGCAGGGGGCACTGGGCACTGAGCGCTGCCTGCCCTGCGAAGCCTTGTGCGAAGCAGGGGGCACTGGGCACTGAGCACTGAGCACTGAGAGGGAAACACTGCCTAACGATGAACGATAAACGATAAATATAAGCGTGTCA
>JAQVTR010000079.1:3556-5795 GCA_028699915.1 Fidelibacterota bacterium
GGGCACTGAGCGCTGCCTGCCCTGCGAAGCCTTGTGCGAAGCAGGGGGCACTGGGCACTGAGCACTGAGCACTGAGAGGGAAACACTGCCTAACGATGAACGATAAACGATAAATATAAGCGTGTCATCCTGAGCCCCGAAGCATCGGGGTCGAAAGATCTCTTCTATAAGACGATAATCCAATATTTCTGCAAAATATATCCATGCATATCCCCGTTAGGGGATAAACCCCAATAGAAAAAGATACACACAAAACACCCAACCCCAGAGGGGTTGAACCGGCAATTTCGGCTGATTTAAAATTCAAGATCCAAAATTTAATTTTACAGAAAGGGTAAAATGCGTCAAAATTATTACCACATACCGCATATTCGAATTGTCAATTGTCCTTTGTCCATTGTCCATTGAGAAAAGCAGATCCTGAACAGCCTTTTCACTCCGTGAAAAGCCTTTCAGGATGACGATTTATTTTTGATTAGGGTACAAATAAACCATAACTCATAACCAAAGAAAAATCCCTCCGCATTTTTCAACAAGAAGGGATTGTTATTACAGGTCTCGACCCACCTACGTCCCAACTTCGCTCCGATCCTTCGGAGCTCAGTCGGACTTCGGCGGGCAGGCACCTCGACGACTCGACATTCTTTTTTATTTCATCAACGCAATTTTCTGCACATGCAGATCCTCATTGATATTGATGCGTACAAAATAGATGCCCGTGCTCAAATTTGCGCCGTTGACGGTCAATGCATGCGAGCCGGCGGACAGCGTGCCGTTCTGCAGTTCCTGCAGGGGACGACCTGTAATGTCGTAGAGCTGCGCCCGGACCGCCGCATCCTTGGCCAGGTTCACGGGAACCACCGTCATCGGATTGAAGGGATTCGGATAGGCAGATCCTATATTGTAATCCTGATCCACATATTCCGCCTTAACCTTAACCTCAACCTCATTGTGTTTCGTCTCTTCGCCGTCAAGGCTCACATCGGCCAGCTGATAGGCATAGGTCCTGCCCGGGATCACAAAGCGGTCGGTGAAACCGTAACTGTGCGGTTCGCTTGTCGTGCCGGCGCCCTCTATCTCTGCGATCAGCTCCTCGTCGCGGTAAAGGCGGAAGGCGGCGTTCTCGGACTCCGATTCCGTGAGCCAGGTCACAAACACGGCGCCGTTCAGGGCGGCCGCTTCAAAAGATGCCAGGGTGACGGGCAGAGCGTTGTCACCGCTGTTGCTGCCGACGGCAAACTCCGAAAAACCGCTCAGGCCGCTGCGGTGCAGAATTGGAATATCGTTGCTGCCCGTGCCGGCCAGATGGGAGCCGTCAAGCGTCCAGGCGCTTTCGCTGTTTTCGCGCTTGAGGATGCGCAAGGCGCTGTAATTGGCAATGCCGCCGAAGCCTTCGGCGGTAATATCCAGGTCATAAGTCCCGCCGCTCAGGCCGTCTGCGGCGCTCAGGGACCAGTAGCCGTCCGGACTGACCGTATTGACCGTATATCCGCTGCCCTCCATCAACGGCAGTCCGTTGCTGCCCGGATTGGAGGCCGTAAAACTTGCTGTCAATGTTCCGCCGGAGGGGGCTGAGGTATAGCTGACATTGACGGGACGGTAATGATCTGCCGTTCCCATCGGGAACAGGACGTCATCTACGGTCGACGCCGCCAGCCAGCGCTTGAAATTTCCGATGATCTTCCCGTTCGTGCGTGTCAAAGTGCCAACACTTCCGGTGGAAGTACCCAACGTCAAAATATTGGCGCCCGTTGAAAAAGCGCCTTCGCTAAGGGCTAATGTGTCCGTTACGTTCACGCCAGAATTTAAGGTTACTCCCGTGCCGTTCTCAATTTTCAGATTTCTTACAGTTGCAGGCAACCCGCTGCCGGTCACCTGTGCGGATGTTCCGTTATAGTGATATTTACCACCGGTATGGAATGTCCGTGTTCCGCTGCTCTGGATACTTCCGCTATTTTCCGAACTTACAATGCCTTCAGGTGAAGCGGTAATAAGCCATGCATTATCTGCATTGGTAAAATTTCCACTGTTGGAAAACACATTCGTGCCGCAGTCCAGCGTGCCGTAATTGGTAAATGCGGCGGCTCCGCTTGAAAAATCCCGCCCGTTCTTCAGCGTCAATTTTCCCGGAGAAGTGATATCCGCGAGGTTTAACAGGGCATTGCTGCCGTTATATAAAAGAATACCGGATTCCGATCCATCAAGAATAATTTCCGCATTGTTGACTTCTATGGGAACA
>JAQVTR010000029.1:0-11410 GCA_028699915.1 Fidelibacterota bacterium
GATCTGAAAGAAAGCGTTTTCGATCTCGGATGCCGTCGTCCATTCCAGCAGGACCACTCCGTCAATATATGATACTTTAAAATCCGTCAGACTGATCGCCAGCGGTGTATCGTGATCGATCTCGTGTGAGCCGAGGTAACTTGTTACATCCTGGCCGTACACTTCCCAGTCAGAAGGATCATAAAATTCATCTCCCTGCATAACATAGGGTTTGCGGACCAATGTTACATCTGCAGCAAAATTTTGACCGTGGCCAAGGTAACCGATAATATCGATCATGGCGTCATTATAATATAATTCAACAACATCATCTCCATTAAAATTGACAACTGTATTATTCGTCATATCAGCAACAGCAAGAATAGATGCGTTTGCAGAAGGGTGGGCAATAACAAAGACCTTTTTATTTGAAAGTGCACCGCTTAAGGTTATTGTCTGACTTGGTGTGCTCGCACCATTCGAATAGAGTTTAAGTTTTATCTTTCCAAGATCGATATCCGAACCGGTATTATTGAAAATCTCCAACGCCTTATTGAATGAAGAGCCTTCGATATACTCTGAAAAAAAGATCTTTGTGCTGTCCACCCGGCCGGTAGGAGCTTCCGTCTGCACCGTAATAATGCCCGAATAAGCCGTTTCTTCGCCGGGTTTATAAGCTTTCAGCCGGTAGTAATAGGTTGTGGAAGCCGAAAGTCCGCTTACCGTTTCGCTGAGATTATTTCCGACATCCTTGGGTCCGTAGCCGCTGATATGGGTCGAAAAACTGCTGCTCTCCGAAACGTAAAGCTTATAACCGCTCGCTTCTGAGACTCCCAGCCAGTTCGCGGTAAAAGCATAAGTCTGGATATTACTGGCGGATCGCGCTTCCGGAGCTTCGAACCCCGTCGCGGGAACATTCCAGATACGGTCGGCAAAGTCCGGATCGTCGATAAAGGGATTGCGGTTTCCCTGGATGGCATAGACCGCCTCATTGCGGTCCAGTTCCTTCTGACTGACCGGATCCAGGTCATGCCAGTTCAGCAGCATTTCGATCGCCCAGGGTTTCAGCTCGCATTTATCGCTCATTCCCGAACTGCCCCAATTGCTGTCTTCGGTATAGTAGCGGGTCGTCATATAAAAATAGGTGCGCGCCAGGTCGCCCTTATAATCGTCGATGGGTTCAAAAACGGTGCCCGTATACCCCAGTCCCGTGCGGGCGTTTCCCAGTTTGCTGCCGTTTGGCGAGGTATAGCTTGCGCTTCCCACTTCCCCGTAGGGATTGTTGTTGCGGTAGGAGTTTGCCAGCCCCTGAACGGGATAGAGGTGAAAAATATCGGTATACATCGGGTAGGTATTGTTCGCCCAGCTTTTCGGCCAGGAATGCTCGCGGTTGTAACAGGCGCTCATATCGCTGCCCGTCGTTTGCTGATCGGTATACAACGTAAATTCGATATGCGTATACATATCCCAGATCTTCCCGTTGGATTTCAGATCCGTCGTGGCATAGGCCGTCCAAACATAATCGTAGCTTTTCTGGGTATGATCGTCAATGATATTATGCAGGGCCAGACGTAAATCGTTGCCGCTGAGACCATCGGTGCCGTTGTAATAACCCAGCGGAACGGCGCCGGCAAGAAAGCTTCCCATCAAAAGGAGCAGGATCATAACGCGCGGCAACAATGTTCTACGAGCATTCATCATTATAAATTACGCAAAAAAAACCGAATAAAAAGAAAATCCTGTTTCGCGGAACAGAATTAATGAAAAATACGCAGTCTTGAGCCAATCTTTAATGAGAATGAGCAAAGGCAGCCATTGCAAAGCAATCGCTGCCTATATGATCTTCAGAATACAGAGACTTATTTTCCTTCCAGAAGCTGTTTGGCAACTTCCAGAACCGCCGTTGCTTTGCCGTAATCGCCGAGACGGGGACCCATGGCCTGGCGTTTTGCCGAAGCCTGGAACATTTTTGGAAGTCCTTCGGCTTCCTGCAGCATTTGTTCCCGGGTCTTTTCCGGTCGCGTTAGTTTATTTCCGTATTCTTCCTTTTCAATAACGGAACCGTCCTGTTTTGAGCCGGTCTTTTGCAATACCCCGTTCATACTGTAAAACACCAGCATGACATTCTTGTCCTTACACAATTCATTCAGTCGGTATTCCTTCCCCGAATCATCAAAAACCGGAACATCCGGAACTTCCCAGCCGACGATCCCCTCACCCTTTTTATCCGTTTTTGCGCCACGGAAAGGCTCGAGTTCACCGATCGGGGTGGATTTAAGATAAACGCGTTTGCTCTCGGGCAGCGCTTTGGCATATTTTCCTTTTTTAACATCACCCAGCGCTTTATTCAGTGCTTTCATGCTGCTGGAATAATCGGACGATGCCGTTCCGCCGTAATCATCATCAAAGCCCGTCAGGCCATCGTAGAACGCGGCAGATGTAGCATTTGCAATGATGCCGTTTGCTCCGACAACAAAAATGTGGGAAACCCGGGTGCCTCCTGTATAATTTGGAGACAGTCCCATCTTTTCGGGTACTTCACCATAAAGACCTCTAAGATAGTTGGGATTCCCGAATTTGCTGCTTTGATCTTCATACAGGAAACAAGTGCCGTCTGTACTGTAGAACTGAAAACCCGGGTATTCTTCCCTGATCACAACGGAAGCATATTCCGGATTCCCCAAATGCACGGCAAACACTTCAACTTCCTGTGCCACCAGAATACTGCTGAATGAAACAAGACACAAGATCAGCTTGAAAATAAAAAAAGTCCTTTTCATTGGCTTGGCCTTCCTGTTGATTATTTTACTCAATAAAAATTACTCAGATATCGTAAAAAAAACAAACCTTTTATTGCATTACTTGATAATTAAAAGCCGCTGTTGGTAAGTATTTCAAATATTTGTATTAATAAAGGCGTCTGCGTTTTTTCAGGAATTCCAGCAAAGCAACCCGGCAATCCATATCGGTCAGGATCAGACTGTGGTCGATACCGTTCTCTCCGCAGCGGCGGTTCAGCATGTCCGTAAAATCCATGATCTTCCTGCGGTATTCCGCACGGACCTGCCGGACGTCCAGTTTTATATCCTCATCATTTTCCATATCTTTAAATCGGTATTTTTGCGGCATGTCAAGATTCCACTCCGCAGGATCAAGTAATTGAACCGCAAGCACGTCATGACCGAGATACCTGATGTGATCCAGGCCTTTAAGGATAGTCTCTTCATTATCCAAAAAATCGGAGATCAGGATCACCAGGCCTTTTCTGTTGAGTTTTTCCGTAACGCGGTGCAGGGCATCGCCGATATATGTAGCTCCGGAACATGGTGTGTTTTGCAGGACTGCAAGCAGTTCGTTCAGGTAACTCATAACAGACCTGGGCGGGTAGAGCACATCGATGCTTTCATTAAAGATCGCCAGACCTGCAGCGTCGTTCTGGTGAATCAGCAGCCAGATCAGCGCACCCGCCGCCATCCGTGCGTATTGATATTTGCTCAAAGCGGCCATGCCCTTGAAATCCATAGAGCGGCTGTTGTCGACCAGTATGTAGGTGTTGAGGTTGGTTTCTTCCTCAAACTGCCGAATGTAGTAACGATCGGTTTTCCCATAGACCTGCCAGTCCACATGCCGGATATCGTCTCCCGGCATATAGGGGCGATGCTGTGAAAATTCGACCGAAAATCCATGGTAGGGCGAACTGTGGCTGCCCAGCATCAGGCCTTCTACGATGGTCTTGGCCTGAAAGCGCAGATTTCCCAGCAGAATGATCTCTTCGGGGGAATAGCTGTTAGCGGACATACTTAGCCTGAATGAGTTCCCGGATTATTTCATCGACCGAGATACCGTCCGCCTCGGCCTTGAAATTCCGCAGTATACGGTGACGCAGCACCGGTCCGCTGACCTCATTGACATCGTTTTCATCCGGAGTCCCTTTGCCCATGAGCGCGGCGCGGGTTTTAGCTGCGACGATCAGGTACTGTGAAGCCCGGGGACCTGCGCCCCAGCGGACGTAATCACGGACCGCCTTTACACTGCTGCCTTCCGGACGGGTGGCGCGGACCAGATTCACGGCATAATCCACAATGTGTTCTGCAACCGGCAGCATTCTGACGACCTGCTGGATTTCCAGCAGGGTTTGACGGTCAATCACTTTCTGCAACTGAACGCGCTCCAACGAAGTGGTACGGACCACAATGGCCTTTTCTTCTTCCTCCGAAGGATAGCCCACCGGCAGCTGAAACATAAAACGGTCCAGCTGGGCTTCCGGGAGCGGATAGGTGCCTTCCTGTTCGATGGGATTTTGTGTGGCCAGTACAAAAAAGGGCGCTTCCAGCCTATAAGTGTTCCCCGCCGCAGTGATCTGCCGTTCCTGCATGGCTTCCAGCAGGGCGGCCTGGGTCTTGGGCGGCGTCCGGTTGATCTCGTCCGCCAGAATGATATTCCCAAACAGAGGTCCCTGAATAAAACGGAAGGAACGTCGTCCGGTCTGCATATCTTCTTCAATGATCTCCGTGCCCGTAATATCCGAGGGCATCAGGTCCGGTGTGAACTGGATACGTTTAAAACGCAGATCCATCACATCAGCAAGCGACTGGATCATCATTGTCTTAGCCAGTCCGGGTACGCCGACAAGCTGTGCGTGGCCGTTGGAGAAAAAAGCGATCAGCAGGGATTCCAGGACCGCATCCTGACCGATGATAACCCCGGCAATTTCTTTCCGGATACTTTGGTAATGGGTGTGAACGGCTTTCAGTGATTCGATTTTATCCATCGGAACAATCCTTTTTGGCGAATTTAAGCAGGGCGCGGGAAGATAACAAGTTTTATGACAGGATAAGCCTGTTTCACACGGATGCATCCGGGCTCCTCCCCGCTACCGACTGAGCAGGGACCAATATTCCGGTATCTCAACAATAAAAAAAGCTCCTATTAAAAGAAAGGAGCTTTTTCCATGATAAATTTCGATCTGCAGAACAGACTGCGGTACAATTTACGCGTTAATGAGCAGAAGCAGGAAGACCATCACAAAGAGCGCGACGGTTTCCACGATACCGATCACCATAAAGTAGTTCGCAGTGCCTTTGCCGGTTTCGGCCAGCGCATCGGCGGCGCGGGCTGCGGCTTTCCCCTGCATATAAGCGGAAAGCCCCATTGCCAGACCGCCGAAAATGCCAATTCCCAACAGTCCCAGCGGATCTTTGTCGCTGCCGCTGATAAAGAGCATCAGCAAGAATCCGTAAATGGTTTGCGTCAGGGGGGCACCGGCGAATGCTACCAGCATAAAAGGTGCGGGTTTATCGTTCGCAAAGCATTTTTTCCAGCCACCTACGGCTGCCTGTGATGCGGCGCCCGTTCCGAGTGCGGAACCTAAAGCTGCCAGTCCCAGAGCCGCAGCTGAACCAAACATTGCAAGATCCAACATAGTCATATCTCCTTTAGTCTTTTTCGTTGTTATTTATCATCAAAAGGTTCGTATTTGTAACCGGTCCATTCCAGTCCGAGCTGACCGCTGAATTCCAGCATATTCAGCCGGATGCCGTGGACAATAACGGAGAGAAGCCCCATAATTATATTCAGCCCATGCCCGATTAAAAGAATAAGGGCAGCCGCAATGATGGCGGGGCCCTGCATCATGGGTGCGGCGATATCGTTGAAGCTCGAAGCAATAGCCACGGTAGCCATTCCTACCGCAAAGAGACGGATATAGGAAATAATGTTCGAAAAGGAACTGATCGCATCGAGAAAAGTATTGAAGGCGCCGCCCAGTCCTGCCAGAATCCCTTTGAAAAAAGGCTTTCCCTTTTCCTGTTTTCCAAACAGAAGAATGAATAAAAAGCCTCCGCCGATCAACCACATGGCAAAGGCGGGAAGGTTCATTCCGAGTACCAGATTCAGAACCAGCGTAAACAAACCCACGGTCAGGGAAAACCAGCCAAGGTGTTCAAATGCCTTGAGCTGCGGCAGATTCTCGATCAAGTTGATGATGCTTGCCAGTCCCAGCTGGATCACGGCCAGTACAAAGCATATCAGCATAACGCGGTCCTGGGGATTAACGCTCAAATCCGGAAACAATTCAGGAAAGGAAGTGATCTGCGGAACGATCATGGATTTAAAGAAGGGCAGATTTGCAATGGCCATCGAACCGAACCAGGTGCCGGTCAGCGCACCCCAAGCAAGGGTTGTCAGGCTTAGAACATAAAGCAGTGTTATAAAACGCGGAAGTTTTTTGCCGCTTTTTTTTGTCTTAAAGGTTAAAAACAGCGCCAGAAGCAGAAAGATCAGTCCGTATCCCGCATCGCCGATGATCATGGCGACAAAAACGGTGAAGAAGAGAAGAAAGTACATGCTGACATCTTTTTCGCGATAGCCCGGGACGGTACCCAGAAAATCAAAGACCGGCTGTATGATCTGAATCCATTTGGCGTTCTTCAGCTTTGTCGGCGGATTGTCCGTCTCTTCGGGTTCTTCTTCCACATAACCCCAGGCATATTTCCGGGCGGCTTCTTCAATCAGCGGTGCAGTTTCCGAGGGGACATAGCCCTGCAGATAGGCGATATTTTCTTCCAGTCCCAGTCCGTTCCGGACCTGTGCAAAGCGCTGTTCTTTTTTCAGCTGTTCCAAATAGGATTTGATCAAATCCGCGTAACTGCGCGCATCTTCGAGCTGCTTCTGTGATTGCTTCAGAAGGAAAGCATTTTCACGCAATTGCGTCTCCAGCACATCCACCGGCAGTTCTGGCAGCGTGACGGTACGGAAATTCAGTTTTTTCTCCGGATTGTCGCTGATGAGGGCAACCTGAACCGAACTCTTGTCCGAATTCAGCTCAAAAAGATCCGGCGCTTCGCGGAGTTCCTGCCAGTCGGCATGACTCAGCTGGTACAATGTCAAATAATAGCCTTCACGCTTCAGTGCTTCCAGCTGTTCCAGAGAAACGCGGCTCCAGTTCTCATACCAGTTCAGCGCAGCGGAAAGCTCTCTTTGTTTTTCCGTCTGAATTTCCAGGGCCTTTCCGTCCCGGATAATCTCCTCAACCAGGTCGGCGGCATCGCCTTTGTGTTTTTGCCGGACATCGGAGGCATCACCCAGCAGCGCAAGCGCTTTGCGGATCTGTTCAATGCGGCTATCAATGGCCGCCAGATCCGCGGACGGCGGATTGGGAATGGGTTTTACATGCAACACTCCCAGCTTCCGAAGGTTTTTTAAACTCCGCTCTGCACGTGCTTCTTCGACAAGCAAGGTGATCTTTGACATTTGTTCGATCATGGATTAGGCTGTTTGCTCCATTTTTTTCTTTTCAATTTTCGATTTGGATATCTTGCCGCGGACAACTGCCGCCGTATCCTGATCACCCATAAAGATGCGGATCACGCGGATATTTTCTTCGGTCCGCGGGATCATGACCTTATCAAACAAATTGATGCGCTGAACGGTGGTTCGCAATTCGCGCTGGATCAGCTGTTCCTGTTCCTGCAGGATCTTCAGTTCCTGATCCAGCAGGATCACGTTCTTTACGGTCTCAAGCCCGGCATCCACCCAAAGCGGGGTTTTCATCGGATCATACGCGTGTTCTTCAAAATCCACGCCCCTGAAGAGCGGAATGTCGATCCCCGCAATATTGCCTTTTTCGGTGCGTATCCCTTTTACCCGGAGCAATTTACGCAGGTCGCTTTTATCCGCAAATACGGCGATCCAGGCAGCCAGGCCTTTTTCGATGGCATCCGCCTTGGCCCTTTTACTCTTCATTTCTTCATGAACACGGCGAATTTCCGCCAGTAACTGCTGTTTTTTCAGTTCAAGGGTCGGCAGATAACGCGTATAGCGCTTTAAGGCGTCCTTTTGTTTCTTAAACTCGTTCTTAGTCAGTTTAATTTTCGCCATAAAGCCAGTCCTTGCTTACTTTTCCGCTTTTTCCGAGCGCTTTTTTGCTTTTTGATCTTCCGTTCCGTCTTTGGGGCCTGGCCAGAATTTTTTTACCAGTTCCGATCGGAAACCGGTCTCATCCGGCGAAAAACATGACGCCAGGATCTCCCAGCCTTTGTCCAGCGCATCCTCAAGCGAAATATTGACCGACAGGTCCATCATTTGGCTCTCGAAGAGTCCGCCGTATTTCAGGAGTTTTTTATCCCAGTCGCTCATGCGGAACCCCATGGAGCGTTTTTCTTCGGTTTCGATATACTGCGCATAAAGCTGGATCATGCCGTCCATGATAGCGCGGTGGTCTTCGCGGGTATCGGCGTTGACCTGCTGTTTCAGACGGCTAAGGGACCCAAAAGGTTCAATACGGCCGTTGCGCAGATAGAACTGGCCTTCCGTGATATAACCCGTATTGTCCGGAACCGGGTGGGTTACATCGTCGCCGGGCATTGTGGTTGCGGCCAGAACGGTCACCGAGCCGGCGCCTTCAAAATCCACGGCCTTTTCGTAGCGGCTGGCAAGCTGGGTATAGAGATCACCCGGGTACCCGCGGTTGGAGGGCACTTGTTCCATAGTGATCGCAATCTCTTTCATGGAATCCGCAAAGTTGGTCATATCCGTCAGCAGGACCAGCACGTCTTTGCCGGCAAGCGCAAACTGCTCGGCGACAGCCAGGCAGAGATCGGGCACCATCAGGCCTTCTACAACGGGGTCGGCGGCAGTGTGCATAAAAAAGATGGAACGGCTAAGGGCGCCGCCCTTTTCGAGCTCATTCTTAAAATACATGTATTCGTCGAATTTCAGTCCGATACCGCCGAGAATGATCATATCCACCTCGGTCTGAAGTGCGATGCGCGCCAGCAATTCGTTGTAAGGTTCTCCCGACACGGAAAAAATGGGCAGCTTCTGAGATACGACCAGTGAATTAAAGACATCGATCATGGGGATATTGGTCCGGATCATCCGCTTTGGAATGATGCGTTTTGAAGGATTGACGGAGGGGCCTCCGATCTCGATCAGGTTTTCGGTTAGTGCGGGACCTTTATCGCGCGGTTTTCCGCTTCCGTCAAAAATACGCCCGAGCATATTTTCGCTGAAAGAAACCTTCATGGGACTGCCCAGGAAACGGACCTCGTCGTCGGTCGAAATACCACGGCTTCCGGCAAAGACCTGCAGTGAAACCAAATCGTGTTCGATCTTGATCACCTTGGCAAGCGAAGTTCCCCGGCGCGTCCGGACCTCTGCCAGTTCTTCGTTGCTGACCGCTTCGGCGCGTACGCTGATAACATTTCCAACAATACTCAGTATTCTGTTATAGACCTTCTTCATTGATCACTGCTCCTTTTCCGAGGCATTGCTTCCGGCCGCTTCCGCATTCCCGCTCTTCAGGTGCTTGTCGATGGCTTTTTCCTGCTTGTCGAATTCGTCGCTTCCGGCTTTAATATAGTTCCAGTCGATGGTCAGCTGGCGCAGGTCGTTAAAAAACTGCCGCGCCGTATCCTTCGATTCGAAACGAAAATCGCTTTTAATGATTTCAAATATTTTGTTAAAGACATAGCTTTGGCGTTCGGGGTCGCTGACCGCATCAACGGGATCAAAGCCGTTCTGCTGCAGGTAGACCGAATCCAGGTATTCCCCTTTCAGGTAGAGGATAAAATCATCGACACTGGTACCTTCTTCGCCGACAACCATCATCATCTGGTGAACTTCGTTGCTCTGGCGCAGAAGCCGGTGGGCTTCGTGTACCTTATCGCGTTCAATGATGCCATTGTATTTGGTCCAGCTTTCCAGAGGATCGATGGCCGGAAATTTCCGGGCGTCGGAGCGTGCACGGGAGAGGCCGTGAAAAGCCCCCACCACTTTCAGCGTCGCCTGAGTAACCGGTTCCTCAAAGTTGCCGCCGGCCGGGGACACCGTTCCGCCAATGGTCATGCTGCCGTAGCTCCCGTCCGGGAGTTCGACATAACCCGAACGTTCATAGAATTCTGCAATTCGGGATTCGAGATAAGCGGGAAAAGCCTCTTCGCCGGGAATCTCTTCAAGACGGCCCGAAAGTTCGCGCATGGCCTGCGCCCAACGGGAGGTCGAATCGGCCAGCACCAGCACATCCAGCCCCATCTGGCGGTAGTATTCACCCAGGGTGGTTGCGGTATACACGGACGCTTCACGCGCGGCAACGGGCATGGAGGAGGTATTGCATATAATAATGGTCCGTTCCATCAGGGATCGTTTGGTACGCGGATCTTCCAGTTCGGGAAATTCCCGCAAGGTTTCCACTACCTCGCCGGCACGTTCTCCGCAAGCGGCAATGATCACAATGTCTACATCTGCATAGCGGCTGGTCAGCTGCTGCAGCACGGTTTTGCCGGCGCCGAAAGGACCGGGTATGCAGTAGGTTCCGCCTTTGCAGACGGGAAAAAAGGTGTCGACAATGCGGACCTTGGTAACCATCGGTTCCGTGGGAACCATCTTTTGGGTATATGCCGAAATGGGGATCTTAACCGGCCATTCAAAGTGCATTTTGACGTCAATTTTCTGTCCTTTGGCATCCTTAATGACTGCAACGGTCTCGGTAATGGGATAATCGCCTTCCGCAATGACGGATTCAACGCTGTACTCGCCTTCCAGGTTAAAAGGCAGCATGATCTTGTGCTTGAAAATGCCTTCCGGCACCCAACCGACCGGTGAACCCATGTAAACCGTATCGCCTTTTTTGGCCAGCGGACTAAAATGCCATTTCTTTTTAAAATCCAGCGCATCCAGCACTACGCCGCGGGGAAGAAAAAAATCGTACTTTTCGGCCAGGGCGGGCAAGGGGTTCTGCAATCCGTCGTAAACCTGAGAGAGGATACCCGGCCCCAGGGTCACGGAAAGCAGCTCCCCGGTAAATTCCACTTGGTCTCCGACCTTTAAACCCTTGGTTATTTCGTAGACCTGCAGAAATGCGGTGTTCCCGGATATTTTGATTACCTCGGATTTGAGACGTTCCTCTGCAACCAGTACGTATCCCACTTCGTTCTGGATCACGCTTTGTTTAAAAGCGACCTCGATCATGTTTCCGTTGATCGCTGTTATTTTTCCAATATTTTTCCCGGTCATTTGTTCTCCATTATTCATTTATCAAAGGGGTTTTTCCGTCTTTTCCGCATTCGCTTCCTGCGCCTGTTCCACCAGGACCCGAAACGCCTTTTTTCCTGCTTCTTCCTCATACAGCGAAAGCTGATGCAGGATCTGCAGTTTCAGGTAGTAGAGGATAAAGAAATCAAGATCGGAATAATGCCCGAATTCCTGATCTTCAAGCCAGTTCCAGCGGTACTGTAACAATTTTTTTTCCACTTCCAGGGGATTCCCTTCGCGGACCAGGTTCGGCGGAATATCCCTGAATTTATATTCAAAGCCTTCCTGCCGGGATTTCCGGTATGCCGCCAGTTCCTGCCGCAGTGCATGTTCAAAGGCAAGATAGCTGCGGTAAATCCCCGTCCCTTTTGTATCATCGTAATGAAAGAGGACGGCATGG
>JAQVTR010000029.1:11420-22484 GCA_028699915.1 Fidelibacterota bacterium
ATGGATCAGGGCCCGGTAATCGGCATCGTTCATCCATTTGCGGGCTTCATCCATAAAAGCGGGCAGCGACATAAAAGGAGCTTCGCTCCATTTTAACATCGGCATTTCCGCAGCAAAATAGATGTATTTATCCATGACAGCCTTTCCGGATCACTTTAGCAATTCGGCAAGTTTGGGATTCAAAAAGATGCGCAGTGCTTCCAGGATGCTTTCATCCGTAAAATCGTAATACAGATCTTCGCCTTTTTTTCCGATGCGGAAACCATGCTCGATCTTTTTATCGATGCGCAGATCCAGTTCCCCTTTCAGATTACCCGAAAGAGAGCGCTTCAGCTGGGCTTTCAGAGCGTCAGCATCCGCCGCGTTCACGATAACATCCAGATCTCCTTCCTTAGACCAAAGCTCTGCCAATTTGAGGATAAGTTCACGAAGCAGATCTTTATTGAGGGTTTTGCCGATATCGGCCAGGAGGACCTGTTCGAACATTTCGCCGATCTTTTCCTTCAGCGTCAGAACCGTATCGCGGGCAGCCTGTTTGATGGCGGTCTCAGCATTCCTGCGATAGGATTCGGCATCCGCTTCGGCCTTTTTCCGGACTTTTTCCGCCTCGGCCTTTGCCTCGCTTATAATACCGTTCGCCGTTTTCCTTGTATCGGCCAGGATCGTGTCCGCCTGTTTTTTTGCCGCATCGACGCCGTCGCTTTTGATCTTTTCAATCAGACTGTCTAATTTAACGTTCATTACGACTCCTATTCTGATTCCGTGATTTTCGTGTCTTTTTTCTTCTCGGATACCTGGATCTTTCCGGAAATTCTCGCTCCTTCTTCAACAACGAGTTTTTTGGTGACCAGTTCGCCCGAAAAGTCCGAATTAATTCCGAGCACGATCTTTTCGTCGGCATAGATCCCCTTGGTGACTTGTCCGTTCAGGTGCACTTCGCGGGCTTTGACACTGCCGTCAACCAGTCCGCCTTCCGGAATTCGGACCGTCCCTTTTGCATCAACATTGTTCTTGACCGTTCCACCGATAATGATATCGCCATTGACGTGAACGAGTCCGTCAATAATGGTATTCGTACCGATGATCGTGTAGGTAGGTTTTTCTTTCATGGCCATTTTTTTATCCTCAGTTTTTGCTTTTTAAGGCCGGTATGATCTGCTGCGGATCAATTGCATGACCGCAGTGCCATATTTCAAAATGAAGGTGTGGACCCGTACTGTATCCCGTACTTCCAAGAAGCGCGATCAGTTCGCCTTTCTTTACGCTTTGTCTTTCGCGAACGATCAGACGGTCGTTGTGACCATAGACGCTAATATAATCATCGGGATGGGAAATGACAACCATATTCCCAAGCTCCGGGGTCCACCCGGAAAACACGACCAGGCCGTCGGCGCAGGCGCTGACCGGGTCACCCCTTTTACCCGCAATATCAATCCCGTAATGCCGGCGCGGTCCGCTCATGAATTTCTTGGTGATAATCCCTTTAGCCGGCGAAAGTTCCGGTATCCCGGACAGATACATGGGAATATCGGGACTGTCGATCAGTTTTTCCAGATCAGAATATTCGCCGTACTCGGCTGCAAGGTCCAGACCCACGAGTTCGCGCATGTAGGTATTGAATTCCTTCATTTCATTCACGTCTCTCAGGAGCTGTTTCAACTGGATCTCCTGGGCTTTGTAGCTATCGATCCCCGTCTTGTAACGGCGGTATTCCAGCGCACTCGGGATCAGAAAGGCATACGACAGAAAAATTCCCAGTATCAGAAGTACAAAGAGGATGCGGAGCAAGATATAGATACGGTAATCCAAGCTTACCGTACGCTGCTTGCTATCCTCACGGGGAATAAAAATATAGGTGATCTTATTTGACTTCACGCGATCCCGTTTCGATGATCTCAAGAATACGTTCCATGTCATCGGCATTATAATATTCAATTTCAACACTGCCGCCTTTCCCTCTGGGACGGAGGCGCACTTTGGTGCCCAGCGCCTGCTGGAAAGCACTTTCAATCTTTAACAGCGATGGGTCACGCGGCGTTTTTTCCGGAGAAAGGGGCTTTTTTTCCGTGTTTTTCCTTGTCAATTGCTCCGTTTCCCGAACGCTGAGCCCTTTTTGCACGACCTGTTGCCAGACGCGCAGCATGGCGGGCTCATTGGGCGCGGCAAGAATGGCCCTGGCATGTCCGGAACTGATCTCTTCGCTGATCAGGCTTTCGCGGATCTCCGGCGGCAATTTGAGCAGTCGCAGGCTGTTGGTTACCGTACTGCGCTTTTTCCCGATCCGGTCGGCAACGGTTTCCTGCGACAAACCGTAACGCTCGATCAGCGCCCGGTAGGCAATTGCCTCTTCGATTGGATTCAGATTCTCGCGCTGCACATTTTCGATCAGCGCCAGTTCCATCAGTTCCTCTTCCCCTTCAATGTCCCGGAAATATGCCGGAATATTTTCCATTCCGAGCATCTTGCATGCGCGCAGGCGGCGTTCTCCCGCGATCAGCACGTTTTCTCCGTTGATCTCAGTGAGCGTTACCGGACTGATCAGTCCTTTTTCCTTAATGGATTGCGCCAGTTCCCGGAGTTCTTCTTCGGAAAATTCACTGCGCGGCTGATAAGGGTTGGTTCGGATCGTATGAACAGGCACCCGGCTCACCGCAGCTTCGGCAGTCGTCTTTTCTTCACCTCCAAATGTCGGGATCAGCGCTTCCAGTCCGCGGCCCAAAGCTTTACTTTTTACCATGAATGAACTCCTCGGCAAGTTTCATGTAATTGATCGCGCCCGACGAATGAATATCAAAGGAGATGATGGGCTGTCCGTAACTCGGCGCTTCACCCAGACGAACGTTTCGGGAAATGACCGTTTGATAAACTTTGTCCCCAAAATATTTCCGGACCTCTTCAGCCACCATTTTGCTCAGATTCAGGCGTGAATCGTACATGGTCAGCACGATACCTTCAAGATCCAGTTTTGCGTTGAGATTCCGCTGGATAAGCCGGATGGTATACAGAAGCTGCGTCAGCCCCTCCAGTGCAAAGTATTCGCACTGGATAGGGATCAGAACAGAATCGCCGGCTGTAAAACTGTTCACCGTCAACAGATTCAGTGAGGGGGGGCAATCGATGAAAATATATTCGTATTCGTTGCGGACATTTTTCAGAACCTTGCTCAGCCGCGTTTCCCGCGACATCATGTTGACCATTTCAATCTCGGCCCCTACCAGTTCCTGGTTGGCCGGAAGAACGTCCAGATATTCCAGAAAGGTTTTCTGAACGGCATTTTTATAGGGGATTTTCTCCAGCAGAACGTCGTAGATCGTTGACTCAAGATTTGCGGGGTCAAAGCCCAGACCGGAAGTGGCGTTTGCCTGCGGATCAATATCAATGATCAGGATGCGCTTTTCCATCACGGCCAGCGAGGACGCGAGATTTATGGCGGTTGTTGTTTTCCCGACACCGCCTTTTTGATTTGCTATAGCAACGATCTTTCCCATGTCATCCGTTTTTTTGTATCATTTAATATACGGGAAAATGCACTTTCATCCAAAAGAATTCGGACTTAGAGACCGGCAAGTGCGACAAAATGAAAGGCGGGTTCCTCATAGGGATGCACCCCGATCAGTGCCTTCCGTACCGCAGCGATCCGTTCTCCGGAAACGATGCACTCCACTTTGATCTCTTTGATCCGGGTATCCGTATTTGCTTTGCCGATGGCCGGATGACTGCCGTCCAGGGGCCGGAAACGCCCCTCGCCCGCTGCTGTCCAGGCACAGCGGTCATAATCCCGATATCTTCCCGCTCCGGCGGCAAAGACCGCGTCCAGTACTTTTTCAAGGTCTTGTTCCGGCACGTAAAAGCCCAACAGATACAGGTCCTCAGGCATGGATCCCCTCCCCCAGCGCCTGCTCTGCACTTTCAAGGATCAGTTCGCTCAATGTCGGGTGCGCATGGATGACATCCGCGATCTCTTCCATAGATAAGCCCCGGCTCAAGGCCAGCGTCAGTTCTGCGATCAGTTCCGTGGCTTCGGCACCGATACAATGGGCACCCAGCAAGCGTCCGCTTTTTTTCTCGTAAATGCATTTCAAAAAACCGTCAAAACGTCCGACGGCAATGGCTTTCCCAATCGAACGGTAGTTGACCTTTGCAATGCCGTAATCGATCCCCTGTTGTTCGGCATCGCGTTCGCGAAGACCCGCGGATGCCACCTGCGGCTCGCAATAGGTGCAGGCCGGAATGGCATTTTTATCCAGAGGCCGCACTTTTTTCCCGCTGATATGGTCCACCGCGATCAGGCCTTCTTTGGATGCCTTGTGCGCCAGACAGGGATTGCCGGCGACATCGCCAACGGCGTAAATACCTTCGGCGCCGGTCCGCTGATTGGCATCGACCCGGATAAATCCGTTTTCAAGTTCAATGCCGGCCTCCTCCAGTCCGATATCTTCAATATTTGCGCGGACACCGACTGCCGACAGCAGCGTTTCCACGCGGAGCTCCTCCCTGCCGCCCGGATTTTCCAGCTGCAGGAGCAGAGCATCGGCTTCCCGGCGGACTTCAATAACTTTGCTTTTCAGGTAACAGCGGATCTTTTGTTTTTTGAATTGCCGCAGCAGCTCGGCGGATATTTCCGCATCCTCATTAGGAAGCAAACTGTCCAGCGCCTCGATCAGCAGTACTTCGACCCCCAGCTGCCGATAGATCCAGGCAAATTCCACACCGATGGCTCCCGCACCGATCACCGCAATGCTTGTCGGCAATTGCGCCAGTTCCAGCGCATGGCGGCTGCCGATAACGCGTTTCCCGTCAATGGGGATATGCGGCAGTTCTTTCGGCCGGGATCCGCTGGCAAGAATGATGGCCTTTGCTTCAATTTCCTCGGTATCCCCGCCGGGTTTGCTCACGCGAATGCGCTTGCCGCCCAGAAGCTTTGCATGTCCTTCCAGGATATCGACCTTGTTCTTTTTCAGCTGAAAAGCCACGCCTTTGCCCAGCTGATCGGCGATCTTGCGAGATCGCGCAATGATCTGTGGCAGGTCGGCGGAAAATTCCCCGGTCCCGATCCCGAGTTCGGAAGCCTCCCGCAGCAGGCCGAGAGCCGCAGCCGAATGAATGATGGCTTTGGTCGGGATGCATCCCCAGTTCAGACAGACACCGCCGATGCGGTCTTTTTCGATCAGGACGGTTTTAAAACCGCGCTGCGCAGCCCGGATGGCCGCCACATATCCGCCGGGACCGGAGCCAATCACAGCAACATCATAGTTCAACATCCTTACTCCTTTCGGGATCGCCTAAGATTTTTCAAGCGTTTTATTTTATGAGCGTCATTTTCCGGGAAACGGAAAAAGACCCGTACTGTAAACTATATAAATAAGTACCGGAGGGAAGCGCATGCGCATCAAAGGAAAATTCGTGATCACCTTCTTCGAGATATCCCCGATAGATTTCACTGATGTTCTTTCCGGCAAGATTCAGGATTGCCAGCCGGACATTTCCGGGCCGCTGAAGATAAAAACGGATGCGGGTGGCAGGATTGAAGGGATTGGGATAGTTTTGTTCCAAATGCAGCGCAAAGGGTACGACCTGTGTTTCGCCAAGGGAAGTTTGCGACCAGACCAGCGACTGCACGCAGCCCAGTTCCATATCCGTGATCATGATGCCTTCCGAAGCCCCATCTTGAAAAAGAGCCACACCCGAGGGTTTCATTACCATCGCCTGATTTGCCAGATACTGCTGCGGCACGGAAGCGCTGACATTTTTGGGGAGCGGCATGCCGGAAACCGTCTCAAACCAGGGAGCGCCAAACATTGCGATCATGGAGTCGCGGTCCACATCCCAGATAAACCAGCGCGCAGCATGCGGCGAGGGCGGCGGCGTACCGCTTGATACGGTCGTCAATGCGCGGTAATCGTTCCCGAACAGGATGATCCCCGCCTCACGGTCCAGCCAATCCAGCGAAGATGCCCAGGCAAAGTAATCGATCCGGTTGCTGTCGGTGATCTCATAATAATTGCCGATCGTATCCGTGAGAACGAAGGTTTCGCTCCCCGGATCTGCCGATTCGTAAACGAAGATGCCCTGACCGTTCGCATGGGTCGCCGAGAGCAGCTGGGTCACGCCATTGCTTTTGGTTCGCACAAGTATGGCATTTTGCAGGGTTGGGGTCCGCGTAATGGCGGTATCCAGCAGTTCAAGGTTTTCGTTCAGAATATAAACGCTCTCCTGCTGGGGATAGGAGGCCAGATAAATATGGCCGCGCCGAGGGTCGTGGGCGGCTTTGACAAAAGTGCGGACGGGTTTGTCATCCATGCCGGGGTGCCAGCGCGCCAGTCCGCGTCCGTTCCGGTGATCGATCTTATAAAGCGTGGAACGGGCCGTATAGAGGATATTGCCGTCCGCATCCATGCTCAGGCCCCGGCCGTTCCCGTTATAGGCGCTTCCGATGTACAGGGTATCCCGGGTGCTGTCGGGAAAATCCAGGAACTCAATGGGCGAAAAGCCGGCTTCGGAACCGTCCGGAAGAAAACAGCGCAGGCCGGCCAGTTGCCGGATATTACTTTCCGAAAAGGCATATTCACGGCTATACCCCCCATAAAAGGCCACCCAGCGTTTTCCTTCGGGGTCCACGATCATTCCATAAGGCCGGTTTTGATTGCCGCCGTCACTTCCGTCCAGCCGCAAACTGTTCACAGAATGGCTGTCCGCTCCGGCAAAATCGTAGAGCAATTCCTGAAAATAATAGCCGGGAATTCCGGCATACAAGGTCATCGTCATCAGCAGCATAAGGATTGCAGGAAAGGCTTTGGAACCCCTGATGTGTTTTTTATTTTTCATCGTGAAAAGTTACGACCATTTTTGCGCGGCGACAACGGAAAAACAAGCGGCCGGACTTGCCTGAAAGCACGACGGATATTTTTTTCGGTTAGCAATTATTCACCATAAATAAAAAAAGCGCGATTTCTCGCGCTTTTTTATATTTCGTCAATTGAATTACTTGAGCAGAGAGATCTTCTGGGTGTCCGAATTGTCACCGAAGCTCATCTTGACATAGTAATTACCGGAGGCCAGGTTGCCGGCGTTGAAGGTAACTTCATAGTTACCGGCGAACTTGTACTCATTGACCAGGGTCTGAACTTTCTTGCCGGCGACGTCGTAGACATCAATCGTAACGTTGCCGTTGCTGCTCAGAACGTAAGGAATGGTCGTTGTCGGGTTGAAGGGGTTCGGATAGGCTTTGTTCAGTTCGAAACCGTTCGCATTGATAACGGCAACATCTTCAACCGCAACGTCTGCCTCGCGAGTCCACAGCTTTAAGGTATAGCCATAGTAGTCACCCAGATACAGGTATTCAGTCGCAGTCGTTCCGTCATAGTAATAGCTTACCTGGCAGGGGGCGCGCAGTTGCTGAGGTGTCTGATATAAGCCGGATGTGAGATAATCCGAAGAATCAATGACTCCGGTATTCCTCCAGATCAACCACTGGTTGTCAACAGCCATACCGAGCGAGAAATCTTCAACCGAGGTAATGGAACTGTCGGTGTAGGTGCTGAGTTTGACTTCGTAATCGTTTTTGGGATCGACAACGAAGACACCGTCGCACTTATGATCGCGGCTCATCAGCCAGATATAGTCGTTCGGACCGCGAGAAACGTACATGAGGTTTCCAATCCCAACGTCACCAACGTCCACGGCCAAAATACCGAGGTCTGCCAGGAAAACGGTATCTCTGACATAACCGTCATCGGGGCTTCCGGCATATTCGATGAAGTAGGTACTGCCGAGGCCCGGGGAGACAATAATAGAACCGTCACTGGTAGAGGCAATATTTCTTCCGCCAAGTCCGCCTTTGAGTGTGTCAATCACATTCCATTCGGAATCCCAAAGAAGGATATCTGAAGCCAGAATCGTCGCTGTGAGATAATATTGTTCTCCATTGTAAACGAATGCTTCCACACCGCCGCTGGTATTGCACCACGGGCTCTGATCAACGACGCTGTAGTCATCTTTGTCAAATACGGTCATGAATTCCGGACCCCAGTTTCCGTAAACCAGATTTCCTTCGCCGGTAACCTGTCCGAAACGTGTTGATCCCATAAGATACACGCTGTCTTGCCAGGTGTAATTTCTGTCAACGGTATCAACAACTTCGAAAACGGCATCCCAAACATAAATGACCCGGTTGTTCCCACTGCCATATCCGGTTGTCCACGCTTTATGATTGGGCGTGACAACGCACATGTAGGGGTTCATCAGACCCGGGGCATTGACCAATGTCGAATCGGCCATGGTTTCCTCTGTGGCAATCTTATTGCCGATCAGCGGAGTCCCTGCCCATTGATACTGTCCTGCAAACGCCATAACGGCAGCAGAAGCGATCAACAAAACTACGAGCACTTTCTTCATTTTGTTCTCCTTGTTTAGTTTTTTATTGATTTACCAATACACTTGACAAATATTAATAAAAATATTATCCCCTTGCAAGCATTTTTTATCTGCTTTTTTACATATTATTCCATCCTTCATTTTTTCGGCGCTTTTCATATTCGGGTATATACCTTTCAATGTATTCTTTATAATTGACATGTTATATGTCTTTTTAGCGTACGACAATGAATTTTTTAACAATCGAATCGCCTTTTTTCAGCAGCGGCAGACCGGTTTCCCGCTCGGCAATATCTTTGGTGACCCGAACATGTGCAATATAGATACCGCTTTTGATCACCTGACGGGACTGCGTATTGCTGTACCAGGCTTCATCGGCGACAGCCGCCTGTCCTTCACGGGTCACATGCTCAAGGCTGTTGACCAGGTCGCCGCGTTCGCTGAAGATGCTGATCTGGCAGTTTTCGGGCAGGTTGTAGAACATCAGTTTATCCTTGTCCACGCCGGTGCCAAAGGTGATCTTCCTGTTTTTAATATGAAAGGGGTTCGGAACAATGCGGATCATTCCGAGGACCGCTTCGATGCGTTCTTTGTCGCTGATCCGTCCGGCGGCATAATCGCGGGCGATATCCGCGATCAGAACATCGTCGTCCGTCACATCGCGCGGCGATTTTTTCAGACTGGTCGGAATGGTGGTTTGTGTATAGGCCCGGCCGCTTTCCAGTTCCAGTCCGCTAACAGGATCGATCTTGTAAGACACCACGTAGTAATAATAATTGATACCCCGAAACAGGTTTTTATCCTGATAACGGTTACTGACATTCCCCTCGCTGATGCTGCAGTCATAGATGCAGTGGTAAAAGGAATCCGGTTCCAGCATGGCGCGGTAAAGCCGGTAACCCTCAAAGTCGGGATCGTCTTCCCGGGGGTTATCGGCCCATTCGAGAATGATCTCGTTCGGCTGCGGCAGAATGGTAAAATTCAGCGGCGGCGGCGGGTTCATAGGGATGACATAATCATTCTCCATGGTTTCCTTTGCGCGCTCAAAGGCCTTAAGGACCGAATCTTTTCCGGTATAAACCCACATATTTTTATAGACATCCATCAAATCGGCATCTGCGTCAACGGGTTCGGGATCGCGGTATTGCGGCGACGGCGGGAGTACCAGGTCCGCCTGCTGACCGGTATATGCCTTATACCAATTCTTGCCTACTTCGATGGCCTTGTGCCGGTTGATTCCACCCACAGCCTCGCAAAGCACGATGCGGACCGATTCACCCATTGGAATCTCGTAGGGACCAAAGCTCAGATATCCGTTCGTGCCGGCCGCATCATTGTTGTTCACATAAAAGGGCGGATAGCGGTCCGCAACCTTGTGTCCGGCATAGACATCCTGGGCAACATCAAAACGGCCGAGGTCTTCGAAATTGCTGCTAAGATACTGCCAGACTTGCTGATCGGCGCCTTCCGGCGGTACGGTATCTCCGATATACCACCCGATCCGGACCCGGGTATTGTCATGCGCAGGATCGTTATAGGCGCGGTCGGCATGCAGAACGGCGGTCCCGGCTACCTGCGGACAGCGGATCCGGGCTTCCTTGAGTGTCCCGTTTACGGGGAGGACCGGCACGCCGACGTTGTCGTAGGTCATTGTGATATCGTTCGTCTTTGCCTGTCCAAGCCACGTATAGTAATACGGGATCTCCGGATTGTCCTGAATGGGCGTATGGTGCACCCATTGGTGCGCCCCCCAGCCGGCCTGTGCAAGATTGGTGATGTAGCGGGCTTCTCTGCAGGTACAGTAACGGGACATGATGCCAAAGTAAAAATCATGGATGGTGTTTGACAGCTCTATATCTTCGTCGTCATCGATATTGCCGGTGTTTTCAAAGGTATATTCGTAAATAAAATAGTTATCGTGATATTGCTGGCTATAGGCATAGACTTTGCGGGTCATGGTAACGCCCAGATTAGTCCGCACCACATTGGTGACGATACGGTCAGCGATCTGACCGGGATCGATATTGCCGTTCAGAAAATCCTCATAATACTGCGCCACGCCGTCGACACTGATCTCACAGTAGGGATATTTGCCGCTTTGTTCAAGCATCATAGGGACCAGCTGGGAAGCCAGGGCTTCCGTATGGAATTTGGCAGATTTATAGTTGAGGACATTCCCGCCGGCATCGGTAAAATTCCTGCAAGCGACAAACTGGCGGTCGATCACAAAATTGTCCGTGCGGTCGTACCAGACCGGCCAGACCAGGCCGACATACATGCTCAGGTTGGGGTCGTGCCCGCGTTCTGCGCCCCAGGCTTCAAAGGGCGTTTGGAGGGCACCTGCCCGGACCCAGGTGCGGTTGCTGCGCGGAATGGCAGCAAGAAGCAGTCCCGATATCAGAAGAAACGTGATCGCGATCGTTCCGGTTTTTCTCATAGTCCGAGCCCTTTCCCAGTGTTTCCCGGTTCCATGCCATTTTCAGAAAACGTCCCGGCTCAAAGCATGCAACACAAAAAAACGCCCGATGCAGGAATGGCTGACACTCAGTGAAATTCTTCAATTTCGCTTAGCGGCAGCCATTCATCCTGTTTGTGTTATACAAGTCAATCAATGATCATCCTGTAATGAACACGATCAAAACTTTTAATTTATCCTAAGGTCTGATCATCAGGTCAATATAACCCCAGTGA
>JAQVTR010000003.1 GCA_028699915.1 Fidelibacterota bacterium
GGACAGGTGCTCCGAAGCGGATCTCTGTATTCAGCAAAAAATTCGCAAGGCACATATCTTCAGGGTCGATAAAGGCGCGCCGCAGGTCCTTTGCCGTGATCTGGTCCGCAGAGGAAAAGGCATCGGTACGGCCCCAGGCCTCGATCTGTTTTCCCAGCCGCACATGAAAAGGTCCGCGCTGCAGATCAAAATAGGCTTCACGCAGCCGAAAAGCGCTGATATTTTCCATGCCTGCAAATCCGTATTCGAATGACAGGTCCGTATAGGCATATGCAAAGCTGCCGGCCCGGATTTTCAGTTTAAGTCCGCTGCGAACATAAAGATCTTTACTGTAAAGGGAATCGTTCTCGCTGCCGGCCCGGATACCGCTGCGGACCTCACCGCCCAGTTCATAGGCAGGCGATGCGGTGCTTTGCGCACTTTCAAACAGCCCCTGAGCAAAAACGCAGCTGCTGAAACACAAAAAAAAGATAAATTTCATAAACATACCCGAGTCATTTTTCGACATATATAAGATGTATTTTACAATAAAGCGACCGATGTCAGCGGTTTGGACCTCAAGGTCCGCTTTCTGCATTAACAGACTGGAACAATAATAGATATCAGGATGTGAATTGAGTTTTACGGTATTCGGATGGCGTTACGCCGACATACTTTTTAAACAGTGTATTGAAGGAAGATTTCGAATTGAAACCGGCATCAAAGCCGATCGCAAGGACGGTCAGATTATTGTATTCGGGATTTGAAAGGCGCTGCTTGGCCTCTTCAATGCGGTAATTGTTGATAAAAGTATAAAAATTTCTGCCCATTATTTCATTCAGAATATGCGTTATATGATGCCTCGGGACATGCAGGCGCTTGGCGACATCGACAATACTGAGTTCAGGCTCGCGATAAAGTTTTTCCGTTTCCATCAGTGAAATAAGTTTATTCGACAACGCTTCAATATCTTTTTTCTTGAGTCCCGATCGTTCATATTTCGGTTTTTCCTTAACGGGTGTTTCCGGGTAAATACGATCCTGCTGATATCCGAATATACTGAAGGCAAAGGAATAAAAGACCAGAATGATATTTCCCAGAAGCACCGGATCGACCGGAAAATTGCGGACCAGCACCCGGGTCAGGCCGATAATGAACAGCAAGGCATAGAGAACAAAAAAAGAAATGGAAACAAAAAGCGCCCAGCCCAGCGTGATCTTTTGGGAGGTGTACGAGTACAGATCTTTGATCCTCAGCTTGTGTTTGTGGAGTTTGATAAAGGTCAGGATGGAATAGGCAAGGAAGGAAACCATCAGCAGAATGGCGTAAGAAAGCCGCAGCGCCTGCAGGGAGTCCCTGGCCAGGAAGCTGTCCAGCGTCAGCACGGGTTCCCGGCGGTAGATCAGCGAAACAATAAAGAAAGCAATGACCGGTACCGCCAGGGAAGGATAATAATAGCGCAGCTTCGGCCGTTCCGATATCAGGGTGTCAATATAAATAAAGAGCAGCGGACCGTAAATAAAGGGCAGAAAAGGAAAGGCGGTCACCGGGAAGCGCGTATTGAACAGCGAGAACAGCATCTGCAGGGAAATAAAAAAGAGCCAGACCGCCAGCACCTGATTGGAAAGCCGTGCGTTTTTTTTCAGTAACAGCATGATCCCCGCATACAGCGAATGTGCAAAACCGATTGCCATAATGGCAATATTCAGATCATGTGTGGGTGACATAGCGTTTTAGGGTTATTTACAAAGCCTTCAGTATGGAATCTTTTTTACTTATTTTTAAAGCTTCGGGCGTGACCGGCACAACCCGGAGGCGCAATTCCTGTCCCTCTTCCATAATGTTCTTTAGCGGATCCCCGTGAATGCGCAGAAAGCGATAGCCCAGCGTCTGTGTAAGATAAGGTTCAAATGCCTGCATATCGTCGGGGTACAGTTCGTTATGTGCCTTTCTTCCGGCATTCAGCATCTCGATCTCCGCATTTTTTTCCGCTTTTTCGGCATTTGCCGCCATCAGCCGCTGTACCAGTTCCGGGAAATCCTGTTCAATGACCTTCGGAGCCGTGGAGTGCAAAAAGTTTACGCCGCCGTCATCACCGACCGTCACAAAGCCGTAATGGCCGACCCACTTGTGATTCTTATAGCCCCGTACCACATTGACAATATCTCCCGTCTTTAGATGCCCGAAAACCTGTGGCATGATCTCGATGGGGATATAGGTCCAGATCAGAGAATCTTCCGGCATCGTATAAGGGACCCCGCGTTTTTTGAAAAATTCCCCTTTATTGACCTTGATGGTGTCAAGACCGATCCGTTCACCCGCAAGCTGCCCGCTGATATTCGCCGCCAGCCAGGTGTTGTTTTCGGGCCAGTCGTATTCGCCGTAATGGTTCCGCGTAGTATACCCGATAATACCGTCTTTATAGCGTATGCGTTGCAAAATGGCAAAAAAGCTCTGCCAGTCATGCGCCAGCGCCATTGAAACGGTATGCTCGACAAAGACCACGCAGTCGCTTTCCTTCAGTGTAAAAAGCGGCTGATCGTCATAGATCTCGGCGGGATATTCGCCCAAAAGATAGATATCGTAGGGCTGTCCCAGATTTTTCCGGGCCAGATGCTTAATGCGTTCCTGCAAGTCCGGAACGGTATACTGCAGATACGGCAGATAAATGTCCGCGTCCCTTTCGGTAAAGCGGTACAGGGGTTTTGCCAGCAGTTCGCGCAGCAGTTCACGGTCAATGCTCAGCGTATCGGCGGCTTTTGCCTGCTCAGCAGTAAGTTCGGGCACTTTTTCGCTGCAGGCGCTCAGGACCAGGAGGATGAGCAGTACAGCGATCATTAATTGGGATATTCGCAAGATCTTCACCTCGTATTGTTTTCAGATAAAGTTACAACGGATATTGTTTTTGCCAAAACATTAATTTTTTCGGTCGCTAAGAAGCGCGGCATTAGCGGAAAGGTGTTGGTGTCCTGTGCTTTCGCACATTTTGCCGGGATCGAAAATCATTGTAATTGGAAATACTTTTTTTTATCATTCAGCGATACAGTGGATGAAACATTGATAAAATGACATTATTTTTTAAATCCGCCGTTCTTTCCCGCTCGGCGCTTCGATAAAGAAAGGATAACACCATGAACATAGTCATTGTCGGCGGCGGCGAGCTGGGTTCTGCGGTAGCCGGAGAACTGATCCGCGAAGACCATGACGTTACGGTCATTGAGAAATCGGATAAAAAAGCAAAATTTCTGAATGACAGTCTGGATGCGCTTGTCATTGCCGGCAGCGGAACGGATATCCGCATTCTTCGTCACGCAAATGTAGAAAAGGCCGACCTGTTCCTGGCGCTGAGCAACGACGATAATGTCAATATCGTATCCTGCGGACTGGTGAAAAAGCTCAGTTCCGCCACGACCATCGCCAAAGTGGAAAATGTGAACCATTATTTTCCCGGTCCGCCGAATACTCCCGCCGATTTTGGGATTGACCGTATCGTTGCTTCCAAACAGCTGACCATCAACAAGATCGTAGATCTGATCGCCGAGCCGGATACCATTGAACACATTCACTTTCTAAAAGAAAATGTCCGGATCTTCGGTATTGTCGTCGGAGAGGACTTTTCCGGTAAAGACAAGAAGTTGAAAGAAATAACACAAGAGGATGCGATCTGGAATAAGATCCGGGTTATTGCTATCAAAAAGGGCAATACAGTCCACATCCCCGGAGGCGAAGACCGTTTACAGTCCGGCGATAAGCTCTACATTATCGGGAAATCCGATACCCTGCATAAATTGATCAGCTTGTATTTTGCTTCCCATGTCAAAGTCCGCAAGGTGATCATTAACGGCGGCAACCGTATCGGCAGAGAACTGGCAAGACAGCAGGAAAAAAACGGAAAGCGCGTAACCATCATTGAAGAAGACGAACGCGAATGCGAGCGTCTGACCGAAGAACTGGACAATGTTCTTATCATTAAAGGTTCAGGTACCAATCCGGGCGTATTGTCCGAGCTGGATATGGAGGATGCCTTTGTCGTCTGTGTCACTCCGGATGACGAACACAATATCATATCGGCGGTTCTGGCAAAAAAACACAAGGCATTCAAAGCCGTCTGCAATATCTCCAACATCGCCATCAGTTCCATTATCAATCAGGTCAAGGAGATCGATTCGGTATTCTCGACCGAATCGCTGGCAGTGGGAGAGATCATGAAATACTGCCGCAAAGGCGACGTTCTTTCCGTTACGCCGGTTCCTTACATTGACGCCGAAACCGTCAAGATCAAGATCTCGCAGGAGATCCCCATCCTGGGTAAGACCCTGAACGAGATCGAATTTCCCAAAGGAATGATCGTCGGTGCCCTCTACCGTGATGAACAAGTGATCATTCCGCATGGAGAAGACCGCCTCCTGCTGGGGGATGTTGCCATCATTTTTGTACTCCCCGGATCCAAACGCTTGATTGAAACGATCTTTGCCTGAGAAAGAAGGTTCCGCTGCATGAACTGGAAAGCCATATTTAAAATACAGGGGATCCTGCTGATCATCATTGCGGCAAGCATGTGCCTTCCTTTGGCTTTTTCGCTGTATTACCGTTCTGGTGACGGGATGGCCTTTGTCAAAAGCATTGCCATCACGCTGGGAGCGGGCCTGTTGCTGGCGCTTGTATTGCGGCCGGTCAAAGACCTTCGCACACGCGAAGGATTTATCATTGTATCGCTGGGATGGTTATTTGCCGCGCTTTTCGGATCGCTGCCATTTTTGTTCAGCGGGGTTTTCGGCACGAATTTTGTTGATTGTTTTTTCGAGACCATGTCCGGATTTACCACGACCGGTGCAACCGTGCTTCAGAATATCGAAGCCGCCCCCCGGGGATTGTTGTTTTGGCGCAGCCTGACCCATTGGCTTGGGGGCATGGGGATCATTCTGCTGGCTATCATTATCCTGCCGACACTGGGTCTGAGCTCTACCCAGCTCTTCCGCGCGGAAGTGCCCGGTCCCGCGAAAGAAAAAGTCAGTCCGAAAATTAAAAATACCGCGCTGATCCTCTGGGGAATATATCTGGGCCTCACCATAGCCGAGACGCTATTGCTGATGCTGGGAGGCCTGGATCTCTATACCGCACTTTGCCATACTTTCGGGACACTGGCGACCGGCGGTTTTTCGACGCTCAACGCCTCCATTGCCGGTTTCCACAGTTTGTACGTGGAAATGGTGATCCTGGTATTCATGTTTCTTGCGGGGACCAGCTTTATTCTCCATTTCAGCCTGATCAAAGGGCGGTTCAGCGAGATATTGCATAACCGGGAATGGCGTTTCTATTCACTTCTGATCTTTACATCGATCCTTATAGCCACACTGAGCATCTATTTTTCAAGGACGGAAGATAATTTCTGGACCGCTTTGCGCTATGCGGCGTTTCAGGTTGTTTCGATCACAACGACAACCGGCTATGTAACGGCAAACTTTGAACTTTGGCCGGCTTTTGTCAGAATCCTGCTTATATTTCTGATGTTTGCCGGTGGCTGTTCCGGCTCCACCGGTGGCGGCATGAAACAGATCCGCCTGATGATCGGAATGAAATTTATCGGAAAAGAAATAAAAAAGGCCACCTATCCCAACGCTAAATTCACCTTGAAACTGGGCAGTGAAAAAGTCAGCGACGATATGCTGAAAAACGTGATCGCTTTTATTCTCCTTTTTGTAATGATCTTTGCGCTGGGTACGCTTTTCCTGACCTTCCGCGGCTATGACATCGTGACTGCTTTTTCGGCATCGGTTGCCACCTTGAGCAATATCGGTCCCGGACTCTCCCGTGTGGGGGCTGTTGAGAATTATGCTTTCTTCGATAACATTTCCAAGGTCGTCCTCAGCTTTTTTATGCTGCTGGGAAGGCTCGAATTATATTCCGTGCTGATCTTGTTCTATTATCTTCTGCATCCCCGGAAGATTTACTGATACCGCAAAAACCGGCAATTGAAAAATCCCCGCAGCATATTGGGAAACGGGAACTATTTCTTCTTTGTTGACAAAGTGTTTTCTTTTATTTGAATGAATAATTAACTTTCACGATTATACCAGGAATCCTATGCCCGAAGAACAAACACGTATCGAAAAGATCATTGCACATCCGCGCCGGGCGGTATGGAGTCTTTCTTTGCCAGTATTTTTGGGTATGGTGGTGCAGTACCTGTATAATCTGACGGATACTTTCTTTGTCAGCCGCATCGGCGGAGATGCCATTGCGGCCATGCAGTTCAACCAGCCCTTTGTCTTTTTTGCCATCAGTATTTGTTTCGGGCTCGGGATCGGCATCACTTCGCTGATCTCGCAGGCTCTGGGAGCAAAGGATAAACACAAGGCAAACAACGCAGCGGAACACGCCGTGATTATCGGTGTCGTTCTGGGGGTGCTTATTTCCGTCATCAGCATTGTTTTCCGCTATCCCATTTTTCGCCTGCTGGGCGCCCCGGACAACATTATCGGACTGGCCGTGCAGTATTTTGAGGTCATTGTTTTCGGCTTTGTCTTTAACATCCTCAACGAATTTTTCCGCTCGGTTCTGACTGGCGAGGGCGACGTGCGTACGCCGGTGCGCTTTATGATCATCGGGACCATTGTCAATGTTATTCTTGACCCCATCTATATTTTCGTGTTTGATCTGGGGATCGCCGGCGCCGCCTGGGCAACTATCACGGCACACCTGGTCGTGACGGTCCTGTATGTTTTCTTCTTCTTTGTACGCAAGGGCAGTCTGGTCCAGTTCGCCTATAAGGATTTCACTTTCTCCTGGGATATCCTGAAGACCATTTTCCGTGTCGGCCTCCCGGCATCGCTGGCCTTTGTGGTCATGTCGCTGGGGCAAATGCTCTTTAATCGCATTGTGGTGATTTTCGGCAGTGACGCGGTCGCCGGTGTCGGCGTGGGGATGCGGATGGACCAGCTTTTCTTCCTGCCCATTATGGCCTGCGCATCCGCCATGGTGACGCTGACCGGCATGCTTTACGGAGCAAAGCGTTTTGATCTGATGCGCTCGACCTATCTGTACGTGATTGGCTGCGGGGAAATTATCGCCCTGAGCTTTGGTGTTTTCTTCTATCTGATTTCTCCGTATTTTATCCGTATATTCTCCACGGAACCCGCTATTACGACGGTTGGCATTATGTATGTACGTTACAACGTTTTTGCTTATCCCTTCATCGTGATCGGAATGATTTCCGGCCGCGTGTTTCAGGGTTTTGGCAAAGGAATTCCGGGACTGATCATTACCACGATCCGCATCGCGGTCATTGTCGTTCCCCTTGCCATTCTGTTTACACGGGTCTGGGGCTGGGGCGTGCAGGGCGTTTTTATCGCACAGATCATTTCATCGTTCAGCGCCGCCCTGATCGCCTTTACCTGGATGCGCGCCAGCATGAAAAAGATTGAAAATAAAGCATTTATTTCCGGAGATATCTATGAAAGAGCAACCCAGTTATCCCCTGAGCATATCGACTAAAGAAGCGCTGAAGGAAATTGCGCGCGGAGTTCCGGCACTGCTGAAACTCTTCTATCGCCTGTTGCGGGATACACGTACACCGCGTGGAGTCAAATGGTGGATCGGCGGCAGCGCCCTGTACCTGATACTGCCGTTTAATCTCAAATTCCGCAAATTAAAGACCTTCCCGCTGCAGCTCCTGAATTATGTGGATGATGTGCTGCTGATTTTTCATACTGTTCAGCGTGTGATGCGGGATACCCCGACAGAATTGCTGGAAGAACACTGGGAACACGAACGCAGTCTCGGCGAATGGCGGGACCTGCTTTTCAAGATCAAGATCGATCTGCAGAATATTTTTTAAAAAGGAGTTCTATGAGCGAACGACTGGCCGGCGTCCTGATGCATCCCGCTTCCCTGCCTTCCTGCTTCGGGAACGGCGACTTTGGTCCGGAAGCCTACCGTTTTGTTGACTGGCTGGAAGCTGCAGGGCAATCGCTGTGGCAAATCCTGCCGCTGAATTATCCCGACGGGACCGGTTCTCCTTATACCAGTTTTTCCGCCAACGCCATCAGCGAAGCCTTTATCAGTCCGGAACTCCTTTGCCGGGAAGGACTTGTTGATGCGCTGAATTGCAGCGCACTGCTCTGTCCCGGGCGAAATCCGGCAGACAGAGTGCGCGAAAAAGCCCTGGCCCTTGCCTGCGATCCCGAACGCAATCCCGGAAAAGAAACGGAATTCCGGGAATTCTGTGCCGAACATGCCTATTGGCTGCAGGATACCGCCCTTTTTATGAGCATCCGTGAGCAGTATCCGGGAAGCTGGTATGATTTCCCAAAAGCGCTGCGTAACCGCGAGACAGCAGCGATCCGTGACTGGGAAAGAAAGCATGGCGCCGCCATCCGTGATTTTAAATACCGGCAATTCCTTCTCTTCCGGCAGTGGAAAGCGCTGAAACGCTATGCCAACGAAAAAGGCATCCGCATTATCGGCGATATCCCGATCTTTATTTCCGGCGATTCCGCCGATGTCTGGGCGCACCGCGATTTGTTCAAGCTGGATGCGGACGGTTTTCCCCGGGTCTGGACCGGTGTGCCGCCAGACCTCTTTACCAAAACGGGACAGCTCTGGGCACAGCCGCATTATGACTGGCCGGCAATGAAAAAAGAGGATTACCGCTGGTGGGTGGAGCGCACCCGGGTTGCCATGCAATTGGCGGATATTATCCGCATTGACCATTTCCGCGGATTCTGTGCCGCCTACGAGGTTCCGTACGGCGCAGCGACCGCAGAAAAAGGGGAGTGGGTCGAAGGGCCTCGTGAAGCGATCTTTTCCATCCTGCACCGGGAACTTCCCGCATTGAACATCATCGCCGAAGATCTGGGCGTCATAACGCCCGATGTGGATGCGCTGCGGAAAAAACTCCGCTATCCCGGAATGAAGATCCTGCAGTTTGCCTTTAACAGCGATGCCGCCAATCCTTACCTTCCGGAGAATTTTGATCCCGAAGACCGTTTTGTGGTCTATACCGGTACGCACGACAACGACACCACCCGTGGCTGGTACGAAAAGGCCGGCGAAAACGAAAAAGCAATGTTGCGTTGCTATTTGGGTCCCTCCTACGGCTGCGTCAGTATGGAACTGATTAAAATGGCCTACCATTCCGCGGCAATGTGGGCCATTATTCCTCTGCAGGACATTCTGGATCTGGACAGCGCGGCACGTATGAACATCCCGGGGACCACCGAAAACAACTGGCGCTGGCAACTGCCGGATTTCAATCTTCCCGAAAGTCTGACGCAGGAATTGCGGGCACTGACAGAAAACAGCGGCAGAAAACCGATATCATGAAAAAGCAAGAACCCCGCATACCCCTGGATCACCCCGATGTAACTCCGAAGCCGCCCTTTTATTTTTTATCGGACATTCATCTTTCCACCCGGCGCGGAGCGGCGCAGGACGCCCGCCGGGAAGATCTGCTGAAACTGCTTGCAGAGGTCCGGGAAAGCAGGGGCACGCTGTTTATCCTCGGTGATTTTTTCGATTTCTGGTTCGATTGCCGTTCCTATGTTCCGGAAGCTTTAAAACCGGTTGTTAAAGGCCTTTCGGAACTGCGAAAGAACGGTATTAACATTCATTACATCGGGGGAAATCACGATTACTGGATCCCCGGATACCTAACCCGGGAACTGGGCATTCGCTATTACCCGGAAGCCTTGGAATTTGAATACGGGAATACCCGCTTTTACTGCGTACACGGCGATCAGGTGGTATATAATCATTGCGGGTATCCGCTGATCCGAAGGATCCTGCATGCCAAGCCGGCTATCGCAGCGCTGAAATGCCTGCCCGCAAAGCTGATTTATTACCTGGGTGAACGTGTAAGCCACTATAACCGCATGCTGGACCGCATTCCCGAAGTCCCCGGACATATTGTTATCGACATGCAGAATTTTCTTATGGAAAAATTGCGCCAAGGTTACGATATTGCACTTTGCGGACATGTACACAGGCCACAGTGCCGCCGGCAAGGGAATAAAAGCGCTGCAATTCTGGGCGACTGGATCCGGCACCGCAGTTACGGTGTTTGGGACGGTTCCGGGTTTCGCCTGGCCGGCATCAAAGAAAACGATGAAAATTAAACGGTTTATAATGCTGATGCTACTGCTCCCGGCCCTGGAATACGCGGCCGTATCCGCAGCGGATACCGTGACAATCTATGCAGAACAACTGAACCATTACTATATGTTCGGCGGCAGTAATCGTCTGCGGGCGGAATTCGGGAAAATGCTGCTGCTCGGCAATTTCCGGAACAGCAGTTCGATCTACAGCGAAACCAAACGCCTGAAGACCCAGACGGATATCGGCTTGGACGCGCTGTATGTTCTGTCACCGCAATGGCGGGCCGGGATGACCGGAAAGTACTTTCTTTTTCGCGACGGACAAACCTACCATGCCTATGATTATGATCAGAACCGCCTTGGATTGAAAGGGGAATACCGGAAAAACGCATATCGTATCATGCTGGAAAGCGGTTACGCCCGGGAAACGCGCCTGGGAATCCGCGACCCGGGCTGGTACGGAGGAGTGGAATTGAGCCGCAGCATGGCGGGTTTGTTCTTTTATCCGGAGCTGGACTGGGATTACTCGCGCATGGGACAGCGCGAAAATTATACCTTTGACAACCGGGTGCATTTCCGGATGCGCAATACCTCCGAATTCCGCAATGATCTGAGCGCGGGTTTCAGCGCCTACAACCGGGAATACTATATCAGCCGCGAGTCCGATACCGAGGAGCGCATTAATCTGGCGGCTTATCTGGAAAATGATCTGTATTACCGGATCAGCCGGCATCTGGCGCTGGATTACCGGATGCACTTCTCCGGCAGCAGCGACGGGCTGAGTTTCAATTACGATCAGGCAAAGGAAACGCGGACCCGGGAATTGTTGGGATTCGAGAATGACATCCGCTTGAAAGGCAATTACGGGGCATTCCGCGGCTATTTGGGTTTTTCCAACGATTACAAGCAAAGCCGTACCCGTGCCACCAATCCCGCCATCAGCCTTCCTGCGGACTATATTTTTGACAAGAAGAATATCCTCGCCAGGATTTCCTGGCAATTCAGTGAAAAAGACAGCCTCAGTATCAATTATCTGGGATCTCTGCTCTATTACGATACTCCGGATACCAACAATTACGACGACCGGGACGAACTCAGCTACTCCCTTTCGCCTGCCTGGCATCGCCGGCTTGATGACTTTACAACCCTGACCCTATCGGGAAATATGTTTTTGCATCACTATGTCTACCTCCTTCATCAGCGCTCCGCCCAGAATCACTGGAACCGGGTTTTTGCACTGAAATCAGAGATCAATACACTGATCCCTGAACGTATTCACTGGAACGCCAGGCAGGAGATCTACGCGAATTACTTTGTCTATGATCACGAGGATTCGGCCTTTGTCCATGTGCAGAGCATGGTATTCCGGGGCATCAGCCTTCAGCAGAATCTGCGCTGGTATACCGGGGCGCATGCCTTTATTAACGCATACCTCTTTTTCCGGGCGGAAGACAACGGCCTGCTGGACTGGAAAGATTTCATTCAGGAACGCACCGACAGCAAGTACACGCTGAAAATTGAGCTAATGCCGGGATATCGGGTCCGGCGCAGCAGTATTTCTCTGGGGCCGGTATTTTCCTATCGGCAGGATTTCCGTTATCTGGATATCACGAACCGGATGGAGAGCTATCATTCCCGGCGCATCGGAGGACGGATCGCCCTGCAGTTAGGGAATTACCTTGTCCTGAACTACCGGCTGGAAAGTATCCGGCAGAGTTCTACGGCAGACCGCTATAATCAGTCGGGAAATTTGCGATTCAACTGGATCTTCTGAAATAATTATCACGGTCATAAAAAAAGGGGCCGAAGCCCCCGAAATAAATGCTTATTGCATCGGCTTGCGCAGTTCCTCGCGGAAAAAGAGCGGATGATTGAAGACATGCATTACGCCGAGCTCACCAATGTGGTTGATGACATCCTTTGCGCGGATGAACTGATTGTGGCGGTAAGCGCTGTAGTTCTCATGGTCGGGATTGAAACTCTCAATGGCGACAACGCCGGACTCATGAATAAAAAGATCATTCCCCAGATAAATACCGGTATGGGTAATGCGTTCTTTGCCGTTCTCCAGCACCCGCCCGAAAAAGAGCAGGTCGCCGGGTTTCAGACGGTCCATTTGTTCTTTGCCTTCGGCAACGGTCTTTCCGACAAAGACTTGCTGGGATGCATCGCGGGGCAGGTAAATGCCGTGCAGGAGATAGACAATGCGGGTAAATCCGGAGCAATCCATCATTTTGGTCGAGGTTCCGCCCCAGAGGTAGGGCCGGCCCATAAAGCTCTTGGCTTTTGCAATAATACTGTCAGTAAATTTGCTTTTCAGCTCTGACATGTATTCCATGCGGGTCGCCCAGTACTCAAAATGTTCGCAGGCCTCGCGTTCAATATATCCACTGCGGCCATCCGGCAATTCGATCCGGACAAAACCGGGTTTTATATCAAGGGCTTTCGCAAGGCTGGTTGCCGTTATATCTGTTATGGGCGCGGAGTTTTTGTCCGCTTTTTCATAGACAAAGCCCTGGTCGGCAAGATAGATGATCTTTTCGTTATTCAGCCAGTCACCGAACTGTTTTGGGGTCATGGCCGTAAAGGCGTCCCCTTCCATCCAGCCCAGATATTCGTCGGGTGTCTGGACCAGATACTGACCGCCCTGTTTTTTGTAGATGCGCAGGGGCGTTCCCAAAACAGCCTGATTTGCCATTTCGCTGCGTTCGGAAGGTTCCACACGCAGATTGGCGACCGAACGGTTAACGACCCCATAGATCTTTCCGGCTAATTCCTCTGAGGGCAGCAAGCGGATTTTGTCGGCGACCGTATATCCTTCGCGCTGCAGGCGGCTGACCAGGCTGTCATGACCGGCAATGCTGTTCATTTCACCATCGAGCGTTACGACCTTGCCGCTTTGCGAAAATTCCACATTGAAGATCATGGTCCGGCTGTCGGGAGAATATTCCTTCCGGATTTCATCCACAAAGGATCGTACCGGCCGCACCGGAATGTCGGCGCAGGCGGCGAACAGGACAAGGATAATCACAAGCAGGCTAAATTTTTTCATTGGAATTCCTTATTTTTTTCAATGAAAATATAATACATCGGGAGAATGAAGGGAAATAAAAAATGCCGGGGATGCCTGACGAAGAGCGCTTTACTTTAAAAGCAGCATTTTCCGGCTGGCCCGGATCCTTCCGTCAATTTCGAGAACGGCGACATAAAGTCCCGCCGCTGCGGAACCGGCATCCCAGTATGACTGAAAATCTCCGGTGGCATGCTGCCGGTTTACCAGATCGCAAACGAATTTCCCGCTGAGGTCGTAGACGGCGATCCGGACCCTTCCCGGCGTCGGAATACGGTAGCGCAGGGTTGTGCGGGCATTAAAAGGATTGGGATAATTCTGAGAAAGACGGTAATCGCCGGGTAAGAGGACGGTATCGGTATAAATAGCTGCGAAGTTCAGCGTGCTGTCACGGTTAACTCGGCCGATAAAATGGCTTTCCGGACTGAAGATCCAGTCCGGCTTCTCCGGACGCAGAAGCAGACTGCCGCCCCAGGGATAGCTGCGCTCAAAATAGCCGGCGCCGTTACTCAGGGTATCGGCGATCAGTACGTCCGGGATACCGTTGCCTCCGGAGCGTACATAACCGGAAAGGGTAAAATACAGCGGATCTTTCCGTTTATTGCTGCGCAGAGCGTCGAGGTAGATCACCCGGTCTTCTGTCTGCTCTTCAGCACGAAAATAAATGCCGTCGATCGTAATGTTCGCGGCATCGATGCTTCCGTTGCCGGCGGAGTAAGGTTGCCAGTCTGCCGCCGGGCGCAGGTCAAAGACATAAGAATGCCATTCTCCGTCTGCGATGAGGGCTTGCGCCAGCGAAAGCTCCGTTTCTCTGCCGCCCTTATCATCGATCAGCAAGGCCACACCAAGGCCGGGCTGATCCGTTTTGAGCGAAAGAACGATCTCCCGGTCCGGCAGCAAATACACGTTATTTTCCGGCGCTCCGCTTCCGGATAAAAGGCGGACTTGCCAGTCTTCGGCGGAGGCGGGATCGTCTTTGAGGCAGATCTTTAGAGCGCGCTCCCCCTGGAATGCGCCGGAGCTCACGGTGTCAATATAGGAATCGCTGTGAATGCCGCGGCTGGAGCCGCTGTAAGACGGCGCCCGGTAAAAATGATCGAAACCCTCCTCGAAATTATCGATCAGCAGGGAATCTTCCTGCAGAAAATTGTTGCGCAGGATCTGCCAGAGTTCCGGATTGTTGCTGTCATAGCCCAATGCCCACATGCCGGTTCCCATCAGCCGATGGGAAAAAACCAGTTTCTCTTTGGCATCCAGGCTGATGGCATCGTTACACCAGGCCTGATACCACTTCCCCTCGCTTTGATAATAGGTCCAGGTGTCTTCATAACGCTCGGAGCGGATCTTGCCCTGCGTTTCAAAAAGTCCCTTTGCCGAATAGTAAAATACGGAACTGCCGCTGCCGAGTGTGCTGGCATTTTCCACATCTTTTTGGCTTTCGCTGACCTCCCAGCGGTTGCCGTAGTAAGGAAGTCCCAGTATCAGTTTGGAGGGATCGCAGTTCCCGTATCCGCGGTCGTTACTGACCAGGGTTTGTACCAGGTTATAGGTGCTGCCCCCGATCGGTGCGCAGGGACCGGTTGTCGGGGAACCGTTGTACCAGTAGGCATACCCCATAATAAAAACATAATCGCAGGCATTGACCAGCCCCCGAAGGTCCCAGCCCGACCAGTTCACTGCGGGTCCGGCAAAAGAAACCTCCTGTTCCGGTCCGACCTCGGTGTGAATGTAATCGGTAAGGCCGCGAACGAAATTGTTCATCGGTGCACCGCGGTCCGCTGTCTTGGGCGCTTCAAAATCAATATTGACGCCGTCAAGATCATACTGCCGGATTATGGAAGCGACTTCCGCGTAAAAAGTCTGGCTCGCACTGCTGCTGTTGATCAGCGCGTGAATATCGTCGGCATTGAATTCCACGACGCACATAATGAGTTTTACACCATGGGCATGCGCCGTATTCATCGTGTTGATCCAGTCGTTCGGCCAGCCGGCCGGATAGCCGCTGATGATCCCGTTTGTTGATACGGTAAAATCAAAAAGGGCGATATGGGTCAGTACATCATAGTCAAAATACTGCGGTGCGGTATTCCGGTTCCAGTCGGGGAGATAGCCGAACACGGCATGCGTCAGCGCAGGGTCCCGTGGCTGCAGGGGATCGACCGAAACCGCGGCAGGTTTTGCGAAATAGGTATGACCCGGGTCGTTGCGGTGCGCTTCCCATTCGATTTGATGAATGCCCTTATATTCGGGTTCTTCCCCAAAAAGTCCGAAGATCACAAGAATAAAGAACAGGAATACCGGGTGCTTTTTCATGTCTCGACTTCTAAAAAAATGTCTTTGTTATAACGAATATCCAGCTTTTTCCGCGCTTCCCGGTTTTCCATTTGTTTTTTTACGATGAGCGGTATTTCGGCAGAGGAGGCATCGGCCAGCTCCCGGGTAAGTCTGTCGTATTCCAGCTTGAGATTTTGAAGTTCCAGCTGTTTCAGACTGTCAATGAATAATTTTTCTTCGTCAATGCCGTTTTGTTCTTCCATCAGCAGCTGAATAATGAACTGTTTGCATTTTGGATCGGCGATCTTATCCGGAATATGCCCGGACGGGATGCTGATATTGGTGTTCAGCACTTCCAACAGCGCATCCAGAACCTGTTTCAGGAAAGGATGCCGGTAGAGCACGGGGGAGAGGTAGCGCAGACCGGCTTTGCGTACGGGTAAAGAAGCGTTGACCAGCAGCTGAAGCAGAAAATATTCCGCCGCTTCGCCCTGGGTTTTGAAATGTTTGGGTTTTTCTCCGGTAAAAACATTTTTTTCCGCGCTTTGGCTCCGGCTGCTTTGCCGGTTGAGCTGGCGAAGCAGGGTTATTTCATCAATTTTGAATAATTTGGCGATCTCGCGGGTGAACATTTCACGGTAGACCGGATCGGGAAAACTGCGGATCTCTTCCAGCAGCTGGCCGACGGCATCGGATTTCTGGCGGATCGACATTCCGGAAGGTTGGTAATACGCACGGAGAAATTCCATTAGCGGAAGGGCTTCGGCTTCCAGCCGGAAAAAGGCTTCGGCACCTTCTTTACGTAAATAACTGTCCGGATCTTCGTCCTGCGGCAAACGAAGCACACGGCAGTCGAGCTTGTAGGCCGCCACGCTGAAAGCGGTCCGCAATGTGGCTTTCTGACCGGCCTCATCGCCGTCATAACACAACACCGCCTCATCGGCAAAACGGCGCAGAAGCTGGGCATGCTCCCGGGTAAATGCCGTGCCGGATCCGGCGACCACATTGACAAAACCATGCTGATAAAGCTGGAGAAAATCCATGTAACCTTCCACGATCAACGCTTTTTTTTCCCTGCGGATCATTTCGCGAGTCACATTCAGACCGTAAAGGATCCTGCGTTTATTGTAGATCGGCGTTTCCGGAGAATTCAGATATTTGGCGTCTTTGGCGTTTTCTTTCATCAGGCGTCCGCCAAAACCCGCCGGATTGCCGCGGTCGTCATAAACCGGAAACATCACCCGTTCACGGAATCGGTCAAAAAGCCGGTTGTCTTTCTCGGAACGCACGGCGAGTCCGCTTAGGAATATCAGTTCGCCGGAATAGGATCCGGCGAGCCGCGATACCAGAAAATCCCAGGTTTCCGGGGCATAACCCAGTTTGAAAGCCCGGATGGTCTCATCGCTGATGCCGCGGGAATGCAGGTAGTCCAACGCCGCTTTCCCGGAAGCGCTATAGAGCGTTTCATGATAAATGTCAATGGCGCGCATATGCATGCCACGCAGCTTTCCGGTATCGCTTTGCTCCCTGGGCGAAACCTGTTCGAATTCCAGGGGAATATTTGCACGTTCCGCCAGCATTTTTACGGCTTCGCCGAAACTGAGTTTTTCATATTCCATCACAAAATTCAGCACATTGCCGCCAACTCCGCAACCGAAACAGTGGTAGATCTGTTTGGAGGGGCTCACGGAAAAAGAAGCGGTTTTTTCATCATGAAAAGGACAGCGCGCCCAGTAATTGGCGCCCTTTCTTTTTAGGGGCAAATAGGCCGAAACGACATCGACGATATCATTGGCGTCCTTGATCTTCTCAATGGTGTATTCCGGTATCTTTCCCATGCACGAATTTACATTCCGCTGCAGGAAATAAAAAGTGTTAATTCAATGGAAAAATTCAGGTATCAAAATAATAAAAATATCGCTTGCGATATAAAAAGAAATTCCCTATAATTATATCGCAGGCGATATGATCGCAAACAATATAAAAAAAGGAGTCTGGAATGAAAACCTTATACACAACCCGCGTCACAGCCGTCGGCGGCCGCAACGGGAAAGTCAGCAGTCAGGACGGTATTTTGAATCTTCAGGTCCGCGCACCCAAAGAAATGGGCGGCAGCGGCGGAGCCACGAATCCGGAGCAGCTTTTTGCAGCAGGATATGCGTCCTGCTTTGACGGAGCCCTGAACCTGGTAGCCCGTCAGGGCGGAACCCCGCTCAAAAATACGGAAGTCACCTCGGAAGTGCATCTGCTTTTCTCGGATGAGGAAGGCTTCCGCTTGCAGGTGGATCTCTTTGTCCGCATTCCGGATACCGATCCCGTGCTTGCGCGTGAATTGATGGAAAAAGCGCACCATACCTGTCCCTATTCCAAAGCAATCGAAGGCAACGTGAAAGTTCAGCTGCATCTGCTTGAAAAATAAAAAAGGAACGACAATGAACCCGACATTTTACGATTTGAGTGCGCAGAGCCTTCAGGGAAAGACCGTCAGTATGGGCGATTTCCGGGGAAAAACCCTTCTGCTGGTAAACACCGCCAGCAAATGCGGCTTTACGCCGCAGTTCGAGGGACTTGAAGCTATGTACCGAAAATACAAGGATCAGGGTCTGATGATCCTGGGTTTTCCCTGTAACCAGTTCGGAGCCCAGGAACCCGGAGATGAAAAAAGCATTGCAGAAGGCTGCCTGCTGAACTACGGCGTCAGCTTTCCCATGTTTTCCAAGATCGAGGTCAACGGCGAAAACGCACACCCGATATTCCAATATTTGAAAAAAGCCCTGCCGGGGCTGGGAAAAGCGGACATCAAATGGAATTTTACCAAATTTCTGATCGACAAGGACGGGCAGCCCCGCAAACGTTTTGCGCCCGCCACAAAGCCCGAAAAAGTTGAGGTCTACTTGTTGAAACATCATTATGTGGGAAAAACCGGAGAAGAAGCGCGATGAGCTATGAACAGCTGAAACTCGAAAACCAGCTCTGCTTTCCGCTCTATGCCGTTTCACATCTGATCACACGCCGCTACAAGCCATATCTTGACATGCTCGGCATTACCTACCCCCAGTACCTGGTGCTTCTGGTACTCTGGGAAAAAGATGCGCTTACGGTAAACGAAATTGCCGGAAAGCTTATCCTGAATACCAATACCGTTACGCCATTGCTAAAGCGAATGGAGGCACTGGGGATTGTTCAGCGTCGGCGTTCCCGGGAAGATGAGCGTAAAGTGATGATTTGCCTGAATGAAAAGGGGAAAAAACTGCGCGAAGCGGCAGCGGATATTCCCCGGAAAATGGCCATCGGATTGGTTCCGGATGTGCTGACGCCGGAAGCGCTCATTGATATGAAAGAAAAACTGTACCGTATTATCGATCGCCTTCTAAACGAAGAGAAGGAAAGAGAGGATTCTGATTTATCCAAATGATCAGGCAGGCCAGTGCGCGATCAGCAGCCAGATCCCGAGACCCAGAACGGCCAGACCCACCACGATAAAAAAGATCCGCGTCCCCGTATTTCCGAGGATCTTTACAAAAGCCTGGATCTTTCCCATATTCCAGATCTTTCCGGCTTTGGCAACACTGATCCCCACAGCCATGATCCCCCATAATACCAAAAAAATTCCAAGATAGAACATAGACACCCTTTCTTGACGGTTTTAGGATAATCCCTGCCGGATCTTTTTATTGAACAGCAGGAAAAATACGCCGCTTGTCCCGAGGATAAGCGCAGATTTCCAGAACAGTTCCAGCCATACGATGCTGGAGGTAAAAATACTTTCCAAAGCATTGTAGGTCCAGAAATACGGGGACCACATGACGATCCACTGCCATTTTTGCGGCAGCAGGGTTCCGCCCAGGATCGAAAGCATGACCAGCATCGAGAGCATTTTCCCGATCCCGATGGCTTCGTTTTCGTTACCGGCGACGGCGCCGATCAGCAGACCGAATAAAATGGTGGAAACATAGGAGATCAGCGTAATGATATAAACCTGCAGGATGTTGACTCCGATCAGTCCGAGCATCAGCAAAGCAAGAATGGTATAGGCCAGTACCAGCAAGAAAGGAAAAAGGCTTTTCCCAAGATAATAATCTCCTTTGCTCAGAGGGGTGATCCGCAGGGCCATCATGGTGCCGGACTCTTTATCGTTGACAATTCCCAGGCCGATCATAAAGCCGCAAATAATGGTCATCAGCACCATAAAGACGGAGCCGCCCATGGTAGAAACGGGCGAAAGTGCGGAGCGGTCCCGCAGTTCTTCAGGAACCGTGCGGATGAAGGTGTTCATGTACCCTGCCCCGGGATAATGGTTTCGGTAGTAATGCTGACGTATCAGCGGGGCTGCAAAGGAGAAAAAGGTATTTCCCGGGAGATTTCTTTCCATGACCGAAACATACTGATCTTTTACCGGATCGCGGTATAAGCCCTCGGCACTGCCGGTTCCACGCAGTTTTTTCTCCATATCCGCAACGCTTCCATAGGTCTTGATGACCGCAAAACGGTCCAGTTCGGCGATCAGTGCGGAATCCACCCCATGTTCTCCGCGGTCGACTACGGCCAGGGTGCTGGAACTGCTTTCTACACTGGGAATAAAAAGCCGAAGCACGATCAGGATTATCAGCGGAGTGAAGACCATATAGGAATTTATAATATCCTTAAAGGTATTCCGGATATCGAATGTAAAAACTCTGAACAGCTGTTTCATAGTATTCCCCCTTTCCGGATCTGGCTGCGGAACATCCGGGCGGAGATCAGGACCAGCGGTATTGCCCATGCGCCAAGCAGCAGGATACTTTGTCCGATGATATGGGTATTGTTATCCGGAAACATCGCGGCATCCAGACCGAACAGCGTATGATAGGAAGGTATGATCTTCAGCCAGTCCGGTGAAAAAACCGGTGCCAGCAGGGATATCGCCGGGAGCGTGAAAAGCAGCATCAGCAAAAAGACCCAGCCGAAAGATGCCATGGGTTCTTCATAAAAGGATCCCAGCATTATACCCAGAGAGGATCCGATGATCACGGTCAGCAGGGTGATCAGCAAAGCCGGCAGATACCCTCCTAAACCGATGATCGGCAGATACATCACCGAGAAGGTCACAATACTTATTGTCAACATGACCAGATGTTTGCTTGCGATAAAGGCATAGATCGACGAAGGCGCGACCCGGTAAGCCCGGATCGTATCGTCAACCTTTTCCTGGGCGATCATCGAGATCATGGCAAAGAGACCCACAATACCGATCATCGTCACAATAACGATCGGCAGCAGCATACGGTTAAAAGGGATACTGTCGCGCTGGTTATCCTGCAGGGCGATCACGCTGACCGAGCGGTAAACATCCTGCGGATATGCGCCAAAGGGCGGCGAAAAAACGGAAAAAATATCCTCAAGCACGACCTCCAGATAATTCAGCTGCGCGGCATTGCTGTAGGGCTGTGTCAGCAGTTCGGTCCGGAATTTCCCCCGGGGATCTTTTTCAATGATCAGTCCGACGGCCGATTTATTCTCGATCATTCCTTCAACCACAGCTTCCCGGCTGTCCACAAAGATCTGTCCGTTCATCTGCATATTGCCTTCGTGCATTTCCGCACCCAGTCGTGCGGTCATACCGGTCTTATCATAGATAAAAACCGTATCTTCCTGTTCAATGCTCTTGGGGACAACCAGCAGGATCAGCAGCATCATGATGACGGAAAACGCGATCTCGAGCAGAATGAATACATCCTTGACGCCGAGGATCATATCTTTCTTGTAAAGATTCAGGACTCGTTTCATGGATTCCCCCTATTCAAGCCCGCGGCCGGTAAGTTTGATAAAGATCTCTTCTAGCGTGGGCTCGCCCGAATGAAGGGTTTTGACCTCGTGCTCCGCTATGAATTTTTCCAGAACCGATTTTTCATTGTTTTTCATTCCCAGCACCTGCGATTTCAGTTTGCCGTCCTCAAGGTATTCAATGGTAACGGTCGGCTGCCCGTATTTCAGCTTCAGGTTTTTGGGGCTGTCCATGGCGACGATCTTGCCGTCAACGATAAAAGCCACGCGGTCGCAGAGCTCGTCGGCGACGAACATATTATGCGTTGTCAGAAAGATGGTCGTCCCTTCTGACTGCCGTTTGCGGATTATTCGCTTGATCTTATTCCCTGTTGATGGGTCCAAACCCATGGTCGGCTCATCCAGGAACCAAATATCCGGATGGTTGATCATGGAACGCGCAAATCCCAGGCGCTGCATCATGCCTTTGGAATACTCGCCGGCCAGCTTTTTTCCTTCTTCTCCCAGACCAACCATATCCAGGAGGATTTTGGGATCTTCGGTCTTGACGTCATACAGCGCTGCATGGAATTTCAGATTATCGTAAGCGCTCAGTTTTTTATATACGTTCGGGCGCTCAAAACCGACGCCGATACGGTTAAAAAAAGCTTTATCCGGATAAGCGTTGCGCGCCTGGCCTTCGATCAGGATATCGCCTTTCTGTAATTCCAGCAGACCGGAAAGGATTCCCTGGGTTGTGGATTTTCCGGCGCCGCTGGGACCCAGAAAACCGAAGATCTCGCCTTTTTCAATGCGAAAACTGATATCATTCACGGCGTAATCTTCATTCTTTTTATACGAATGAAATAAATTGCTGACTTCGATCATACGTTTATAACCTCCATGACACATTCCGGTGATAATGCGTATTTTTGGGTTTGGATTTTGATTGGGTGCTTGATTATTGCTGATGTATTCATCGTTTGAATCACGTGTTGCATCAATTATACACAGGGCGATCAAAAAATAAAAGAATAAAAAGAAAATCAGGTCGCTTTCTTTAGGCGGCATCCTTTCGGGAAATCGTCAAAATGCTTATTCGACCCAATATCCCGGCGATCGGCGCTGCCGGAACTTTTATTCGTATGCGTAAGCGATCGGCAGCAGTTCCGGCTTACTCCGGCACGGCCAACGATGGGGACACCCGGCTGCCGGGTTTTGATAACATTAAGGGAAAAAGTGATATCCGTCCATGACTCGGTCAATGCCGTTCCTGCGGCTGCCTTCCGGCATATTGTTCGGCGCCGTAAAAGAAGAGCATGATCAACAAAAAACGTATCAAGAAAAATTCATCATAAAACCGTTTATTTTCCGGCCTTTTTTATTTGCCGCACAGCAGTATACGCGCTCAAAAGCGTGATCAGTCCGATCAGGATCCATGCCGCTGCAATAATATCTTGATGTACAATGCTCTGTGCGCCGCGTTTTATGATAATGCCGACAAAAGCCCAGATCACCACAAGGGCATAAGGCAGACAGGCATGTTTCCAGAGTATAAGCAGTGCGAGAATGGCGGCAACGACCATCACAATGATAGTCCAGGCATTGGCGGGAAGGCCCCAGGCGCCCCAGTTTAGCGATACCAGAAGCGCCGTAAGATTGGCGATCGTTGCAACGGAGATCCATCCGTAGTAAACGCCGATCGGCGTCCGCAGCACAAGCAGGTGCCATTTTTTCTGCAAAGGGATCCGGATTTGCCGAAACAGGTAAATCAGTGTCAGGAGTAAACCCAGCATCAGGAGCAGCGACCCGAAGATCTTTTTGTAGTGCCATAAAAAGATCCAGCCCATGTTCAGAATAAAATTAATGCCCAGTACAATTTGCGCTTTTGCAGGCAGCAGCAGATCATTATCCTGCCGGATGGCGGCTGAGAGTTGAAATGCCAAAAACACCAGTAAGAGCAGGTAGATCAGTCCCCAGATGGAAAAAGTCAGCCCGGCGGGGACAAAGAGGTTCGGATACAGATCCGATAAAGCACCGGTAGTCATTCCGTTGATCGGCAGTGCATTTGCCAGTCCGTTGACGGTGATCATGCCAAGAAAGAGAAGAATATTCAGCGCCGCCAGCAGAATACGCGTTGTTTTTTGATTCATCATTGGGTTCTCCATATAAATATTGATTTTTGTAAATAAATTTAAAACAAAGTTCTGAAAAATCAAAACATTTCCCGGCCCATCATTAAAGCAAAAAATCGCTCAGATTAAGAGCGATACAAATAAAAAAATCTCCTTACATATTTTCATTGGCAATGCAATAAAATAAAAAATATTTTTCTTCCCAAACGCCCAAAGGAACCTTAAGTAAATTCCTCGAAATGTAGAATTCTTAAATATCCTTATAAACACTGAACAAAAGTGACATCGCCCTATTCCGGAAAAGGGTAAAAATATTTCATATTTTTACCCGGTTTTTTTCGATTATATTTTGCAAAATAAAAAAAAGTATCTAATTTCATTCGATTTATTTCCTATGGAGGGAAAAACCATGATTGACGCCCCGCAACAAGATTGCGAACCTCCTTCGGGTCAAGACCTGTCCTCGATCGAGGTCGTGTTGGAAACCAACGTTTCCGACAATAACGTTTTTTCCAGAACCGAGCTCAACCATACCGACTTTCAGGTAATCAGTCCTGAAGCCAACGCCTTTCGGAAACGATTTTTCCCGCAGGCATCGGAAAAGCAGTGGAGCAGCTGGCGCTGGCAGATCCAGAACAGTTTTGCCAATTTCCGGAAATTATCGGAAATCCTGGATGTCAGCAGTATCGATGATTACGATTTTCTTGCAAAATCACGCAAGCTCCCGCTGCGTATCACGCCCTATTATGCCAGTTTGCTCTACGGAAAACCCAAGGATTATGCGCTGACGAAGTCGGTGGTTCCCAGCAAGCAGGAACTGATCGTATCGCCCGGTGAGGAATCGGATCCGCTGCATGAAAACGACATGTGTCCCGTTGCCAATCTGGTTCACCGCTATCCGGACCGGGTTCTTTTTCTGTCTACCGGATTCTGTTCGGTATACTGCCGCTACTGTACCCGCTCGCATATGGTCTTGAAGGATAAAAAGCACTACGGGATTAAAGCCTGGCAGACTGCCATCGAGTATATCCGGAATAATCCCGCGGTTCGGGATGTGGTTATTTCCGGCGGTGACCCGCTGACGATGCCGGACAAACATATTGAGTTTCTGCTTTCCTCACTGCGGGATATTCCGCATGTGGAAATCCTGCGTATCGGCACCAAAGTTCCGATGGTTCTGCCACAGCGCATTACCAATAAACTTGTGAAAATGCTAAAAAAATATCAACCCCTGTATTTGAGCATTCATGCGACGCATCCCGACGAGATCACTCCGGAAACCGCCGAAGCCTTCAAACGTCTTGCCGACGCCGGGATTGTTCTCGGCAGTCAGACCGTTCTGCTGAAAGGCGTGAATGACAGCGTTGAAACGATGACCGAGTTGATGCACCGCCTCCTGAAAGTCCGGGTTCGTCCTTATTACATCTATCAGTGCGATCCCATACCGGGTTCTTCGCATTTCAGGACTCCGGTGGCAAAGGGCATTGAGATCATTCAGGGCATGCGCGGCTTTACCAGCGGATACGCCATTCCGCATTATGTGATCGACGCTCCGGGCGGCGGCGGAAAAGTACCGCTGCTTCCGGATTACTATCAGGGTCGCGAAGGGAATTACGTGATCCTGAAAAATTTCGAGGGCAAGACCTTCCGTTATTACGATCCTTCGAGCTGAAACCGTATTCTGGGCAGGACCGGGAATTGGATCTGCCGGAAAAAATAAAGAGACATGGATTCAAGCCTTGTATTTTAGAACGAAAAATCAGACACAGTGCAGACGGAAAAATACTGCCTGCAATAAAGGTATGGAATGATGAAGATCGGACTTACGTATGACCTTAGAAACGAATACCTGGCTCAAGGTTATTCTATGGAAGAAACGGCCGAATTCGATAAAGAAAGCACCATTGCAGGTATTGAGGAAGCAATCCGGAATGCCGGTCACCAGACGGAGCGCATCGGTAACGCGCAGAGCCTGATGCAGGCGCTTCTGGGAAAAAAGTCCTGGGATATGGTTTTCAATATCGCCGAAGGTTTGCATGGCGCCGGCCGCGAATCCCTGGTGCCCGCGCTGCTGGATGCTTACCGCATCCCTTATGTGTTCTCGGGACCTGCAACACTGGCTTGTTCTCTAAACAAGGCCTTCGCCAAACGCATCGTGCGCGACAGCGGCGTCAACACCCCTGATTTTGCCGTGATTTCCCGGAAGACGGATATCGATAACGTGCATCTGGAATATCCGCTTTTTGCTAAGCCCCTGATGGAAGGCACCGGAAAGGGCATCAGCAAGGATTCTCTCATACGGGATCCGCAGCAGCTCCGTCAGGTTTGTCTGGAATTGCTGCAGCGTTTTGAACAGCCGGTGCTGGTAGAAGAATTTCTGCCGGGACGAGAATTTACCGTTGGCGTTTTCGGCAGCGGTGAACAGGCGCGCGTACCCGGTGCCATGGAGATCATTTATAAGCATAAAGGCGTCGGCATTTATTCTTACGAGAACAAGGAAAATTTTGAAGAGGTCGTCGAATATCAGGCGGTCCGGGGCGATATGCTCGAAGCTTGCACCGAGCTTGCACTCGGATCCTGGCGTGCCTTGAACTGTCTGGACGGCGGCCGCGTTGACATGAAGATCGACCGTTTTGGAAAAATGAGCTTTATCGAGGTCAATCCGCTGGCCGGACTGAATCCCGTGATCTCCGATCTTCCCATTCTCTGCAGGTTGAACGGCATTTCTTTTCAGGAGATCATTTCTGCGGTCCTGGAATCCGCGATCCGGAGAAATTTCCGCCCATGAAGATCCTGATCCTCCACAACGCGGTGCTTCGCAACGATCCCGATGAAATGGATGTGATCGCCCAGCGGGATCTTGTAAAGGAAGTCTGTAGCCATCTGGGATATACGGTTACTACGCTGGCAATGGGAAAGGATCTTGACGGGGATCTTGAATCTGTCCGGCAGCAAGCCCCGGATCTTGTTTTCAATCTCTGTGAAGCAGCCTATGGAAAAGGAGAGCTGATCTATTTTGCCCCGGCAATGCTGAACGCACTGAAGATCCCGTATACGGGCGTTCCGCTGGAAGCGCTGTTTCTGACAAGCAGTAAAGTGCTGGCAAAAAAGATCATGCGTCTGCACGCCTTGCCCACGGCGGATTATTTTACGCCCGGAGATGTGGCGCAACTGGATCCCGCAAAAAACTATATTGTTAAACCGGTCTGGGAAGAAGCTTCCCTTGGCATCAGCGCGGATTCCATCTTCCGCAGCGGTGATACGCAAAAAACAGAAAAGATCCGCCGCCTTTCGGCCAGGCATTATTTTATTGAAGAATATATCGACGGCAGGGAATTTAATATCAGCATGCTGGCAGCAAAGGACGGAGTAGAGATCCTGCCGCCGGCTGAAATGCTTTTCGGGGAATATTTTGACGATAAGCCCCGTATTCTCGGATATCAGGCAAAATGGGATGAAAACAGTCCCGAATACCGCCACAGCCGGCGCGCTTTTAGAACCTTGCAACCCGGCTCCGTTCTGGAAAAGGCACTGCGGGATACCTGTCTGAAATGCTGGGATGTTTTTGGGCTTCGCGCTTATGCGCGGGTGGATCTGCGCGTGGACAAAGATGCGCGCATTTACATACTTGAGATCAACGGGAATCCCTGCATTGCACCCGACAGCGGATTTGTCGCCGCGCTGCATGAAGCGGGATACGAAAATGAAACCATGATAGAACGGATCATCGAAGATGCAGAATGAACTGAAATTCCGAAGTGAACTCCGCGTTGCGGATCTTGCCGCCATCCGGGACATCCTGCGTTCCGCCGGATTTTTTTATGAACACGAGATCGACATTGGCGTAGAACTGGCGGAAACAAACCTCAGCAAGGGCGAAGAAGCCAGCGGTTATATCTTTCTGATCGCAGAAAACACGGCCGGACCGGTGGCATTTACCTGCTACGGGAAAACGCCCTGTACGGCGGACAGCTTTGACCTGTACTGGATTGCCGTGCACAAAAGCATGCGCGGCGGAGGATTAGGGAAAACGATCATGCAGAAGGTCAGTGACGCCGTCCGGCGTATGGGCGGCAGAAAACTCTGGATTGAAACATCATCACGGCCGCTTTATGAACCAACCCGCATGTTCTATCTGAAGAATGGCTGTGAATTGGTTGCCGAACTGCCGGATTTTTACGGCGAGGGCGACAACAAATGCATTTTTTTAAAGCGTCTTTGATCCGCTTGACTCCTGTGGACAGGTAGCCCCGCAGTTGTCGCTTTTCATAATAACATTCGCGGCGTTCAGTTCCGGCTTTGTGATGCGGTTTAGCATCCCGGGGTCCCCGGCTTCCCTAATCTGGAGATAATGCGGCGTAAGCCCGCTGCACATGCCGTCCTCGAATTGTTCCCAGAGTACCGGCTGTACCGTGCCGTAAAATCGTGAGGCATAGGTTTCCCGCAGATTTCTGTCCGTATCCTTCAGCAGGGTGGCGCGTTCCTTTTTCCGGGTTTCGGAAACCGGATCCTTCATTGCGGCAGCCACGGTTCCTCTGCGGGGTGAGAAACGAAAGATGTGCAGATAAGCGAAGGCAATTTCATTGATAAAATTCATCGACTCCACAAAAAGAGCGTCACTTTCTCCCGGAAAACCGACGATCACATCAGTCCCGATGGAAGCATCGGGAAGGTGTTTCCGGATGACAGCCACCTTTTTATAAAAATCTTCCGTGCGGTATTTACGGTTCATAGCTTTCAGGATGGTGTCGGAGCCGGATTGCAGAGAAAGATGAAAATGCGGCATTAGTTTTTCGGAAACGGCGGCATGACGGATCAGGGCGTCACTTAAAGTGTTCATTTCGATCGAGGAAATGCGGATTCGTTTCAGTTCGGGCAGTTTTTCGAGTTCTACAACTAAGTCCATCAGGCTTTTCCCCCTGTCATTATAGGCTCCGATGTCAATCCCGCTGAGAATGATTTCCCTGCAGCCGGTTTCACTCAAACGTTTTGCTTCTTGCAGAGTGTTCTCAAAATCGCGGCTGACCGGATTGCCGCGCGCAAAAGGAACAATGCAATAAGTACAGTAATTGCTGCAGCCCTCCTGGATCTTAAGAAAAGCACGGCTCCGTTCTGTTGCGGCGATAAAGGTCGTCTCCCAGCGTTCCGGATTGTTGACGGGAGAAATGCGCACGGTTTTTTCCCGCTCTTCGCGGAAAGTATCCAGCGCCTCAAAAATGGCAAATTTATCACGGGTTCCCAGTACAATATCCACACCGGGAATTTCCGCTGCCCCGACTCCCTGTACCTGAGGATAGCAACCGGCCAGGACCAGAATGCTCCCGGGAGAGCGGCGTTTTGCCTGAAACAGCGCCTGCCGGGTTTTCCGGTCAGCGCGATTGGTCAGTGTGCAGGAATTGACAACAATGACATCCGCGCTTTCCTGAAAGTCTACCGGAATATAGCCGTGTTTTCTGGCGGCGTGCTGCAGCGCGGCCGTTTCCGCCTGATTTAGTTTACAGCCCAGGGTAAAAAAAGAAATACGGGGAGATATGAGGGTCATTTAGGCAACCACACTTTCACTTTCATCCTCCGGTTCCCCCAGTTCATGGCTGTCGCGTGATCCTTAAAGAACAGATCGATATGTTGTTGGGTAATCTTTGAGCCGACGTCCTCAACGCGCCCGTAGCCGTAGCCTTCAATATACATGATCGTTCCTAAAGGATAGATGCTGATATCTGCGGCAATGGTACCGGGTACGGCCTTTGTCCCGCTGGCGGTCATTCCGACCACTTTGCGCTTTCCTTTATGCGGTCCGTAGGCATAGACGCTTTCGCCGTTCGGGTTCAATTTCCAGCCGCAGCACTTTTCACAGGAGCAATACGCGGTAACCTGCATGGTAACAATTTTCGGTATGCGGGTAAAATGCGGTTTTAGCTGATTCCGGAACATACTGCAGGCATTGGTAAACGGGATGATCAGCAAAAGGATCAAAAAGAAATGGATCTTCAGACGGCGGATCTTTCTTTTAAGCTTCGGGCTCATAATGCGAATACTCTTTTTCCTGATTCTTCAGGATGTTTTCCATTTCCATGGGATGTATGATGGCGCCGTTTACGGCTGCGCTAAAACAGGAAAGGGCGCCGGCCAGATAGCCTCCGTTCTTCAGAATGCCGGCGGAGCTTGACAAACGGGTTCTCCGCCGGTCCGGATAGCGGTTCAGAAGGGATTGAAAAGCTGCGGGGAAGATCTGGAAACCGATCTCGGTAAAGATCCCGGCGATACCCATGTCCAGCAGATCGCCGTGGACCAGCTGAGAACCGGGCAGCAGGCAGGCGTTCATCTGCTCCGGCAGCATGCGGTAGCGGATCAGTTTCAGCCCGGCCTCAAAGTCTTCGTAGCGGCCGCCGGTGTCCCCGCCAATGATCACCTGTTGTATCGGCAGCGCATCTTTATCCGTAAGTCCGCCGATCTGCAGCTGGTTGTTCTCTATCCATGCAAGCATGGGAGTTATGCCGGAAAGGTCGACATTTATTTGCCGATATGCGGCCTTGGTTATTTCGGCAGGGGAATAGAATTGCGCTTCACCCTCGCTGCGGTCCTGCAAAAAGGCCATGCATTTATCATCGGCCTGGCACAGCAGGTTCGGGTAACCCAGGTCTGCCAGTACGCGCAAAAGATTGTGGCGCTCCGGAAGGGAAAGCGCGGAAAGGCCTTCTCCGCTGAACTCCAGATAGCTATGACCGTCTTTGGGAAGATCATAGTATTTTAGCAGTGCGAGCGCAATATCGGTTCCTCCCGTCCATTCGCCGGGAACGGAATGCAGTTCAATGCTGCAGATTTCAGGGACGGGAATTTCCACTTCCCCGTTTTGGATCAGTGCGGCCAGGCTGTTAGGGTCCGGCTGCAGCAGCAGTGTGCCAAAGGCGCCGAGCTCGGATAGGCCGGGATCTGCCGCGGCAACGATCCCGCCGGGAAAGGCCAGACCTTCCTCGGCTGCGACCAGGGCGGGAAATCCGCTTCGCGTGCCGTGCAAATAAGTAATGCCGCGTTTTTGCAACGCAGCGATCAGTTCGGGTTCGGGATTCCCTTCCAAAGGAAGTTCATTTTGGATCATATAAACCGGCAGGGACAGGGGTTGATTCTCCGGGAGGGAAAGCAAAAGCCCGGCGCTTGCGGTGTTAAGAATAAGGGCATCCGGCCGGACCCGCACTTTTTTGGGCAGCGGTACGGCGTTTTGCCCTGAGCGCTGCGCCAGCAGCTGCTGAACCATACTTGTATTGACTTTCATCAGGACTCCGAGATAAAGATGTTTAATAATCGCCGGTTGTTTAGCAGCATTCCCCAGTCGTAGATGATAAAATATTGGCGCCATGCCTTAAGATCATTGCGGAAATGTTCTTCGCCGTTCCGCAGGTAATTCCGCACCTGCAAAGAAGGAATGGCGCGTTTGCCAAGCGCCGCCGATTCCCGAACCACGGCCGTGAGCAGAGAATCATTTTCCGGTGACAGCTCCGGGAAAGCCGTCAATGCATAGGCATCCACAAAGGGATGCAGCGTTTTAACGTCCAGTCCGTAGATGCGCTGCAGTCCGCCGCTTAAAAATGTTTCCGGCCAGGGCCTTCGTTCCAGTAAAATGCGGCAGGCGGGGTTCGTGGCATGGACTTGTTTGCCAATCGCTTCCGCATAGGCGGTGATCATGCCGGAGCGCCATAGCGTCCATTCTTTACGATAATGACCGAGAATGTCTGTTCCCGTTGCATTCGCCGGGAGTTCCAGCCCCGCGTATCTGGAAAAATCCGCCATACAGGCGTTGCAGAAGCAGGAAGAACGGACGGACGTATTCGAAAGCGTTCCGTTGTTCTGTACATGTTCGGCGGGAAAATAACAGTTGTCCAGATATAAAACATCCGGCTGCAGAACAAGCATTACCTCGCCGATGATCTGCAGCTTGTAGTTGCGGTATTCCGGATTCGCAGGACAAACCCATTCTCGGATGCCGGCACCGTAATCGTTCACGGCTTGCAACACCGGCTGGGAACGCTGCGTATAATCGTCTTTAAAAACCGGCACTCTGGCTGCAAAACGGATATTGCGCCGCCGCAGTTCGTGACGGAAAGCAAGCAGTTGGGTTCCCTGCTCCCAGCGCTGCGGGAGCAGATCGGAGGGATAAAAGGCGATGCCGTCCACCAGGACCGGGGAGATCACCAGGGTAACACCGGCTTGTTTCAGCTCATCGGCCAGAGCTCCCATTTCGCCGCCGTAACGCTGCCGGATCACCGGGTCCTGCAGCTGCAGGTGCACGCCTTTAATGCGTTCATAAGGTGAACATGATACAAAAAGCATCAAAAAAAATGCGGCAATGCAGTACAGCCTTTTCATGCAGGAAAGATAATGTTTAATTTGCCTTCTGTCAACTTGTAAACGCAAGACTCCCGTTCTGCGAATTCCGGGATCACTCGACTTTTTTGACTTTTTTCCCGAAGCCGGGATCGATCTTCAGAAACTTGATCAGAATAAATCCCGGGATGGTAGCAATGACAACCCAGATAAAGAAATGTTCATAACCGATAATTTCCTGGAGCCAGCCGCTCATCATTCCGGGAATCATCATTCCCAGCGCCATGAATGCGGTACAGATCGCATAGTGGGAGGTTTTATATTCTCCCCGCGAAATGTAGATCATGTACATCATGTAAGCGGTAAAGCCAAAACCATAGCCGAAGGTCTCAAACGAAACGCAAGGCACGATCACCCAAAGACTGGAGGGCTGTACATAGGAAAGGAAAATATAGACGGCATTGGGAACATTGATCAAAACGGCAAACCACCAAATCCATTTTTTCAGTCCATGTTTGGCAACGGCCATTCCTCCGAGAATACCGCCCAGGGTCAGGAAGATCACGCCGACCGTTCCATAGGTCAGCCCGTACTGTCCGGCTGTCAGTCCGAGTCCGCCCGCTTCCCGTGTATCCAGCATAAAGGGCGCGGAGAGTTTGACGAGCTGGGATTCGCCCAGGCGGAAGAGCAGCAGGAATGTGATGGCCAGGCCGATATTTTCCTTGGTAAAGAAAGAGGCAAAGGTCGCAAGAAAATCCTTGAACGCCTGCAGTGCGGAGCGTTCCTGGCGGTCGGTCTCCACTTTTGGCAGCGTAAGGCGGTGCGCGATCCAGAAAACAAAGAGCATGGCGGAAAGGAAAAAGAACAATACTGTCCATGACATGACCACGTTTCCGGATTGCGCATCAAAAACGGCATTGCTTTTCGTCAGCAGTTTTTTGTCCAGCTGAATGGCTGCGCGAACGGGCTTGTTCCAATTTTCTTCAGTAAACTCAAAACGCGTACCTTCGATCAGTTTGATGCTTTTGTCGCCGCGGTCCTGTCCAAAGGTGACAATGACCGTCTTATCTTTATCCGGGGCTTTGGAGAGATGAAAAGAAACAACGCCGACATTTCCGGCATATTCACTGACGGGTACTTCCGCAACGCCGAAATTTGTCCGCAGCCATTGCTCGAATTTTTTGGGCCGGACCGTTTTTCCCTTGCTGACTTTGACTTTTTCTTTTGCAATACGGGGTGCATCGGGATCCGGTTGTCCCTGTGCCAGATTCCATTCGCGGACCGATTTGATCACGGAATCCGCATAAACCGGACTTACTTGCAGGAGAGGAATGTCCAGTACTTCCGGAGAGTAGATCAGACGCATGTCGCCGTCTTGTTCGGGAATATCGGCATTCTCCAGAAGCAGCGTTTGGCTCGCTGTGCCTTCGGGAACGGCATTGACCGCGATCTCAATGGTGTCCATGCCCGAGGCGTTGATCAGTATACTGACCAGGATCACAAAGACGCCCTGCCCCATCAGCATGGAAACGCGGTAAAAAGCCGAGCGGATGCCGTTGAAAAAGGACTGGTCACCTTCTTCAAGGCCGATCATGTAAAAACCGTCCGCGGCAATGTCATGCGTGGCAGAGGTAAAGGCCATCAGCCAGAGGAAAGCAATGCTGATGCGGAAAAAATTCGTTGTCGGAATGGTCAGGGCTATACAGGCAAAAAGAATGCCAAGGACAAACTGCATCACCAGGATCCACCAGCGTTTTGTTTTCAGATTGTCAACAATGGGGCTCCAGAGAGGTTTTAAAACCCAGGGCAGATAAAGCAGACTGGTATAAAGTGCAATGTCGGTGTTGGAAATGCCGAGCATTTTGTACATTACTACCGACACCACCATGACGACCGTATAGGGGATACCTTCGATAAAATAAAGGGAAGGGACCCAGCTCCAGGGGTTTCCTCTGGGATTTTTCTTTTTCTGATTACGCATAGTTGTCCTTTCCTGAATTATTTGTAGATCTGCTTATAAATACTTCCGGGATAGTAGTGAGCCAGGATTTCTTCGGTCGTGTAGCCTTTGAGGGACATGCCCAGCGCGCCGATCTGGCACATGCCGGCTCCGTGTCCCCAGCCGGCTCCGTGATAGACAAAGCGGCGGGGAACTTTCCCGCAACCGATATTCTCAATGATCACGGCAGAGGAAAAGAGAAATTTGGGATGCAGAACAAGCCGCGCATTGTAGTCCTTGTGTACGACGGTTTCCAGTTTTTTATCTTCAAAATTCAGATAAACTATGCCGAGCTCCAGCAGGCGGCCGCTGCCGGCGCGTTTACGGGTCTGCAGTTCCAGTACGGCTTTCACGTCCAGACCGAGCTTTTCACGCAGATTGGCGGATAATGTATCATTGCTGATCTCCACGGTCCAGCGGAAATATTCCCCTTCGTCATCACAGGCACCGATATACTGCTTCAGCTTGTCTTCGGGAACGGTGTGTGAACTGCAGAAAGCCTCTTTAGGTGTCGACATGATCCAGGCCCGCGCGTTTTTTTCAACGGTCAGGTCCGGGACGCGGTTGCCTTCCGGCATGTCCGGAAGATTCTGCATATAAGCGAGGGGTGTATCTTCCCAGAGATTCTCAAAGGTTTCCATTTTGCCGCCACAGGACTTGGAGTAGCGCGCGTCGCAGATCTTTCCATCGTAAAGAATGACCTTTCCGCGTGTGGAATTTGCGCCTTTGATGCTGATGTCCGTAACATTGTTAAGACCCTGATAGCGCTGACAGCAGTCGTCATTGCAGACATCAATACCCAGCGCCGTATGTTTCTGTTCGACATTGGCCAGCATCCAGGAACGGGCGACTACGGTCTGGGCTTCGATCAAAGCGGAAGGACAGGCGGCTCCCATTTCGGATGTGGCTACGCACATCAGGTATTTTTCCAGAGGAAGCTCATTGATCACGAGCAAGTGTTTTTCCTGAATGGTAATTTCTATGGTTCCCGGCAGGCGTACGCTGATATGTTTACGCCAGTGGAACTCCCTTCCGGAAATGACTGGATCTATGGTGAGGTGCGCGGTTTCTTTCGTTGGTCTCAGGATTACCTTCCGTACGCGTTCATATTGCTTTTCGTCAATCTGAAACAGGATTCCCCGCTCTTCCACCGTAAAGAGAATACTGGAAACTTCGCAGGTGGAAAAGGTCAGGGTATCAACCGCCATTTCATAATCACACATATTGGACAGAAATGCGCTGATCTTTTTCTGCTTGTCCTGCGGTAAAACAATACCAACCCTGATACTGGGCTCCTGCTGGGGAATAAAACCGGGTTTCAACATAATAAAACACCTTTCTAAGTTAGTCGGTAACCACCTTACTCAGTATCGCATGATACAAGTTATCTAAAATAGCATTTTTCAAAGCACTTTTCAATTCTTAAGTGAATAAAATGCAGTGAAAGCGGGATCTCCCGGCTTTTACTGTATTTTTCAAAGAAATTGTAAAACAAAAATTATTTTTCTACATTTCAATGCATGCCGGAAAATTTTCCGCTGCACCTAAAAGAAGGTCAATATGGATTATGTGCTTATCGTACTGGGTTTTATTCTGATGATCGGAGGGCTTGCCGGATGCATCCTGCCGCTCATTCCGGGACCGCCGCTGAGTTTTGCGGGGCTGCTGATCCTGCACGCAACCCAGCACCACCAGTTTTCATCGGAATTCCTGATCACCTGGGGCCTGGTGACGGCCTTGGTTTACGGACTGGATTATGTGATCCCGGTATTTACAACCAAGCAGGCCGGCGCCGGTAAACGCGGAGTTTGGGGAAGCATGATCGGACTGATCCTCGGATTGATCTTTTTTCCGCCCCTTGGCATTATATTCGGACCTTTTATCGGAGCCGTTATCGGAGAACTCAGTTCGGGCAAGGATTCGGGCGCCGCACTGAAATCGGGATTCGCTTCCTTTGTCGGCTTTTTGCTGGGCACGCTGGTGAAGCTTATTGTCTCCGGCATGATGTTCTGGCATTTTCTCAAGACAATATTCGCCTTGTAGGCGGAGGATTTTTTAAAATTAATTCCGGAGTATGCATGAAACGTTTTTTGTTGCTCTTTCTTTTGCTGACGGGACTGGCCGCAGCTGCGCCTTCCGATCTTGAAACGGCGCATCAAATGTCCGACGCTGTTTTCCGGGGGTGGACCTACGGCTCTTACAGCAGTGCAAAAAAACAGCTGGATTGCAGCACCTTTATTTCTGCAGTCATGGATACGCTGCTCAGCCGGAGAGGGATTCACTATACTGCGGAAATGCGCCGGGATGTGCTGATCAATCACCCCGATTTCGGGCGAAACCTGATAAAGGAAGGTCCCGATCCTGCCGATCCGCGCTATGCAGGTATGGTCCATATGATGGAGAAATACGGAGTAGGAATACGCATTCGCGATCTGTCGCAGGTACAGCCCGGAGATTTTATTCAATACTGGGTGCGGCGGAACAACGGCACCTGGTTCGGACACGCTTCGCTGATTGAAAGCCTGAGCCGCGATGCCGCTGACGGCCGTTACAAGGCGCGTATTTACGGTTCCCATAAATCCATGAACGGTATTGCGGTCTCGAATTTTGAACTGATGCTCGAGGGCAAGGACCGTTATGTCTATATCGGCAGATTGCAGGATAAGGGAAATTAGCCCGACAGCAGGGACGGGAGAGGAAAGAAACAAAAAAGGCGGCTAAAAGCCGCCTTTTTTGTTTAGAGCGAAAGGAAGAAGAAATAATTAACGTAAGGGGAGGAACCAGGAGGCCATTTCAACGGGGGCGTCTTCTTCAATGAATGTGGCGGTTGTCAGCATCTGAACGCGCAGGCGGCTCTGACCGCGGCCTTTCAATACGCTTCCGCTGAAAATTCTGTCATCCGCAGTAAAATCCAGGCCAAGTCCGTCATCTGCCAGCGCAAAATGGCGACCGCTTGAACCCAGAACGTTGACATCATCATTGCCGGAAATCGTAACGAATACGTTCGTCGACAATGTTCCCGGCCGTCCTCGGAAAGCACCCTGCCAGGTGTATCCGCGGGACACCGTATACAGTTTCTCCGGATCGTCAAACAGGATCTCCTCGGAGTCTTCATCGGAAACGACAAGGACCTGTTCAATTTCATTCATGATGCCTTCGGTAGCACCGGCCTCCAGGCTCTTGGCAGTCAGACGCCAGCCGCTGGTATCGGTTGCAGTGTTCGCGGCGCTGTCGGAAGAACTGTCGGCATTGTTGAAATGCGCATACTGCCAGTAAGCGGTCGTGCTGTAAACATAATCCTTTTCCCAGACCACCGGCGTATCGGTAACTGTGGTGTCGTTGTGATGAATGTACAAAGTGCCGTATAAGGTTTTATTGACCGTTACCAGAGCGGTATCGTCGGTGGTATAGCTGATGCTGTGAGAAACATCCACACTGTCAACTTCATGTTTAAGGAGCAGGTTGATGCGCTTGCGGTTCTGCTGCGGATTCGGACCCGGAGCGAATTTTGAAAATGTGGCGGGAACACTGATCTCGATCGCTTCTTCAATGGCTGTGTCGCTGTCGTATTCCGCCAGAAGTTCGCTTTCAACCAGGGTTGCAAGCGTGACGTTTTCATCATTGTCATCATCCCAAAACCCGCCGAAGTTGCATCCGCTCAGCATAAGCAGAACGACAAGCATTGAGGTAAACAGGATCTTTTTCATGGTTTTTTCCTTTCTTTTTTTGTCTTTTTCCCGGCAGGCATTCTGCCCTTCCGCATATAAGACACCACCGGGCGGGAAGAAAGTTAAGAAAAATCCGTGTTGAAATTACGGTTGCATGAAAAAAGAGATTCTGTTTTTGGATAACAGAATCTCTTTTCTGCGATGTTTTGCTTTTTCAGGGAGTGACGGACTTAAGGTATTTGTAAAAGTCGCTTTCCGTTGAAAGGATCACGGAAGTGTTGGAATCCAGAACGGATTGATAGGTCTCCATGGTTTTCATAAAGGTATAGAATTCCCGGGATTCCGGACTGCGATTAAAGGCATTGCTATAGATCGCCGCCGCTTCGGCATCCGCTTTACCCATGATCTCGTTGGCGGTACGAAGCGCTTCGGACTGAATGCGCTTCAGTTCGCGTTCCTTTTCTCCGCTGATGCGCGAAGCTTCACCCTGACCTTCGGAACGGTACTGGTCCGCAATGCGCTTGCGTTCCGTGATCATCCGTTCAAAAACAGTGGTTTGGACTTCTTTTACATAATTGATGCGCTTGATACGGAAATCCAGGATACTGATTCCAAGGTCCGCCGTACGGGCGGTTGCGGCTTTCAGGATCTCGCTTCCGATAAGACTGCGGCCGTAGAGTATGGTTTCCAGACTGTCGGTGTCCAGGTCCAGAACGGGATCACGCTGAGGCTCACGGTTCGTAGTGCGCACATGTTCGATCAGATTATGCCGCGCAAAAGCGGTACGCGTCTCTCCGTCGATAATATCATCAATGCGCGACAAGGCGCCACGTTCGTCATACAGCCGCATATAGAACAGCAGGGGATCCACAATTTGCCAGCGGGCATAGGTGTCAACCCAAATGTAACGTTTGTCCTTGGTCGTTACCTGATTGCTCTCTCCGCGCCATTCCAGAAAACGCTTGTCAAAGGTGTGCAGAACATCAAGGAAGGGGATCTTTACATGCAGTCCCGGTTCGATCAGCGTTCGTATCGGTTTCCCAAAGCGGGTAATGATGGCCTGCTGCGTTTCGTCCAGAATGAACAAGCCCGTACTTGCAAGGATCACACAAAGCAGAACGGCAAGAGCGAACCATAATATTTTTAAATTTTTCATGTCAGGCTCCTTATTCATCCAGGTTTAACAGCGGCAGAATGCCGCCGGTCGCTTCGTCAATAACGCGCTTTTTCTCCAGCTGCGGAAGTACCTGGCTCATGGTTTCTAGATAAATGCGCTGCCGGGTGATCTCGGGAGCCTTTAAATACTCCTCGAAAACTGAATTGAAACGGGCTACATTACCTTTGGCTCCGTTGATGCGGACCGAAGCGTATCCTTCCGCTTCCTGGATGGTCTGCAGGGCTTCGCCCCGGGCACGCGGGATGACCCGGTTGTATTCTGAGCGGGCCTGATTGATGAGCTTTTCACGGTCCTGCTGGGCCTGGTTGACCTCGTTGAACGAGGCCTTGACCGCATCGGGCGGATCTACGTTCTGAAGCACAATCTGTCGAATGCGAATACCGTTCTGGTATTCGTTGCAGAGATCCTGCAGCTTATCCTGAACGGTCTGGGTGATCTCTTGACGACCAACGGTCAGGATCTCGTTCAGGGTTCGGTCGCCGGTAACCTCGCGCATGACCGCCTCGCTCATATCCCGCAAGGTTAACTGCGGGTTCCGGACCTTGAAAAGATAAAGATAGGGATTCTCGATGCGGTACTGGATAATCCATTCGAGGACCACCACATTGAGGTCGCCCGTCAGCATGACCGATTCGGATTCGTAGCTGCGGCCGCTGTACTGAGTCCCGACACCGGTTTTAACGGTCCGAAAACCAAATTCTTCCTTGAGCTGACGCTCGACGGCAACCTGGTATACCTTTTCGATAAGCGGGATCTTGATGTGCAGTCCCGGATCCGTGGTCTTTGTATATTTCCCGAAACGCAGTACCACACCGACATTCTCCGCCTGGACTACATAAAAACTGCTAAGCAGCAGGATCGCCGCCAGCAAGATCAGTACCCCGCGGATGATTTTTTTGGTGTTGAGGGCTACGCTGCGTTTGAATTCTTCTGCATATGCCATAAAACCTCCTTTGATAGTTGACGTTTTTAATCTAAAAAAATATTTACCAATATGATATATATTTCTTAACTTATACTCTGGACGTTAATCATGACCGATAAAAACCGGAATCACATGGAAAGAACACCCCTGGAACTCGCTCTGGATGTCAGCAGGTCCGTTTTTATACAAGCCTGCGCCGGCGCCGGAAAGACTTTTGCCCTTACAAAGCGCTACGCGGCTATTCTGGACAGCTTTGCCCGGGAAACGCTGGCCGGTGTAAAACCGGAACAAACCGACCATAAAAAGATCCTGGTCATAACCTTTACCAAAAAAGCCGCGGGCGAAATGATCAAGCGCATCCAGAAGGATGTCAATATCCTGCTTTCGGGTGAAGAGATCCGCGAACTGAAGGGAACGGACTTTTGCCCAACCCTAAGGAACAAGCGCGAGACAGCGGTCCGGAATTATGCAAAAAAACTCAAGGATACCTTTTCACAAAATTCCATTTCGACCATCGACAGTTTTTGCGCGCGCATTCTAAGGGAATTTGCTCACAAAATGGATCTCGATCCGCAGTTCAACGTTCAGGAAGACGCGGAATCGCAAAAACTTCTGGATGAAAGTCTTGAAAAATGGCTGAAAAAAAGGATAGCTGCCGATCCGCACTGTTTTGACATTCTGCTGGAAGAAATGGGTTTTTACCAAATCCGCAGCGCGCTAAGAAAAATGCATGCCGCCCGGGAGATCCTGGAAGATTATGTGCGGGGAATTGAACAGAAAAACGAGCAGGAGATCTGGCACGACTGGTTAAGCCGCTATACGGCAAGGGGGGATATCGAAGGACTGATCCGGGCTTTTGAGCTCATGTGGCGGGAGCAAAAAGATAAATGCAAAGATGAAAATGACGTCTTATACCGCTTGCTCGGCGATATGGCCGACAAACTTGAAAACATCCGTTCACTTGAAGATCCACTGGAATTCAGAGCCGCATTCCTAAGCGAGGTGGTCAACCGGAACGGGGGTTTTATAAAAAGCGATAAAACTTATAAAGCAAAGGCACCCGGAAATAAAGACAAATGGGAAAACGGCAAGGATTTTGCCGAGGAATGGTTTGAACTTCTAAGGAATTTTGAAGTTGAAGATATTCTGCAGACACCCGGAACGGCAGATAAAAAGATCATTCCGCTGCTAAAGCAGCTGATCGCCCATTACCGGGATTTCAATGCCTTTTATTCGGAGATCAAAAAACAAAAAAATGTAATGGACTTTTCAGATGTCATTATCCGCACGCAGGAACTGCTGCAAAAGCATAAGGATGTCCGCGATCAGATCGGGAGGCGCTACAGCCATATCATGCTTGACGAATTCCAGGATACAAATCCCTTGCGCTGGGATATTGTTCGCATGATCTTCCGGGCTTCCGGAAATGCAAAACTGTTTATCGTCGGGGACCGCAAACAGTCCATCTTCCGTTTTGCCAATGCCGACGTGACGGTCATGAATAATGCCGAAACGCTTGTCAGGGACTTGCAGGGAGATGTTCTTGAGTTTAACGACAATTACCGCTCCAGCGCAAATTTTGTCGCTGAGGGCATTAATGCCTATTTTAGCAAGATCCTCGGGAACCGGGAAGAACACCGGGAAGCCTACGAAGCATTTTTTGAACCTACCAATCCCGTTTCCGGTAAAGAGCCCATACCGGATGCGATCGAGGCACACTGGCTGGAAAGCGGAGATGCCGACAGCGATGAATACCTGCCTGCACAACATGCCGCCATGCAGGTTCGGACACTCCTGAAAAAATATGAAAATTCATCCATTGATCCGAAAGACGGAACAGCGCTGATTGCGGTGATCCTGCGCCGCTTTACAAATATTAACGAGTATCTTAATGCGTTCAGAAAATGGGGTATTCCTATCGACATCATGGGCGGGAAAGGGTTTTTCGACAGTCCCGCCGTGCGCGATGTGTTCCATTTTCTGTCCGTTATGGATAATCCGCATGATGATCATGCACTGGCAGGCTTGCTGCGTTCGCCTTTTCTTGCCTTGTCGGATGCGGAAATTCACTCCCTGAGCAAAAGGGATAAAGGCGTATCGCTGTATAATGCCCTTCAGGCGCAGCCCGGCCTGGCGCAGACCAGCCGGCTGCTTGCCGCATGGATTCGGGATGCAGGCATTAAACCCCTCGATGAACTGATTACCGGGATCCTTGATCAGAATGACCGGGAACTGGGATATGTGAGTGAACTGATGCCACAACAACAGCTCGCCAACCTGGATAAGGCGGTCAATATTATCCGCGGCTTGCAGCGAAAAGGCGGTTCTTTGCGCAGTATCCGGGAGTTCTTTCGATATCAGGTCAAGGGCCTGTCCGACGAAAGCCAAGCCTTGTATCCGGCAACGGCTAAGGTCCATATCCTGACCGTTCATAAGGCCAAGGGACTGCAGTATCCTATTGTGGTCCTTCCCGAAATGAATCACAGCGGGACTGCGATCAGCACAAATATTCGCCTGGGGCGCAGCGGCGAACACCACGAGATCGCCCTTTCGCTCCAAGATGAGAAGAAGCCCGGCATTTTGCTGCGGCTGAAGGGGATCGCGAATCTTGAAGAAGAGGCTGAAGATAAACGGGTCTTCTATGTCGCGCTGACGCGCGCAGTGTACAAAGTGTTGTTTCTTGGTGAGCAAAGAGATAAAACATACAAAAACACATGGTGGAGCAAATATGTTCTGGAAACCCGGGATCTGGACATAAAAGATCCGGAAAACTGGCCGGTCGATTATATCCGCAAACACTGTATTGATGAAATTGCCGCTGAAGCGGAGAAAAAATCAATCGGTTGCGGGGACTGGATCCCCGCGCCGCAATACGCAACAGCGGGACGCTACCTCTACCGTTCGCCGCATGATCTGATGGGAGACACGGCGCTTGTCTTTTCCGGGGAGAAAGAAGGTTACGGCGCAGCGAAAGGGTCCCTGTATCATTACTGCATTGAAAAAGGCATCTATGAAATTTCCGGTACCCCGGAAACGGTCGAAACCTATATCCGCCATCAGTTCCCAGCCGCCGACAGAGAGGAACTCCTCTCTGCGCTCCGCGCCTTACTGGAGAAAACCCGTTCGCATCCGGTATATCAGATCCTAAAAGATCCCGATATTGAACAATACCGCGAATTGCCGCTGCGCGGCTGGCTGAGAAAGAAGGCCGATACCATCCAGGTCAGCGGTACGATTGATCTGCTTTACCGCACAGAGAGCCGCTGGATGCTGGTGGATTTTAAAACGGACAGTAGCAAAGATCGCCTGATGTCTTATCAAAAGCAGATCCGGACCTATCTTTGGATGCTGAAGCAGGTCTACGGTATCTGCGCCTGCGGAAAACTGTATTTTGTTGCACTGAATGAAATGATCGATATTGATTGGGATGAGCATTATTTTGATCGCCTTCCCGTGGGGCCCGGGTTCAGGCCGGGACTCCCGGATTCCGGGATGGAGATCAGCAGCCTGAAAGAAAAGATCGGAAAGGAGGCACAGCATCTGTTTTGTGTCTCGTCCTACCATGAAGAGCAAATCTACCTTGCGCTGGTAAAAGCCGGCTGCATGCGTCCGAATATCCGGATCACAACCCTGGGGAAATGGATTCGCTCCGGAAATATTCCGGGAACCCCGCATGAGCGTTTGCGCATGATGGTCCTGAAAAATAATGAAAATTTAAAGCCGGGCACGGCAGATTATCTGGCTGCGGCAATCCGGGATCACGAGCTTGGGAAAGGGGAAATACGCCCGGAATTCCGGGATGATTACCGCCGCATTGCAGCCGATCCCGCCTACCGTCCCGCTAGTGCGATATACGCTGCGGTTCCGCCCCTTCCGGTACAAGCGGTATTCATTGACCCTGCAGTGCCGGCAGCGCCGGATAAAGAGTTGATCGAAACCGTTAAAACGCGAACGGCGTATGTCGAGCTCTCGCTGAAACCCAAAGGAAAAACAGGCAGGCCCCGCCATATCAATGCCTTTTCACCGCGGGAAGAGGTTATCGCCGTAGCCGGCCATATCCGGGAACATTGTCGCGAAGAGGAAGATATTCTCATTGCGGTTTCAAGTATGGACAAGTATGCCCCGCATCTGAAGCGCATATTTCCGCAATTCGGCTTGCAGTTGCGTTTTACCGAAGCGCTGCCTTTGTCGGAGCTCCCCTGCAACATTCTTTTGCTTGATTTTCTCAATGCCATCAGGATCCCGGATCCGCAATGGCAGGATCTTGCTGCGGTCTTGCTGCACCCGCTTTGCAGACCGGATGATACGCTTTACCGGTTTGATAAGAAAGTTCGCGCCAATCCGCAGGAATGTTATGAACTGCCGGAAAAGGCAAAGGAATTCATCCGGAATTATACCGGGGCAGAAACATGGCAACTGCGAAAAAAAGTGCAGGAATTTATCAGCGATCTGGATATTCCGGAGCTCTCCCTCCATAAAAAGATCTGTAAAAAATTTCTGGAACTGCTGGATACGGTCATTGAAGATCTGGATGCCGTTTTTCATGATACCGGCTTTGCATTGCTATGCCGGGAAATGGCAGTCAGGATAAAAAACACTACGGTTCCAAGACAGGAACAATGGAACGGGATCCCGGTCGTAGGATTCCTGGACAGCCTCGGATCCGTTCCGGGAAAGCTCTACGTTATGGGCATGAACGAAGGCGACATTCCGCGTGCGGAGAACGAGAATCCCTGCCTGAACCTGAAAGGATCCTTCTCGCTGGATCTGAACCATCATTTTATGGAATACTGGCTGTCTCTGGGAAAGCGCGTAATTTTCTCCTCGGCCCGGCATTCCGAGGACGGCAGCGATCAGAACCTTTCCACTTTTCTGGAGGAGGTAGAGACCCTGCCGTTGAATCTGGAATACCCCGTGCGAAGAGACATCCTGCTTGCCTATGAGGATTGCATTCTTCGCGGTACGGATCACACCCTTGTCCGGCGGCATAATGAAATTGTCAGCGGGGAGCGCGGTGTTTTCTCCGGCCAGACAAATGAGCATAAAAATGCGTTCCGTTTGTCCGTTACACAGGTGGATGCCCTGCTTGCCTGTCCCCAGCGTTTTTACTATGACAACATCCTTTGCTGTTCGCCGGCGGATACCGAAGAACACGTCTTTCAGAAAAAGCTGCGGGGAACCGTTATTCATAAAGTACTTGAGCGTTTCGGAAGCCGGGGAGGATTTGAACGCGAAGCGCGGGAGAGCTTTGAACTCCTGCAAAACAGCATCGAAAGCACCTTTGCGGAAATGAAGATCGATATCACGGATCCTTATCAGCGGGATCTGTATCGGGACTACCTCCGTGATCTGAATCCGGATTCCGGATCCAACGCCCTTGCTCTCGCAATCCGGAATCACCGGCAATCCTTTGACGCTTACCGCATTACGGAAACGGAAAAACGGTTCCGGGATTTTACTCGCAATTACGGCGGTGTCAGGGTCCTTCTGAGCGGGGTTATCGACGCGATCCTGACTCACCGGGAAAGCAGGGATATGGTCGTCAGCGACTACAAGACCATGAAAGTAAAACTGAATCTGCTGAACGCCTGCATGCTTTCCCAGCTTTACTTCTATCTGCAGAAATGCAGAGAAGATTTTCCCGCTCACACAATTAGAGCCGCATACGAGATCGTTGGGAAAGCGGAATTCGCAAAGATCCATCAGTTCAGCGCCGAAAACGGCCGTTTTGAACAGATCGTTCCCCGAAATGCCAAGGGCTTCGGCCTTGAGGAATTTGAAGCGTATTTGGAGGATCTTTTCTTACAAATCGGCGAAGGAAAATATTATATTACCGAAAGGGCTTTCAAAGATGCCTGTGAATACTGTCCGCATGAAGGGCTCTGCCGGAAAACCACCCGCACAAGAACGGGACAGACCGGACTTCCGTGCAGAGGAAGGGGCGGGGAAGGAGATGAAGAGGATGAATGAATTTTTAAAGAGTGAAATTGAACGGGTGTTTAGCGTGGAAGAGCAAAAAGATCTGAGCAGGGAGGCAATCAAAAAGTGGCTGCGGAAAACCCGTGTTAAGCAGCTGCTTTTTATCTTTTTCGAAAGCGTGATCCTTCTGGGCTTCGGTATCGGGAACCTGATGAAGCATCCGGTTCGCTCATTTTCCTTCGCATTGGGCGTCCTCTGCCTGATCGTCTGGCCTTTTCTGGCGATCAACATCCACCGCTATCTGAAAAAGCTGGAGTATAAAGAAGAGGATCTGGACCAGATCCTGTCCGCACTGCATTCGCAGAACAATCCGGAAAACGCGGACAGGGACGAAGCCTCATAAAGGTCATTCCTTTAGTTGCAAGCGCCGGATCTTGTCCTGATGCAAAATGACAAGCAGATAAATCAGCAGCATCAGCGTCATTACAATAAACCATAATTCAAAAATTCCCGTCTGTCCCTGAATAATCAGAGAGGACATACTGCCGATCAGGATCAGCCATTCCCAGTTGCGCAGCAGAGTCCAAAGCCGGGGTTTTGTCCTGCCAAGAAAGAGGACAAAAGGGTGCAGGGCGGTCAGGGTACTCATCACATAAAAAAAAGTCGTCCATTTGTGGATCACATGCCAGAAATACATTTCATCCTGCAAAGAAGGGATCAGTGCGGTAATGATCAGAAAAAAAGTAGCCAGGCAGATGCTGACATAGGCATATTTTGGCGGATATCGTTCAAGGCGGAACATGCACAATGCTGCGGTTTGAATTGCCAGTCCCGTAAAAATTGCCCAAAGAATATACCATTCCCGGTAAGGAAAATAATTTCCGATCTTGCTGAAGGTATAGCGGAAGGGATTTTCCAGAGTGCCGTAGACCAGCGTACCGGCCAGGGCCAGCAATAATAACAACACCAGCACATTGCGTTTGCGGCGCTGCTTTTTTATTTCATTGTGCCGTCGTTCATTTTCCCGAACACCGGTGTATAAGATGTCTGATGCCTGCTGTTTGCCGGGCATGGTAAAAAATAGCTACAGATGTCCGCTTTGACAAGCATTTTGGAATATTGAGAGCATGCCGGTCCATAGCGGACGTTTAAAACGTTTGTTTCAGGTTGCGGTAGGCATTAACCTCGTACTCTTCAAAGAGGTCGGCCTGCCGGATCTCACAGTAGGGTATGTGTATTCCGAAGACGGATTCGATATTGTCATGGGTGATACGCCGGATAAAGGGATCGTCGGCACCGTTGCGGCGCAGAACGTTTATCAGATGGGGAAGGACCGGAAAACCCGGAATACCGGATGCGTAGGGCTCTTCCAGTTTTTCCTTGCGCAAATGCGGCGCGTGGTCGGTCTCAAGCCAATCGATGCGACCCTCGAGAAGCAGCGACAACAATCCGGTCTGCTCCTGATGGTCCCGTAGCGGCGGATTCATTTTAAACAGCAGTCCTTCGGGCTCTTCCATCATCAGATCGTTCAGCAGAAGATGGTGCGGCGTTGCGCCGCAGCTGATGCGGAAGTTTACTTTTTCGCGGGCTTTTTCGAGCATGTGCACACTATCCGGAAGGGTTATGTGACAAATGTGCAAGGTGCCTGAAAAACCGCTTTCTTCCGCCATCTGCAGCAATTGTGAAATGGCGTGAAGTTCGGCGATCGGGGGACGGGCCAGCGTGTGCGTGATCGGGTGAGCCGGGTCCCAGGATGCGGGAGAAAAGTAACTTTCGGATTCCGCATGTGCGGCCAGAACCCCGGTATAAGCGGCACGGGCCAGCGCAGCAAAGACGATTTTCTGTGCCGCTTCACTGATAACGGCAAGATCGCCGGTGGAACGCCCCGCGAACAGCTTTAAACCCACTACCTGCGGGAAATCCCGCGTACAGTTCACGGCCTCACGGATCTGTTCCGGATTGGCGCTTAGCCCGCAGTAAAGTCCGTAAAAAATCCCGCAGTCCGCTTTCTTTGCCAGATTTAGCCGGCGCAACACATCTTTACGGCGAAGAATGGGAGGATCCGTGTTCGGCATATCAAAAACAGCGCTGATACCCACGCGTTTTGCAACGGAAAGTCCGTGCTGCAATGTTTCCTTATGCCGCTGTCCCTCATCGCGAAGATGCACATGGGGATCGATCATGATTGTTTCCCCGGACCTGTTGGAGTACTTACTTCTTTTTAATTTTTACGGTCCATCCGTAACGGTCTTCCAGTTTTCCGTACTGAATACCCAGCAATTGTTCGTAGATAGTTTTGGCGTAGGGACCGACTTCATTGTTGTTGATGACAATATCTTCTCCCTCATCATAGCCGATGTGCCCGACCGGAGCAATCGTGGCTGCCGTACCTGTACCGAAACATTCCTGCAGCTGTCCTTTCTTTGCCGCTTTGATGATCTCTTTGAAGGCAATGCGCCGTTCTTCCACTTTCCAGCCCAGGTCCCGGGCAAGCTGCAGGACGCTGTCGCGGGTAATGCCCGCCAGGATGGTTCCCTGTTTCAGGGTCGGAGTAATCAGGGTGTCGTTGATCACAAACATGATGTTCATAGTCCCGACTTCATCGACATATTTATGTTCAAGACCGTCCAGCCACATGATCTGTTTATAACCTTTCTGCTGAGCTCTTTTTGCGGCATAGAGGCTTTGTGCATAATTCGCGGCTGCTTTGACATGCCCGGTGCCGCCCGGCGCCGCCCGGGTGAATTCCTTGGTCGCATAAATACCGACTGTCTGCAGATTGCGTCCGTAGTAGGCATCTACCGGCGTGGTAATGATCATAAAATTGTAGGTTTCGCTGATCTTGACGCCCAGGCTGGGGTCGGTTGCAAAAATAAAGGGCCGTATATACAGAGACGAGCCCCGATGCGGCGGCGTGAAATCCTGGTCCAGGGTGATCAGCCGGATCAGTTCTTCCAGTGTCTTTTTTTCGTCAATTTGCGGGATAGCCATCCGTTCGGCAGAGCGGTTCAGACGGGCGATGTTCTGCTCGGGCCGGAAAAGACGCACGATTCCGTCTTCGCCACGAAAAGCTTTCATTCCCTCAAAAATACTCTGTGCATAATGCAGGGTAATATTTGCCGGACTTAATAAAATTTCTTCATAAGGCAGGATCTCGGATTCCTGCCATGCCCCGTCCTTGTAGCGCCGAAGCAGCATATGATCGCCATAATATTTTCCAAATCCCAGATTGCTGAAATCAATTTCCGGCAGCTTGCTGACGGACCGCATTTTCACATTCATAAAACACCTCACTGATTTATTTTCGTGTAAATATCCTGAAATATCTTTTCACAATAGGCAGGATCGGTGTGAAAATCCCTTCCGTCGGTCTTGACGACCAGTACGGGGATTTCTCCGCTTGCCTGAAGTTCGGCGATCCAGCGGTCGTAGTAGATGTTGAGCCGGTGCAGATATTCAAGATCAATATTCAGCTCGTAATCACGGCCGCGCTTTTTGATCCGGGAGATCAGACTGTCCGTGGATGCCTGCAGATAGACAATCAGGTCCGGCGGCCGCAGGTAAGAGGTCATTTCCTTGAATAACTCCTGATAATTTTCCCAGTCGCGGTCATCCATTTTTTTAATATCATGAATACTGCGGGCAAAGATCTTGGCGTCTTCGTAAATGGTGCGGTCCTGGACAATCGTGTTGGAGAGCCGCTGTATCTTTTTCTGGACCTGAAAGCGCTTGGATAGAAAATAGATCTGCAGATTGAAGCTCCAGCGCAGCATGTCGTGATAAAAATCCTTAAGATAGGGATTGTCTACGACCACCTCGTAATGCGGATCCCATCCGAAACGCTGGCAGATCAGATCCGTAAACGTAGTTTTTCCGACGCCGATATTTCCGGCAATACCGATAAATTTGTGTTTCATGATCCGGTTTATGTAATACCGTTCAAACTTAGCAAATTTAAGTGATATTTGCGAACAAAAAATGCGGTCGTTTACCACGTTTTCCTTTCATCGGCAGCAAGGAGGATATTTATTGACAATGTTGCCCGCAATATGCAAATTATTTTGCTTGCAGGCAAGGAACCCGCCATTGCAAAAAAGGAGAAGAATATGAAATGTGATACTGAGCAAAGGGCATGCAAGGCCGGAAAGATCATCGGCTGGACCCTCCTGGGTATCGGACTGGCCTTTTTATTCGGATTTGTCATCAAGGGACTTTGGAATGCCTTGATGCCGGAGATCTTCGGGCTGAAAGCGATCAGTTACTGGCAGGCAGTAGGACTGACCATCCTTTCGAGGATCCTTTTCGGCGGTATGCCCAAAGGCGGCTCGGAAACGAAAAAAGAAGAAAAAGTCTCCGCTCCCGCCGCGCAGGAAAACGCAGAATAATCAGCCGGAAAAAGGAATCCGGTCCGGGAATGCCGCGGAACGGCGATTTTGACGAAAAATGATTGCATGCATGGGCTTCTTCAAGTATTTTTATCCATGTTTTGGGCTCAAAAAAGATTATCTGCCGTCTTTCTTCTGCTTCTGTTGTCCGGCAACGCCGTGCTTTTTGCGGAAAGGGGACATTTTCTGATCGCACAAGCCGGCCTTGACCATGCCGCTCAGCGGGACAAGAGCATGTCGCCGCTGGCTTACGGAGGAAGCGGAATTGCCACCGGGATTGCCTATGAACATGGGGGCCGCTCAAGCATGGATTTTTTTCATTTGTCTTTCCAGAGCGGTGAAATCCGGAACCGCTACGGGAATTCCTGCTCTTATCAGAGCGTTGCTTTCCGGAATTACACATTCTATCCCAAGCAGGGTGAATCCGGCAATGCGACGGTCTTTGGCTGGTCAAATATCAACGCCTTTCACCGTTATGTCAATGCAGCTTACGGGAATTATGCCGATCGTTTGAATTACTATACGCTTTTTGGGCCTGCCTTCCGTTATGCGCTGCCCTTCCGGATCGGGAAACTCCAATTTCATATGCAGCTTCCGGTCGATCTGCAGATCCTGGGCTTTTATTTGCGGCCTTCCTATATCTCAAACCGCCCTTCGGGATATCTGGATCCTGAGAATTCCGCTTTTATGGCCTGGCTGCGTTCCGTCGATCTCTTTATACCGGGTCGTGACTGGCATTTTTCGCTGAATCCGCAACTTAACCTGATGCTGGGTTCCGGAGGGAGGCTTTCTCTGACGTATCAATATCAGTTTGTCAGGATTGCCAAACCGGAGTTATTCGTTCAAAGCAAAGGGACCTGGTATATCAGCCTGGTGACAAAACTATGAAAAAGCTTCAAATCCTTGCCGGACTTTTTGTGCTTTTGCTCGCTTTTTCCTGCGAATCTTTACTGATCCCGGGAGATCCTGCCGGCGACCCGGTTGCCAACTTTGAATTTCTCTGGCGGGAGGTAGACAGCAAGTATGCATATTTTGAATTTAAATCCATCGATTGGGATTCTGTATACAACGTTTACCGTCCGCAGGTCCGTTCGGATATGAGCGAACAGGAGTTCTTTGATCTGCTTGCGGATATGCTGTATGTACTGCGCGACGGGCATGTGAACCTGACATCCGCGTTTGACCGAAGCCGCAACTGGAGCTGGTACCTGGATTATCCGGAGAACTTTAATGGCAATATTGTTTCCCGGAATTATCTGGCCGAGGACTACCGCATCAGCGGTCCCTTGCATCATCAGGTCATTGATTCGGTCCTCTATGTGTATTATGCCTCATTTGCCAATGAGATCAGTCAGGCCAATTTGGATGCCCTGATGGATGCGGCACAGGATCTGAAAGGGGTAATCATTGATATCCGCAGTAATGGCGGGGGCTCCAGCGCCAATGCCCATGCCCTGGCCTCCTGTTTTACTCCGGACACCCTGCTGTACGGATGGCAGCGGATAAAAAGCGGGCCGGGCAAGGAAGAATTTTCGCCCTGGTCTGCACTGCGCATCTATCCGCGCTCCGGAAAGCGTTTTGACGGACAACTAATCCTGCTCTGCAACCGGAATTCTTACAGCGCCGCCAATCTTTTTGCACAAATGATGAAAGCGCTGCCGCATGCAAGGCTCGTTGGCGATCAAAGCGGCGGCGGCGGCGGAATTCCGGCTTTCGGTGAACTGCCGAACGGCTGGCTGTACCGTTTTTCAGCGACACAGACAATTACCCCGGAAGGTGAACATACGGAAGGCGGAATACCCGTGGATATGCGGGTGGACATGGATCCTATGGACGAAGCCGCCGGGATTGACAGCATTATCGAAGCAGCGCTGCAATTGTTTCGAAATTCCTGATAATGACTAAAGGATTTTCTACTGATAATTTAAAGCTATACCCAGGATTGCCGGGTTAGATCGATAAAATATCCAGCAGTTCCAGCAACTGCCGGTTGAGCTGTTTTTTTTCTTTTACGGATTTCAGCAGCGGGGTCAGGGCGATCTGCCCATTGATAAGTCCGATCATGACATTCTTTTCACCCCGCAGCAGGGCTTCCACCGCGAAAACGCCCATGCGGCTGGCGCTGACGCGGTCAAAAGCCGAGGGCGAGCCGCCGCGTTGGATATGCCCCAGAATGGTGACCCGGACGTCGTATTCGGGATATTCTTTCTGCACTTTCTCCGCGAGCCGCAGCGCACCGCCCACCTCGTCCCCTTCCGCGACCAGCACAATACTGCTGGTCTTTGTTTTTTTGTAACTGCTTTCAAGAAAATTCCGCAGTTTCTTCTCATCGTTCTGCAGTTCCGGGATCATCACGGCTTCCGCACCGGAAGCAATCCCGCTTCGCAAGGTCAAAAAACCGGCGTCACGCCCCATGATCTCAATAAAGAAAAGACGATTATGTGCGGAAGCGGTATCCCGAATCTTATCGACAGCCTCAATAATAGTGTTCAGGGCCGTATCATAACCGATCGTATATTCGGTCCCGGAAATGTCGTTGTCAATGGTAGCGGGAATGCCGGCAACGGGAAGATCGTATTCCTCCGCCAGCTCCTGTGCACCCCGAAAGGTGCCGTCGCCGCCGATCACTACCAGCATTTCGATGCCGTGACGTTTTAAGTTCTCATACGCTTTGCGGCGGCCCTCCGGAAGTTTGAATTCCAAACAGCGCGCGGATTTTAACAGGGTCCCGCCGGTCTGTAAGATGTTGCTGACGGACGGAGAGAACATTTCTTCGATCTGGTCTTCGATCAGACCTTTATAGCCGCAGCGGATCCCAAAGACCCGGCACTGATGATAAATTGCCGCCCGCACAACAGCGCGGATTGCCGCATTCATTCCGGGCGCATCGCCGCCCGAAGTTAAAACACCGATATTTTTTATCACGTTCATTTTTCTGCCTTTCTTTTATATCCCCCGGGAATCTAAGCATTCCGCAAATACCCGCCAAACATTATTATCCCGCCAAAAACGGAAGTTTTCGGAAATTATTCAGCGGACGGATGCTTTTCCCTTATACGGGACTTTTGCCCGGAATGCTGTAATGGCGGATCTTTGGCTTCAAAAATCAATATTTCGCCACGCCGGGGGGATCTTCTTTCGGCTAAGAAAAAAGATTTTTTTCAGTACAGATTTTTTTTATATTGAAAAAGGATAAGGACCGGGACGAGGACAAGGATATATCAAAGAATAAATGTCCCTTAAACAGGAGGAATTTAAGTTATCAGCCGAAGATCATGCCGGAGAGCGGAAAATTGTATCCGTTTCGCTCATAACATCCTGTCATGTATTTTGGTGTCTTTTACCTGTGGTGTCAATGGGAACTTAAATAATACAGCGCCGGTCAGCATGCCGGCGGGGAGGGATCTTGAAACGTTACATTGTAATTTTAAATCCGGTAGCCGGCAAAGGTCACGCAATCCGCTACAAACCGGAAATCGAAGCTTTTTTTGCTGAAAACGGGATGGACTATGAGATCGTGCTTACCGAACGGCCCGGACACGCCATTATGCTCGCCGAACACTACGGAGCGCTTCCCGGAAATATTGTTATTGCCGCCGGCGGAGACGGAACCTGCAACGAGGTCGTCAACGGACTTATGAAAGCAGCCGCAAAGAATAACACAGAGAAACCCGTTTTCGGGATTTTGGCCATCGGGCGCGGGAATGACTTTGCCTATGGCGCAAAAGTTTCAACGGTATTGGGCGAAGATCTGCTGCGCATTCGTGACGGCAAAACCGCGCTTATGGATGTAGGGGAAGTCAAAGGCGGGGATTATCCGGACGGCAGGTATTTCGGGAACGGGGTCGGTATCGGCTTTGATGCCATCGTCGGTTTTGAAGCAGCGCACATGAATCACGTTCACGGCGGTATGGCCTACACCCTGGGGGCCTTGAAGACCTTGATCAAGTACCCGGCAGCTCCGGAACTTGAGATACGTTACGATGAAAAAGAACTTGTCCTGATGCCGGCCCTGGTTTCCGTCATGAACGGCCGGCGTATGGGTGGCTCATTTTTTATGGCGCCGCAGGGTATGATGGATGACGGACTTTTTGATCTCTGCCTGACCCGGCAGGGACCCCGGCGACAACTATTGGGAGCCATGCTGGCTTATACCAAAGGAAAACAGTCCGAACGCGAGGATACCATTACCGACCGGGCGGCACATGTCTGGATCCGGGCACGTTCCGGTTCGTTAGCGGTCCATGCCGATGGCGAAACCATCTGCGAGGCCGGCAAGCATCTGGAGATCATCAATCACAAACACGCACTGAATATTATCGAATGATCTTGATCGAATAAAAAGTGCAGGGAAAAGAAAGAGACGCTGATACGCGTCTCTTTTTCTATAATTACGGAGTATGCTCCCGTATCAGAAATAATAGGCCAGCGATAAAGTGGTGTTTTTTGGCTTTTCCTTCTCGCCGTCGTAGTAAACATGATAGGTCTCAAATGCGGCGGCGATACTGAGCCCCTGTTTCAGGAAAAAACTGGCGCCCCAGCTGAAGGACGAACGGAAACGGTCCGTAAGCTGGTCCGGAACAAGATTTCCCAGCCGGAAAGCGTTGAGCCCCTGATATATGTCGGGAAGATACTGATACCCCAAATAAAAATGCAGCGGTAACAGCGGCACGTGCAGAGCCATGCCGAAATGGTGTGCCTGCGTAATGCCGAAATTGTTCAGGACTTCATGATTCAGCGCATCCACGGCAACCTGGGTCAGATCGCTGCTGCGAACCGTGAGGTTCTGCCAGTTGGCATAATCAAAGCTGTAATAAAGATCAATCAATTTCAATGTCAGTGCCAGACCGGCGCGGAATACTGCCGGCGATTTTACCGTATAGTCCACACCGGAAGATCCCGCAACGTCGTAAAGGCGCAGGTTGTACGAAACGCCGAGGCTTGTGGGAAGGTCCAGGGAAATTCCGGCCATCAGGACCGGCAGAAAATGATAGTTCATGCCGATACGTGCGCCGATTCCGAAATATTTGTTGTTTTCAATGAACCCGGCGGTTTCGGAAGGAAGCGCGTTTTTGAAATTGATGTCATTATTTCGCTTCCCGCTGAGCAGTGAAACTTCGGCGCCGACAAAGATATCCTTCTGGATCTCGATCGCAGAAGCAAAACGCCAGTTGTACAGTCCTCCGGTACTGCGCTGAATAATATCATCGGTCTGATAATACAAATGATAGTCTTTCTCGCGTGTAATTCCGCCCGCAAAATTCAGGCTGCCGCGGTATACCGGCAGAGAAACGATGTAGGATGCACCCGCAAAACTGTTCTGGTTAACATTGTTGTATTGATTGAAAAGTCCGTTGACCTGGATAATGTTGTACTTGCTCATCGCCAGGCTGGCCGGATTGACCGTTAATTCGGGCGCCATAGGTCCGGCAGCTACCGTTGCGCCGCCCAGAGCGACACTCAGGGGATTGCCGGTATTCAGTGCGGAATTCCGGACGGGATAGGAATAGGGATAGGTGCTGTTGTAATGTTCATTGTCAAAATCATAGGAATAAAAGGGGGCAATCATATCGACCAGATCCTGTGCGCCGGCAAAGGCAAAGATCAGTAAAAGGATGCTAAAAAGAATTTTTTTCATTGTTCTGCCGCTTATTTTTTTTCGTTGGTGGTTGATGATTCGCTGCTGGATTTTTTATTGTTCGAAGATGTGGAAGAAGCGGGTTTTTGAATTGCCGGTTGCGATTGCCGTGAGGATTTCGGTGTTGATACGGTCGTAGAAGAGGATTTGCTGTTCGAATTGCTTCTGCCCGAAGGCTTGTAAATGGAATTGTCGTTGCTTTTATGCGTATCGCCGCCGGATTTATCGGAAACTTTTCCCACGGATTCGATCCGGGGCGAAGAGGAGGAAGCGGGAGTGCCGCCGATTCCGGAATTGATGCCCACATCGCTGCGTTTATCCGGGCGGGAGATAATGTCATTTTCTATTCCCACCGAGATAAAAGGAGCGGTGCTGGTTGCAGGGGCGTTCATCAGGGGCTCATAACCGGGTTTCCGGATACGGTCGCGCTCATGGCTCCCCTCGTTACCGCCGGAGCCGCCGCCGGAATAGTAGTACGGGTAATGATGGTAGTAATACCAGTAGTGACTGCGCGGATTATAATAATAATAACGGCCGTACCAGTAATAAGGCTCCCAGTGATAGTATCCGTAATTATAATAGAAGGGGTCCCAGTAATAATCACCCCACAGGAGGCTGTAACGCTGATAGCGCGGGACCTGGTAATATTCGTTTGACTCGTAATAATTGTTAATGATGATCTGCCGGGTGGAATCCGGAACGTTCTCGATACCGTCGACCTGTTGCGCAACGTTGGGATAAAAGGTCGTATAACACCCCGTAAAGAGCGCAACGATCAATAAGAATAAAATCATTTTTTTCATATCGGGCACCTCATCATTTGTTTGTCAAACGAATTTAAGTCTAAATAGTTTCTAAAACAAAGACACAAAATATAATAAAAGGTTAACGGCGCCAATTATGCAAAACGGCGGGATCAAAAAAAGCCCCTGAAAATTGTCAGGGGCAGATGGTATCGGATAAGGATTAAGATCAATAACTGCTTTCGAGTTCACGCCCGCGGTTATAGTATTCCAGCCCCTCTTCCACGCGTCCCTGCTGCGTCAAGGTAACCCCGAGCCGCTTCAGGTAGTCGGGATTTTCAGGTTCGATCTCCAGCAGCTGGCGGAAATACATTTCGGCGCTGATATAATCTTTCAGGTCAAAATACACCTGTCCGACCATGGCAATTGCCTGGGTGTCTTCCGGGTCCAGCGCAACCACCGTTTCAAACTGGTCCTTGGCTGCATCGATATCGTCCAGGCGAAGATAGGTCAGGCCCAGGTTAAAATACAGGTCCTTGTTGACCGGGTCCACCGCGATCAGGCGCATATAGACCTCCGCGCTTTTCTCATACATTTCATGTTCATAGAGAAACTGGGCATAGCGCAGGCCGATTTCCATGCTTTCGGGATTGGCGTTCAGCGCCTGGTCAAACATATCGATAGCTTCTTCGACGCGATCGTCTTTAGCCAGGATGCGGGCTTTTTCCCCTTTGAGTTCGGCGCTCTTGGGGGCGCGTTCGATTGCTTTATCCAGATATTCAATCGACGAGATGTTGTCTTTTTTCAGCTCACTGTAAATGCGGGCGATCTGTATGGCGGCTTTGGGATCATTGGGACGCAACTCGGCGGCAAGGTTAAAGTTATCAAGCGCCTTTTTTAGATCTTCATCAACGTTTGAAGATTCATTCCGGATCACGCTGTTGTAATGGCCGACTGCCGTATTAAAGGTAGCGCCGTAGAGTTGTTCCCGGAAAAGTTTGATCTGGTCCGGCAGGTAATTCGGATCACGTTCAAGCGTATAGTCCAGGTATTTTTTTGCTTTGCTGTAATCTAAAAGCCCGCTGTTTTTATTGGAATAGATCTCCACGGCGAGAAGGTAGGGTACTTCGGGATTTTCCGGTTCAATATCCATCGCTGTCAGGAAATTATATTCCGCTTTGGCATAATCGCGTTGCTGTACATAGACTTTTGCGGAGGTCAGTTCCTGGGACTGGCATCCCCAAAAGGCAAATACCGCAAGGATCAGCAGGGAAACGGCAAAATAACGGTAAAATTTCATCATTGTCTCCTCAAAAATTTTCGCTGTGAATATAGTATAAAAAAAAGCTCAAAAAAAGTTAAAAGAACAAATCCCGTTCTCCGTTCCGGATGCGCGTCAGGCGCAAACGGGTTTCTTTTTCGACAGCGGGGTCCTGCATTTTATTCAGATTTTCTTCGATGACTTTCCAGCCCTTTGCCGATGTGGACTCCGTTGCATAGTCAAGCAGGTACTCCGAGAGCGTGAGTATGGCGTTTGGGGTACAATAGCGTTTAATAAAACCGGGGACGGAGAACTCCATGAAATGTTCTCCCGTGCGGCCGACGCGGTAGCAGCCGGTGCAGAAGGATGGCAGATAACCTTTTTCCAGCAGTTCGTCAATGATCTCGTTCAGCGAACGGGAGTCATTGATCTCAAATTGCTCCCGGTTCAGGTTCTGGATCTCGTTTTTGCTTTCGGAATAGGAACCGAGTTCCAGCTTTGTGCCGCCGTCGATCTGTGAGACGCCAAAAGACATGGCGGCTTCCCGGATTCGCACGGGTTCCCGGGCGGTCAGGATCATTCCGGTATACGGTACTGCCAAACGCAGAATAGCGATCAGGCGAATGAAATCCGCATCACTGACATAGTAATCCGGCTTGACATCGATACCGGCTGCAGCTTTGATGCGGGGGAAAGAAATCGTATGCGGACCGATATTGTAAACGGCTTCAAAATGATTGGTGTGGCGCACCAGGGCCAGCACTTCGTAACGCCAGTCATAAAGTCCGAACAAAGCTCCGATGCCAAGATCGTCAATGCCGCCTTCCATGGCACGATCCAATGACGTCAGACGCCAGTTGAAATCCCTTTTCGGACCGCTGGGATGATAGTGGGCGTAGGTTTCCGGGTGGTAAGTCTCCTGAAAGACCTGATAGGTTCCGATGCCGGCAGACTTGACCGTTTTAAATCCTTCAATATCCAGAGGGGCCGCATTGATGTTCACGCGACGGATCTCTCCGTGGCCTTTTTTGACGGCATAGACGGTCCGGACGGTGTGCGCAATAAATTCGGCATTATAATCGGGGTGTTCGCCATAGACCAGGATCAGGCGTTTTTGTCCGTTGTCTTCCAGCGCTTCAACCTCCCTGACGATCTGTGAATCGAGCAGCGTTGCACGTTTCTGATCTTTATTGGAGGTGCGGAATCCGCAGTAGCGGCAGTTGTTGACACATTTGTTGCCGATATAGAGTGGCGCAAAAAGCACGATACGGTTTCCGTAAATGCGTTCTTTCAGGGTATGTGCTCCGGCTTTGATCTCTTCGATCAGTCCGGGGTCGTTGGCGTTCAGCAGATCGGCAACTTCCATTAAGGAAAGGCGCTGTTTATCGAGTGATTTTTGAATAATATCCCGGATACGCCGGGCGTCAGGCTGCGGCTGTTTTAAAAAGGAATGCAGTTCATCGGGATCGATAAAAGGCTTCATGGCTTCATCGGGGATGCGGTATTTCTGCGGCAGGAATTTCATTTTTTTCTCCATTTCTCAGCGAACTTGCAATGTACATCAAAGTCGTGCATTATACCAAAGAATTAAATATAAAGATAAGGGACTTTTTCCCGGTCCGGGGACGCTAAAAGATGAAAACGATCACATTATGTGGGCTCTAAGCAGAAGAAAAGCAGGGGATTGTGCCGCTCTTGCCGGACGAATAAATATCCGGCGGATGCTGAAAAGTTCTTGACTAGTCTGATTTCTCATCGTATAATACACGGCTTTGAAAATTGATTTTTTAGGAGTTAGAAATGAAAAAAGGCATTCATCCGAAATACAACGAAGTTACCGTAACCTGCGCCTGCGGCCACACCTTTAAGACCCGCAGCACCGCCGGCGACCTGAAAGTCGAAATCTGTTCGGCTTGCCATCCTTTTTTTACCGGCAAACAAAAACTGCTGGATACGGCCGGACGCATTGAGAAATTCAATAAAAAATACGGTCTGAAAAAAGACAATTAGCTTATGGAAGCTTAGGCATACAGAATCATCCCGCTCAACCGGGATGATTTTTTGTTTGTTTAAAGAGTTTTCACCCAAATGGGAGTGTCATGAAAAAAAAGCAAAACAAAGAAACAAAGAACAGTATTCTCGTCGGCGGACAGGCGGTAATGGAGGGCGTGATGATGCGTACGCCCAAAGCTTACGCAACGGCCGTCCGCAATCCGCAAGGCGCCATTGTAACCGAGCGCAAACCTTTTACATCCCTTGCAAAAAAGAAAAAAATTTACGGCTGGCCGGTCATCCGCGGCTTTGTTTCTATGATCGAATCACTGAAGATCGGCATGGAGACCTTGAATTTTTCCGCGGATATCGCATATCCCGAAGAAGCCGCCAAAGAGAAAAAACTCGGATCTAAAATTACATCCTGGCTCAGTACACTCTTTGCTTTTGTCCTTGCCCTGGTCCTGTTTATGATCGCTCCCATGTGGATTACGGAAAAACTCTTCGGTCTGCGGGATAGTGCGGCATTATTCAACATCAGTGCGGGATTTTTCCGGATACTGTTCTTTCTGCTGTATCTGGTCATTATCAGTATGCTGAAAGATGTGAGGCGGCTGTTTGCCTACCACGGCGCCGAGCATAAGACGATCTATGCCTTCGAATCCGGCGAGGAACTGACCACGGAGAACATTAAAAAATATTCGCGCTTTCATCCCCGCTGTGGAACGAGTTTCCTGTTTATTACAATGATCAACATCATCATTCTTTATGCCGTTCTGGACGCGCTTGTCATGCATATTTTTCAGACGCAGCTGACCATTCAGCTTCGGCTTCTCTATCACCTGCCGTTCATTCCCGTAGTTATGGGCGTCGGTTACGAGGTATTGAAATTCAGCAGCCGCAATCTTGACAAGTGGTATGTTGCATGGATGAGCAAGCCCGGTCTCTGGCTGCAGCGCATCACGACCCGGAAACCGGAGGACGGCATGATCGAATGTGCCGTTGCGGCGCTTAAAACCGGCTTTGGCGATGAATGGGATTTGTACCGGGGCGGTACCTTTGTGGCGGAAGCGATCGAATAAGCCCGGAGCATTATCATGCTGGAAAAACTTGAAGAGATCAAAGAACGTTACGACAAGGTGATCGCCCGGCTTTCGGATCCGGACGCGTTTCAGGATGCGGACCAGTACAGGGCTTTATCCCGTGAGCGGAAACAACTGGAGCCCATTATGGCGGCGTATCAGAAATACAAAGTTCTGCTGGACCATATCCGCGATGACGAATCGGTGTTGCGCGGCGGTGATGAGGAATTGAAAGAGCTGGTGCGGGAAGAACTGGACGGTCTGAAGGCGGAACGGGAAGAATTGGAGGAAGGCATCAAATTTTTATTGATTCCCCCGGATCCCAATGATGACAAGAATACCATCGTCGAAATACGCGCAGGGACGGGCGGGGATGAAGCGGCTCTCTTTGCACATGATCTTTATCGCATGTATGTACGTTATGCAGAGCGGCAGAACTGGAAGACCGAGGAACTCAGCGCTTCGTTTATCGGGGTCGGGGGAATTAAGGAAATTGTTTTTATGATTCGAGGCGACGGCGCTTACGGACAGCTGAAATACGAATCCGGGGTTCATCGTGTCCAGCGGGTTCCTGCCACCGAAAATTCGGGACGCATCCACACCTCCGCAGCAACGGTGGCGGTATTGCCGGAAGCGGAAAAAGTGGATGTCGAGATCAACGAGGCGGATCTGCGTATCGATACCTACCGTGCCAGCGGCGCCGGCGGACAGCATGTCAACAAGACCGATTCCGCTATCCGCATTACGCACATTCCGACGGGACTGGTAGTATCCTGCCAGGATGAACGTTCCCAGCACAAGAATAAGGAAAAAGCCCTGCGCATTCTCTATAGTCGCCTGCTGCAGCAAAGGATTGACGAACAGGATGCGGCCGTAGCGGCACAGCGTAAATCGCAGGTATCCACCGGCGACCGTTCCGCCAAGATCCGCACCTACAATTTTCCGCAGACCCGGGTAACGGACCATCGCATCAATTATACCAGCCATCAGCTGAACGCCATCCTGGACGGGGATCTCTACGATCTGACCGAAGCGTTGAAACTTGCGGATAATATCGAAAAACTCAAGAATCTTTAATATGAAGACCGAAAAAACATGGACCCTGATGGAGATCCTGAAATGGTCGGTCGATTATTTGACCGGCAAAGGGATCGAGGACGCCAGGAGCAATGTGGAATGGCTGCTTTGCGAAATATTGTCCTATAGCCGCATGGATCTTTATCTTAAATTCGACCGCCCCATGAGCGAAGCCGAACTTGCGCGCTATCGCCCCTTGCTGCTCCGCTGCGCTGCACATCAGCCGGTACAGCAGCTTGTTGGATCCTGTGAGTTTTACGGATTCAAACTGGCGGTAAACGACAAAGTTCTGATTCCGCGGCCGGAGACCGAACGTCTGGTTGAGGCTTGTATCCGGGAAGCGGCCGCTCTGACCGAAGCAAAAACCCGGGCGGAAATCACGGCGTCAGCAGCGGAAACAGAACAAGCGAAACCTCACAGCGACGACGGGGCAGAAGTGTTCAATTTTAAACCCGAATTGTACATACTGGATATTGGTGCAGGATCCGGTTGCATCAGCATTGCGCTGGCAAAGCACATTCCGAACGCAGTGCTGTATGCCATGGAAAAATCGGCGGACGCCATTGAAGTTCTGCAGCGTAACATCCATTATCATGATCTTGAAAAACGTGTACAGATCCTGGAGCAGGATATCCTGGAATTCCGGCCGCAGCGGCGTTTTGATATCATCGTCAGCAATCCGCCGTATATTGCCGTGGATGAAATGGCGGGACTGGATCCGCGGGTTTCGCATTACGAACCTTATATGGCTTTATCGGACGCCGATGACGGATTGAGTTTTTACCACTATTTTGCCTCCCGCTTCCCCGAATGGCTGATGCCGGACGCCCCGGCGTTTCTTGAATTCGGCGGAAAGTCTCAAAGTGCAGCCCTTAAAAATATATTTTCCGCGTTCCGGACCGAGATCATTCTGGATTATCAGGGGAACGAGCGGGTGCTTGTACTGAGGCTGAAAAATGGAGACGAACAATGATCACGGAACTGAAGGATCCCTTTAACCATGAGTACTGGATGAAGGAAGCTTTCCGCGAGGCGGAGAAGGCTCTACAGAAAGACGAAGTCCCTGTCGGCGCGGTGATCGTAAAGGATAATCGCATTATTGCGCGCGGACACAACATGGTGGAACAGCTCAAGGATCCCACCGCTCACGCCGAGATGATCGCCATTACCGCCGCCTGCGAGACCCTGAGTGAAAAGCGTTTGGAAAACTGTATCCTGTATGTAACGCTGGAGCCCTGTCCCATGTGTGCCGGTGCTATGCTGCAGGCCCGCTTGAACAGCTGCGTTTACGGAACGGCCGACCCCAAGGCCGGTGCCTGCGATTCGCTGTATCATCTTTGTGAAGATCCGCGCCTGAACCACCGTATCCGGGTTATATCCGGCGTCCGGGAAGAGGCCTGCCGCGCTCTGCTGCAAGCCTATTTTAAGCAGAAGCGCTGAGATTAGGTACTCAAACTCTTTTAAGCATTCGATCTTTTCAGGATTAAAACCGCTCCGCTCCTTGTTCCGGTACATACAGAGCGGGAAAAATGAAGAATTTATTACCCATTCTGTAGCGAAGATCGTATCTTTTCGCTGAACCATAAAACGGCGAGGCGGTCATGGCAACAAAAGTACGGATATTCATGGGGGTACTGTTTATGCTCATACTCAGCGGGTGTAACGGATTTTATGATGTGATCATTAAAAACGGCAGCCTTATCGACGGCAGCGGCTCTGCGGAGATACGGGCGGATATCGCCATTCGCGGCGATAAGATCGCGAAAATCGGCGATCTTTCAGGAAAAAACGCCAACACGGTCATTGATGCAAGCGGATATGTGATTGCGCCGGGTTTTATTGATGTTCACAGCCACACAGATACAAAACTGCTTATCAATCCCAAGGCCGAATCCAAGATCCGTCAGGGCGTGACGACCGAGGTAACGGGTAATTGCGGCTACGGTCCTTATCCGCAGAAAAGCGATGACCGCAGCAGCTGGTCCTCAAAAAGGGCATTCCCGGATTTTGCTTCCTACTGCAAAACAATGGAAGAACACGGGATAGCGATCAATCAGGCAGCCCTGGTCGGTCACGGAAATCTGCGCCGCTTTGTGATGGGCAATGTAGATGCCAATCCCACGGAAGAACAAATGGCTGAGATGAAAGCCTTGCTGGAAACGCAGCTCCGCCAGGGGGCATGGGGAATGAGCACGGGACTGGAATATGCGCCGGGTTCTTTTGCAACGACGGAAGAGCTGATTGACTTTGCACAAGTGCTGAAAAAATTCGACGCCATCTATGCCACCCATATGCGCAATGAGGACAAGTATTTGGTCGAAGCCGTAGATGAGGCGCTGCGCATCGGACGCGAGAGCGGAGCCAAGGTTCAGATCTCGCATTTCAAGGCCTGCAACCAGCCATACTGGCCGCTGATCGATGTTGCGATGGAAAATATCCGCAAGGCGCGGGAAGCGGGACTGCGGGTCACGGCCGACCGCTATCCCTACAATGCCTACAACACTTCACTGAATGTGTTTCTGCCGACCTGGGCGCGGGCCGGGAACGACAGCGATATGATCGCGCGCCTGAAAGATCCCGAAAACGATGCGGAATTCCGGGCTTATGCCGAAGGGAAGTTCAAGAATATCGGCGGGGAGGAACGTTTTCTGATCTCCGCCTGCAAGAATCCTAAATGGGCGGACAAAACGGTGGCGGAAGGCATGGCAGAGACCGGCCTCAGCGGCTACGATTACGTCAAAATGGTGCTGCTGGAAGACATCAATGCGGATATGATCGGATTCGCGATGAGCGAGGAGAATCTCAAGAAGGTGCTCAAAGAAGATTATGTAATGGTCTGCTCGGACGCTTCGGCCTATGCGCCCTACGGGGAACTGGGTGAAGGAAAACAGCATCCCCGGGCCTACGGCTCGAATGTCCGGGTTCTGGGAAAATATGTCCGTGAAGAAGGCATACTGGAGCTGGAGGAAGCCATCCGCAAGATGAGCGGTCTTTGTGCCGAGACCTTTGGGATCCGGAAGCGGGGCTTTATAAAAAAGGGTTATTACGCTGATATTGTAGTCTTTAATCCCGAAACGGTGATCGACAGGGCGACTTACAGCGATCCGCATCAGTATCCCGAAGGTATCGATTATGTGTTTATCAATGGTAAGCTCGCCGTAGAAAAAGGCGAACATACCGGCGTCCTGAACGGGAGAATGCTAAAGAAGCGCTAAAGCTTAAAGCTTGTTTCCCGATAATACAGGAATAAGGTTTATCCGGTCCTTGCGGGGTTGCAGTATTCTCAGAACTCCATCGCCAGCAATAGGATCTCATCAGATTCATTTTTCGAAAGAATAAGTAAAGGTTTTTTATTCTGAAGAAAATGCGGCCTTATTTACCAATAGCCCCGGAGTTCGGAATGACAAATATATTTTCATGCTTTAAAATATAACTTCCGCAATTTAAGGGCGCCAAGCATTTAAAGAAGCAAGTTTTCCGCAATTGGAAAACGTTTCAGAATTGTGGAAAAATGCAGTTATTGAAGACCATACTCTGTTCAGCAAGTCCCGATTAACATGTTTTCAATAAAAAAGGAAATGCATTTACATGCAACATTATTCAAAATATTTTATTAACATTAGGCATGTTACATTGTATCCAAAAACATGCAAACACCAAAAACATCATTATCCTTCTGCTCCTGTTCCTGCTTTTCCAGCAAGTCTTGTTCAGGCATCTTCTGCCGCAGGGTGAGCATGCCATCATGCTGGATACGCAGTTATTTTACACTGCCGAACAGGCCGCCGGGATCATAAATAATTATACGGATGAAACGCGGCGGGGTTTTATCACCGGCGCACTAACGCTGGACCTGGTTTTCCCCTGGATATACACGCTGCTGCTGGGTTTTTTATTCGTCCGCTATTTTAAAAATTCCGCTATTGCCCTCTCACCTTTTCTGATCATGATCTTCGATTATCTGGAAAATGCCGGCATTGTGACCATGCTTGCGGCATTCCCGCGACAATTCCCGGCACTGATCAAGCTGACAGCATTCTTTTCGGGAATAAAATGGACACTCCTTTTTATCATAACGGCGCTTCTGCTGTTCGGGATCTTTAGAAAGATATGGTCTTATTTTCACCGTAATAATTATGGCCTGCACCAATAAGCCTATGAATAGCGTCGCAAATATTTTGTTGTTATAGATCTGTTTTGTATATACTTTTTGCCAATCAGTTTTATTTATCTGCAGGTTTTTTAATATAAGGAGATGTTATGAAAAAACTGCTGATCGCGTATTACACCGAGACCAATACCACCAAAGAAATTGCTGAAGCTATCGGACGTATCGCAGCTGAAAAAGAATGGGAATGCGACATAAAAGCGCTGTCGGATATCAGTTCCGTAAAAGCTTATGACGCCGTTCTGGTCGGCGCGCCGGTCCATGCCATGCGCTGGGTGCCGGAAGCGAACGCCTTTGTCGAGAAACATCGTGAAACACTACAGAAAACTCCGACAGCTTATTATGCGGTCGCTTACCTGCTGAATTGCAGCCGGCCATTCTTTCAAAAGCTCATCCGCAAAAGCCTGGATAAGGCCTGCGGAATCGTTACTCCGGTCAAAACCGGCATGTTTGACGGCCGCGTAGAAAGCGAATTCCCGGCATTCCCGCGCTGGATCTTCGGCGTAAAACCCGGGACCGCTCCCGATTTGCGGGACTGGGAAGCCGTTGAAAAATGGACAAAAGCTCTTTTTGACATTCTTGACAAATAACGGATATCTTCTCTTTAATAAAACAAAGGATATTTCATGGAAGTGATGTTCTGGATATCCGCCCTTTTCGCAGAGATCGTCGGCACCATGGCCGGATTTGGCTCCTCGACCATTTTTCTTCCGATCGCACTGTTTTTTTACGATTTCCGGACGGCGCTGATCCTGGTCGCCATTTTCCATATTTCCGGCAATATTGGCCGAATCGCCTTTTTTCGGCATGGTTTCGACAAGAAAATGCTGCTGCGCTTCGGGCTTCCCAGCGTACTGCTGACCCTGGCGGGAGCCCTTCTTGTGCAATATGTCTCGCAGCCGCTGCTCAAATTCATCCTTGGTGTTTTTTTGTTCCTATACGTGATACTGTTCCTCTGGAAGCCGGATCTGAAAGCGAAACCCGGGATCCGGAACAGCCTGATCGGCGGGGGACTGTCGGGATTCTTTGCCGGCCTGATCGGGACCGGCGGGGCGCTGCGCGGCGCTTTTCTGAGCTCCTTTAATCTGGAGAAATCCGTTTATATTTCCAGCGCGGCGGCCATTTCTCTCGCAGTGGATATTACCCGAATTCCGGTATATCTCAGCAGCGGTTTTCTTCCGAAAGAAATGCTGATCTTTGTTCCCTTCCTTTTTCTGATCGCCATTGCGGGATCCTTTATCGGAAAAAAGATCGTCAATAAAATTCCGCAGAAGATCTTCAGAAAGATCGTGCTGATCTGTGTCGGACTGGTAAGCGTCAAATTTATTTATGACGGGATCACGTTCTGGCTGAACAATCATCGCTGAGCATTGACGCAATTGCTTTGCATTCCATTGAATCAATGGATGAAAGTGTGATTGAATCAATGCATGAAATTATAATTGAGTCAATGCATCGATTTTTCATTGACGCAATCAGATAATAATATTTTGAGTCAATCCGCTCGCAATGCCATAAGCAGCTTATATATAGGTACTTCTGGAAGTTTGTCGGATTTGGCCGCGCAGACCTCCTCGCAGGGAGCCGGACAATGCAGACAAGGCGGCTCTCCGTTGCGGCCGTCCATGAGTTCCCGGTATGCGCCGGAAAGATTTCCCATCTCTATCCTGCGCACTATGCCCCGGATGTCAATATCGTAAGGACAGGCGATGCAGCAGGGATGATTTTCACACCATTGACAGAGGGCGGCATCCCTATGCAGGGTCCGTGCGTGCTCGTTTTCGGGAGCATTCGGACGTATGCCGTCAATTTTCCCGCGTGCCGCCAATTCCTGCGCGGATATCTGAATGACATGATCCCGCATGCCGGGATGCCATTGGTATTCTTCCATTCCCATTTTCCGCAGAAGCATGTTCGTGGCTGAAATACCAGAGATCGTCACCGCCGGACTGCCAGTCCCCATAACGGTGGATTCGCCGCAGAGGAAAAGATTTTCCCATTCGCTGCTTGCGTGCGGACGGTTAAGCAGATCCTGTCCCATGGACTGCTTGGGCCCGGCTACGCAGCCCTTGGGCTTCATGGTGTAGCGCTCTATGCTGGTCGGGCTTGCCAGCGTATGATAACGCAGGCCTTTTCGGAATCCGGGGAAATGCGCTTCCAAAGTATCCAGCATACGGTTCGTTTCCGCTTTTTTGGCGGCGGCGTATTCCTCCGAACGGTATCCGGGATCGGATGGCCGGGGCCAGGAGCGAAGAGAAGGCCCGATCGCCATGACCGTATGGGTGCCTTTGGAGCAAATTGAGGGATCGGCAAGGGAAAAAATATAGCAGGTAATCTCTTTTTCATCAATAGCCTGGGGGTTGTCAGCAAACATCTCAATGGGCAGCGTGCCGTCCGGAATAACAGCGGCATCGACCAGGCAATGCAAAACAACACTGGGATAGGTTGCCTGGAGATTTTTAACCCATTCACGTTTTTTTAAACTGCTTTCCTTTTCCGGGATCAATTCCCCGTAAAGATCCCAAATATTGCCGGCATAAATAATATTGCCGGCTTCAAATATCCGGGGCCCGCCGGGCGTCTGTGCGCGCAAACCGCGTACTTTTCCATTTATAAAAAGGATTTCTTCGGCACGCGTTTCGTACAGCACCTCCCCGCCATAGCGTTCAAAGGCTTTCTCCAGCTTTCCGGGCAGCTGCTGCGAGGAACCGGGCGGATAGTAGCTGCCGCCGTAATGATTGTCCATGAACATGGTCACCGCCAGGATGGCCGGAGTCTCGTCTACCAGGGTGTAACAGTAGGTTGATGTGAGCTTGTTAAAAAAGCGGATTACCTTTTCGGAATGCACAAAGCGCCGCATCAGGTCACCGGCGCTTTTTTTCAGAAGTGTCAGCAGCCGCAGCTGTTTCAGCGGATGCCGCAGCAGCATCTGCAGTCCGGTTTTGGGGGCGATTTCCGAAGGCGCCACACAAATAGGATTTGCGGCGATCACGCCGTGGTACAGTTTCCCGATATATTCATAAAAAGCACGGATCTCGGCAATCTCCTCCTCGTTGAAGATCTGTCTCAATGCCTCGAAAAATCGCGGCAATTCGGGATAAAAAGGAATGGGGATCCCGTCATAATTCAGACGGTACAAAATATCGTGTTTGATGATCTCGATGGGTTCTTCGAGTTCGTTCATGACAAAACGGTGCGGATTAAAACCGCGCGCGCCGAAACCGAAGAACATGGCGGTACCCTGGTCAAAGGTCGCACCTTCCCGGCGAAAAGCCCCGCAGGATCCGCCGGGCTGATAATGCTGTTCCAATAGCAGAACGGACAATCCTTTTTTTGCCAGCAAGGCAGACGCGGTTAAGCCGCTCAGACCTGCACCGACAACGATCACATCAACAGGTTTGAAATTCATAATCACTCTTTGTTTCGAAATAATCTCTGCATCAGTAACGGGGATGCCTTTCGATGCCCCATAGAACTCAGAATGCAGTAAAATGAAGCAAAGCTTAAGCATTTATTAGAATTATTCCAATCAATTTTAAAGGCAAACCGTGCAGGAGGATGCCTGCAAACAAGGTAATCCCCCGAAGGTTTTTTCAAAAGATAAGCGGCTTCATGGAAAATGACCGAATTCAGCCGTCAAAGCTTTTGTATGTTGCATTAAAAATTGGAGTTTAAGGGAAACCGCATTATTTTGTACGGAGCCGACTTTTACGCTTATTCTGATTAAAGCAAATAAAAATGAAAAAGTTCATTTTACCCTCCCGAATCCACAGGGAAAATTACGCTTTGTTAAAGTTTTGACAATCCCTTGTTATTTTCTCTATTTTGCTTGTAAAACGTAAACATTTTAATTATAATCTGCGTTCATTTCATTTGGGGTATAACGGAGAAAAAAGGAGAGTTATGAGCCCGGAATCAGTTTACAAAAAGTATCCGAAAAACGAGGCATCCAGCCTGATCGCCATGCTTCAGGATATTCAGGAAATTCATGGTTATCTGCCCGAGGATGATATCATTCGCGTGGCAAAGCATGCCGGTGTTCCGACCAGTCGGGTATTCGGCGTAGCGACGTTTTACAATCAGTTTCGCCTGACCCCGCTGGGAAAGCATGTTATCCGGGTTTGTCGTGGAACGGCGTGTCATGTCAAGGGTTCTCTGGATATTCTTCAGACTCTGGAGGCGGAACTGGGTATTAAGGCCGGTGAAACGACCAAAGATCTGCTGTTTACAATCGAAACGGTAGCCTGTATCGGTGCCTGCAGTATTGCCCCCGTGATGGTCATTGACGGAAAATACTACGGAGGGCTGACCGGCAAGTCCGTCTATAAACTGATCAATGAATATAAGAGCAAAGAATAGGGGGGGCATATGCAGTCATTTAAAGAGATTTTATCGCAAAAGACACTTTCCGATAAATTTTTGGAAATCATCAATGACCGCTACGATGCCAGCAAGGCGGGCATCAGTCCGGACATGATCCGCTCCCTTAAGTCCCGGCTTTCTCTGGATGCGGTTGACAAACCGATCATTATGATCGGCATGGGTACCTGTGGGCTTGCCAACGGCGCACAGGCCGTCTATGATAAATTTGAAGAAGAGCTGGCATCACGCGGAATTGAAGCGGAACTGACCCGTGTCGGTTGTGTGGGCTTTTGCGCGGAAGAAGTGATCGTTGATGTTAAGATCCCGGGTTTTCCGCGGATCTCCTATAAGCGTGTGACCCCGGAAAATGTCGGTACGATCATTGAAAGAACCATTGTCAATAAAGAACCGGTCATTCAGAAAGCCCTGGGGAAATACCCCGATGCAGATGCCGCGCTTTGGAACGAAATTCCTTTGATCCACGATATTCCCTTTTTCAAGTGGCAAAAAAAGGTTGTTCTGGAAAATTGCGGCGTGATCGACCCCGAAAGCATTGATCAATATCTCGCGCGTGGCGGTTACAGCGCTCTTTCGATTGTTCTGAAGAATAAATCTCCCTATGATGTGATTAAAGATGTCCTCGCTTCGGGTTTGCGCGGTCGTGGCGGCGGTGGATTCCCGACGGGAAAAAAATGGGAATTTGCATACAATACCCAGAGCGATCAGAAGTATCTGATCTGCAATGCTGACGAAGGCGATCCCGGCGCCTTTATGGATCGCGCTGTTTTGGAGGGCGATCCGCACCGGGTCGTGGAAGGCATGATCATTGCCGCCTATGCCATCGGAGCCTCAGTCGGATACATTTACTGCCGCGCTGAATATCCGCTTGCCATATCCCGGCTTGAAAAGACCATTGCAGACGCCAGCGCCTACGGTTTGCTTGGAAAGAACATCCTCAAAAGCGGATTTAATTTTACACTCAAGATCAAGAAAGGGGCCGGCGCCTTTGTCTGCGGCGAAGAAACCGCACTGATCAACAGTATTGAAGGCAAACGCGGCATGCCGCGCCCGCGCCCGCCGTTTCCGGCGGTTTCGGGGCTTTTTGGCAAGCCGACCATCATCAATAATGTGGAGACCCTGGCCAACGTTTCCCTTATTTTTAGTAAGGGTGCTGACTGGTACAGCGCCATTGGGACCGGGAGTTCCAAAGGCACCAAGATCTTTGCGCTTTCCGGAAAAGTGGTAAATACCGGATTGGTGGAAGTCCCGATGGGGACAACCATTCGCCGGATCATCTTTGATATCGGCGGCGGTGTTCCGGACGGCAAGCACTTTAAAGCCGTTCAGATCGGCGGTCCCTCCGGGGGAGCTCTGCCCGAACAGCACCTGGATACCGAAATCGATTACGAAAATCTGAAAAAGGCCGGTGCCATGATGGGTTCCGGAGGTCTGGTTGTGATGGATGAAAAAACCTGTATGGTCGACCTTGCAAAGTACTTCATGCAGTTTATTACATCCGAATCCTGCGGAAAATGCATTCCCTGCCGCGAGGGCACCAAGCGGCTGCTGGAGATTCTGGAACGTATTACCCGGAGTTACCGTGAAGAAGAAACCGAAGTGGATTCTCTCATGCGTTTCCAGGGCATGCTCTATCTGGAGCGTCTGGCGAACGTGATCAAGGACACCTCCCTGTGCGGACTCGGGCAAACGGCTGCGAATCCCGTGATCAGCACCTTGCGTTACTTCCGCGATGAATACGAAGCGCATTTATATGAACGGACCTGCCCTTCGAAAGCCTGCCGTCAGATGCTGACCTATACGATTATTCCGGAAAAATGCACCGGCTGTACGCTGTGCGCCATGCGCTGTCCCGTGGAAGCGATCTCCGGGAACCGGAAAGAACCGCATTTTATCAACCAGGATATCTGTACGCACTGCGGTCAATGTGAACTGAACTGCCGTTTTGACGCCATTCTGGCAGAGTAAACATAGAGAGGGTCTTTTTATGAACATCAAAATAAACAACAACGCCTACTGGGCAAACCCCGGCGAAACCATCCTTCAGGTAACCCAGCGTGAAGGGATCAAGATCCCGACACTCTGCTACATGAGCGATCTGACTCCCACCGGCGCCTGCCGTATTTGCGTGGTCGAGATAGAAACCGGCCAGCTGGTGCCGGCCTGCGCTTTCCCGGTCTATAACGGTATGGAAGTCCAGACCAATTCAAAGAAAGTCCGGCGTTCGCGGAAATCGATCATTGAGCTTCTGATCGCGAATCATCCCCAGGACTGTCTTGTCTGCGTCCGGAACGGAAACTGCGATCTGCAGGATCTCGCCGCGGAATACGGCGTACGTTCCTACCGTTATGTGGGCGAAAAACGCAGCGGAAAACTGGACCTTGCCAGTCCGGCAGTAGAGCGCGATCCGGAAAAATGCATTCTCTGCGGACGCTGTGTGCGCATGTGCCACGAGGTCCAGAATGTCGGTGCCATCGATTTTGTCAACCGCGGTTTCTATTCCCAGGTATCACCGGCGATGGACCGTTCCCTGAACACCACCGCCTGCGTGTACTGCGGCCAGTGTGTGGTTGCCTGCCCGGTTGGCGCCCTTCGTGAAAAAAGCTATCTGAAAGTTGCCTGGGAAGCCATTAACGATCCGGAGATCCATGTCATCGCCCAGGTTGCTCCCGCAGTACGTGTTGCCATCGGTGAAGAATTCGGACTGCCCCCGGGAACTATTACTATCGGCAAAATCCCCGCAGCTCTGCGCCGTATTGGCGTGAATGAGATCTTTGATACCAACTTTGCGGCGGACCTCACTATTATGGAAGAGGCGAACGAGCTGATCGAACGCATCCAGTCCGGTGGAAAACTCCCGCTCTTTACCTCCTGCTCGCCCGGCTGGATCAAATACGTGGAACACTTTTATCCCGAATTGCTGGAATATGTATCGACCTGCAAATCCCCGCAGGGTATGCAGGGCGCAATGATCAAATCCTACTATGCAAAAAAGACCGGACTGGATCCCAAGAAGATCTTTGTTCTCTCCATCATGCCCTGTACGGCCAAAAAATTTGAAGCCGGACGTCCCGAACTTTCGGTGAGCCATACCGATCCGGATGTCGACGTGGTCCTCTCCACCCGGGAATTTGCCCGGATGCTGAAGATCGCAGGTATCGATTTCAACCGCATGCCGGAAGAAGGTTTTGACGATCCTCTGGGAGAATCCACCGGAGCCGGGGTGATCTTCGGCGCTTCCGGCGGTGTTCTGGAAGCCGCGCTGCGTACCGCCCACTATATGATCACCGGAAAAGATATGGACCAGATCGATTTTACTTCGGTACGCGGTTTGCAGGGCGTCAAGGAGTCTTCGATCAAGATCGGCAATGCGACCCTGAAAGTTGCGGCAGTAAGCGGGCTGCACAATATCGACCGTTTTCTGGAAGAGGTCCGCAACGGCAATTCCGAATACCATTTTATCGAAGTAATGGCCTGCCCGGGCGGATGCATCAACGGCGGCGGACAACCGCTGCCCAGCTCACCCGAAAAGATCAAAAAGCGGATGGAAGCCATCTATGAGATCGACCGCTCTCTGCCGAAACGCTGTTCGCACTACAACGACTCGGTAAAGGCGCTCTATGACAACTTCCTGGGCAAACCGGGCAGCAAAAAATCGCACGAATTGCTGCATACTCATTATATGAAGCGCGAATCCATTTGAGAAAGGACGGCTTATGAGCAAGAAAATTTTACTGGTTGATGATGATCCCGATCTGATTGCCATGTATCAACCCTATCTGCAGAAGCATGGCTACGATGTGAAAGCAGCCTACAACAGCCAGGAAGCCAAAGAGATCTTTCCCGAATTCGATCCGGATGTGATTTTCTGCGACCTGGTAATGGAGCACTTTGACAGCGGTTTTGTCCTTTGTCACTGGATGAACCGTCAGCCGGAACGCGGCAAGCGCTGGGTAGTGATCTTTACATCGACCGGCCATGAAACCGGCTACCGTTTTTCAACCCAAACCCGGGAAGAAAAGAGCTGGATCAATGCCGACGATTATCTGGACAAACCCATCGCCCCGCGCGATCTGCTGCAGTACGTTGAAGAAAAAGTACTGCCGGCGCTGGAAGCGAAAAAATAGTTCAATGTTTGTTACCCTTAACAGGATCCTCCCGGCTTCTGCTGCGGGGGATCTTTGTTTTTTATGTCCTTTTTAAAAGAACGGGAAAGTCTGAACATTCCTTTGCTTTTTGCCGGGAATCATTTTATATTTTGCCAGACTAATCAGCAAAAACACCATAAAAGGAGTGAACCATGGATATTGGAACAATTGCAGGTAAAGTCTGGAAAACATTGGATAAAAACGGCGAGATGACCGCATCTGCGCTCGTTAAGGAACTCAAATCCACCAATAATGAAGTCATGATGGCGCTTGGCTGGCTGCTGCGCGAAGACAAGCTGAAGGTCAGTAAAGCCGCCAACTGCACTAAATACGGATTAAAGTAAGATTTTTCATAGCCCGTCCGGGCCCGGGAAAAAATAGCATGCTTTTTATCGGGGAAGTGTTTAACTTTTGCTATGGAAACACTTGACCAAAAAAAAGTCCGTGCAGGCAGGATCACCCGTGAGCTGGAACAGATGTATCCGGAAATCCGCTGTGAATTGGATCACGATGATGCCTACGAATTGCTGGTGGCGACCATTTTATCGGCGCAATGCACCGACGCCCGCGTGAACAGGGTTACTCCACAGCTGTTCCGGCATTTTCCCGATATCGCATCCATGGCAAATGCGGACCCTGAGAAATTGATCGCCGATATCCGCAGCACTGGTTTTTTCAACAATAAGTCTAAAAACCTCATTGCATGCTGCAAAGCGCTAATGGAACGTTTTGACGGAAAGATCCCCGGCAAAATCGAAGATCTGACCTCCCTGCCGGGAGTGGGCAGAAAGACCGCTAATGTGATCCTGAACCACATCTACCATGTACCGGCTATTGTGGTGGATACCCATGTTGCCCGTATTTCCCGGCATCTGGGACTCAGCGAAGAAACGGACCCGGTTAAAATCGAGTTCGAGCTCCAGACCATTCTGCCGGAAGACAAATGGATCGCCTGGAACCACCAGCTTATCCGGCATGGGAGGAGCATCTGCATCGCGCGGCGTCCCAAATGTACAAAGTGCCGGTTGCGCCCGCTTTGCCCGGGTCCTTATGAAGCCTAAAATTCTCTTTTTGGTCTTGCTTTTTTCCTTCATCTGCGCCCAGGAAAAACTGCAGATCGTTGCTGAGCAGGTCCGGATTTATCACAGCCGGCGCGACAGCACGATTGCCGCTATGGCGCTTCGTGCCCTTGAAGAAAAACAGGAAAAACTACAGGAAACATACGGACTGGAAAAAGCACATATTGAGGTGTATATTGCGGCTGATCCGGCAGAATATTCCCGGCTGGCAGGTTCCGCATCGCCGTTCTGGAGTATGGGGCTGGCCTCCGGGAACCGCATGCTGATTAAAAGTCCTTCTTTCAGCCGCCAGTCGCTGCAGGAATTCCAAAAGACCCTGCTGCACGAATGCGTGCACTTGGCTTTGAGCGAATATCCGCTGCCGCTATGGTTCAATGAAGGGTTTGCACAATATGAGGCCGGAACCTTCAGTATGGAACAGAAGATCCTGCTTGCCCGCACTGTGCTTGCGAATGCCTTCTTGACTTTTCGCCAGATCGAAGAACTGCAGGAGATGTCAGCAAGCCGGGCAGAACTGGCTTATGCCCAAAGCGTTTCGGCGGTGGATTTCCTGATCAGCAACTACGGAAGGGAACTGCTGGAAAAATGTCTTTTGTTTAGCAAAAAATATAACGATTTTCCGACTGCGTTCCGGAATGCCTATCTGATGACACCGGAACACTTTGAAAAACGCTGGCAGGACCACGCTAAAAAACGTTATCGCTTTTACCTGGCGCTGGATCTGCGGGGGACATTCTGGTTGTTTCTGTCCGGTCTGCTGATTTTGGGTTATATTCTGACAAAGCTGCGGCGCAGGCGAATTTTAAAAAAATGGGAACAAGAAGAGGCCGGCAGCATCTTAAATTCCGATAAAGGAGACACGGGTGCGGAAAGCACGGAAAGAAAATAGATTGATCCGAAACGCGGTGATATTAATGGTATCGCTCATGCCCCTGTATGCTGAACTTCCGCTGCAAGCCAGCAATCTTGCCTCACCGGCCTATTGGGGAATGGCACATTCCGGAACCGCCCTTAATACCGTCAGGAATGCCTATTGGTTGAATCCCGCTCTCGGTTCTTATGATCATCCCTATGTGATTAATCTGAATGAAGCTTTTCTCCCGGGGAAGGGGATCAGCTTTACCGAATTGTCGGGACATTATATCCTGGGGAAGAGCATGCTGCAGGGCGGTATCAATTACGAGAATTACGGCAGTTTCGACGCCCGGGATGACGAAGGGATTATCCGGGGTACTTTTACGGCAGCGCAATATCAGTGTTTTGCCGGTTACGCACAGCGGATAACGGAGCGCTTCAGCGCGGGCATTCACCTGGTGCTGTTCGGGAATCGCATCGACGTTTCCCGGGAAAATATGTTATTTATCCGCTACGGATTCAGTTATACCTTTGGCAAACGTGACAATATGCTGGCCTTTAGCGCTACGACGGACGGAAAGTCACAGCGATGGCGCGCCGCATTTTCGCATGAACTGGAATATATGCCCTTGCGGCTGAACATTGATTTCCGCTGGTACGGGGACGATTATTATCCCGGAATTTTTCTCAATGAAACCGAATATCGTTTTGATTTCGGCGCTGCCGCCCGGTATTTTGCCGATAAACTGGCGCTGGGCGCCTATATCCGCGTTTCCGAAGACCTGAACCTGATGGCCGGCTTTGATCTGGCGCGCCTGAATATGCGGACGAATGCTTTTGGTTTGGATACGATGCTTAGCGGACTTGCGCTGGGCGCCCGATACCGCTTCCGGCAGCTGGAGTTCAATCTTGCCATGTACCACTATGCGAATTTTACGACAATGAGCGCTCTTGGTATCAGCTATATCGGAAAATAAAGCCAACTTTTTGCAGTAATAAAAAAACCGCCGGCCGGCGGTTTTTTTATTAAACTGGTATTCCTACAAAAAAGTGGACACATGGTTAAGCCTCTAGGCGACATGTTTTTAAGATTTCCTTTGCATAATAGTTGTTCACATACTGATCGGGGGAGATATTTCCCAGGCTCGAATGCAGTCT
>JAQVTR010000004.1:0-36981 GCA_028699915.1 Fidelibacterota bacterium
ATGACGAAAGAGCTGCTTGAGCGGGAATATGCCGCTTTGATTGCCAATGGCCATATGCGATGGGCTGAGATAGATTTTATGAAAAATACGCAATTGGCGAAACGGTTCGAGATCGCCGCTTCTACTGTGGTTGTCGCGGATATCCGGGAGGGAGAAGTCCTTCGTTATCAGCGCCTTGATAAAGTCTGGACCCTGACCGGCGACCGGAAAGCCTTCGAGAGTTATCTGCGCACGGCGATCGATCTCTATCTGGACGGGAAGGATGCAAAATGAACGAACTCGCCATTTTTACCGCACTTTGGCTGGGTATCCTGACTGCCATCAGCCCCTGTCCCCTGGCAACCAACATTGCCGCCATCTCTTTTATTGCACAAAAAGCATGGCGCAAGGATCATGTGCTCGTTTCGGGACTGCTCTATGCAGCGGGCCGAACATTGGTTTATGTTGCATTGGGCGCCGGCATTGCCGCCGGACTGCTGGCAAATGCGGAGATATCCCGCTTTCTGCAGAAACACATGAACGAGATCCTGGGTCCCCTTCTTATACTGCTGGGAATGGTCTTGCTCAACTGGCTGGGCGCGGGCATATCCTTTACACCAAAAACTGAAGGCATTCAAAAAAAGGCTGAAAAGGGCAGCGTTTGGCTTGCGCTTCCCATTGGCGCGCTTTTCGCGCTAAGCTTCTGTCCGGTTTCGGCCGGGCTGTTTTTTGGCGGACTGGTACCTCTTGCCGTCAGAGAAAGTTCCATTGTGATGTTTCCGCTGATTTACGGACTCGGAACCGCCTTGTCGGTCATCCTCTTTGCCTTTCTGCTGGCCTTTGCCGCGAAATCCGTCAGCAAGGTATTCACAAAAATGGCACATATCGAGATCTGGGTCCGCAAGATCACGGGCGCGGTGTTTATCGCTGTGGGTATTTATTATTCACTGGTTTACATTTACGGGCTAAACTTTAAATAGCTTAAAAACCTTCATGCCGGATCAACCCCGCTTATTGCATTAAAGAGGGGAGTGATAATCGGGATACGAACAAACATAGCATAAAGATTATAAGCGGCATTCCGGCGGAAAAGGCATTCCCGGAGATCTGCTCTTATTGTCTTAAAAATAATCCAAAATTGATTCCGGCCTATTTGTTTGGGTACAGATGCACATCTCGCTGGGGAAAGGGGATGGTCAGCCCGGCCTTTTCTATCTCTACCTTGACTTTTTTTATCAGATCAAAACGTGTTGCCCAATAGTTCACAACATCCGTCCATCCGCGCAGCTGCAGATTGACGGAGCTGTCTGCCATGGCGGTAACAATAACCTGTGCCGCGGGTTCCGGCAGGAAGCGTTGCTCTTCCGCCGCGATGCGATTCAGCACCTCCAGTGCAGTATCGATGGAATCGCCGTAGGAAATGCGGATCGTGATATCCAGGCGGCGTTTGCCGTTCCGGGTATAATTCTTCATGGAATTGTTGAATACGGCGCTGTTGGGAGCGGAAATGTACAATCCGTCAAAGGTTTCCATGATGGTATTGAAAAAATTGATCTCGACCACGGTTCCCTCATAGGATCCGGTTTCAATATAATCTCCTTTGTGAAACGGGCGCAGGATCACGAGCAAGACACCGGCGGCAATGTTGCCAAGAGTATCTTTTAAGGCCAGGCCGATCGCCAGTCCGGCGGCGCCCAGCAGTGCAATAATGCTGGTGGTGTTAATGCCGAAAATATCCAGGACGATGATCACGGCAACAATATAAACCAGATAGGTCAGCGTGGAGCTGACCATCGGCACCAACGTCTCGTCAAAGCGTTCATTGCGTTCATTAATGCGCTTGACACCCTTTCTCAGCAGCTTGGAGACGATGGTTGCAGCGACAATGACCAGAAGCAGCAGCAGCACGTTCTTTCCCAGGGTAAGCACTTTTTCGGAGTTGTTCTCCCAAAAGGTAACCAGAAAATCTTTCATATAGAATCTCCTTTCATATTTTCACAGCCATTTTTTCCGTTTAAAAAACCGCAGCATCAGGATCGCCACTACGATCAGCACACCCCAAAATACCGGATAGGCAAAACGCCACTGAAGTTCGGGCATATGGACAAAATTCGTCCCATAAACACCCGCAATAAAGGTCAGCGGGATAAAGATCGCGGAAAAGATCGTCAATACTTTCATGATCTCATTCAGGCGGTTGCTGATGCTGCTGTTGTAAATGTCAAGATGATCGGTCAGCATAATGCGGTAGGTGTCCACGGTTTCCAGCGCCTGCGTCGCGATATCTTGCAGGTCTTTCAGAAAAGGCCGGGTTGAGTCCCGGAACAGCTCGGTTTCCTGACGGCTTAACTGTTGAATGAATTCTTTTGCCGGGCGGATCGATTTCCGCAAATAATTCATTTCACGCTTGTAATCGTTGATCTTTGTCAGGGTTTTCCTTCCGGGATTGCCGAGCAGCTCTACTTCAAGATCTTCGATCTTTTCCCCAACGCGTTCCACCAGCAGAATATAATTGTCCACAACCGCATCCAGAATACTGTAAGCAAGATAATCGGCACGTTCACTCCGTATCCGTCCGATCTGTTTCCGCAGGCGTGTCCGCAGCGGCTGGAAAACATCTCCGGGACGTTCCTGAAAGGTCAGCAGATAGCGATCCCCAAGAACAATGCTCAGTTGCTCCGAATAAATGCGGTTTTCTTTGTCATTGTAATGCATCATTTTCAGGACAAAGAAAAGGTGATCGTCATAAACCTCCATTTTCGGGCGCTGTCCGGTGTTGACAATGTCTTCGGGAACCAGGGGGTGCAGATTGAACTTGTCGGCCAGCGATTTCACCATTTCCGGATCATGCACCCCGTAGAGATTGATCCAGCTGACGGAATCACGGTCCTTAGGTACACGGATATCGTCAATGTTCTCCGGATGTGACTCTTCAAGGGTTTCCTCGTGATAGTCTATGACATGCAAACTTGGCATGTCGACCTTTTTTGTACCGATAAAAACCGCTTCCCCGGGCGCCAGCCCGTATGCGGCGGTCTTGTCTTTTATAAAGCGTGCCATACCCGCTCTCCTTGAAACATGTGCCGAGACAGTCGCAAAACGGTCCCGTTATGCCATGTTATACGGATTTACCTTATAATTTAGTATAAATGCCCTGAAAATAACAGCAAATTTCGCTAAAGTCCCCGTCTGATGCGGCCGGACCCATCGATTTGCTGTTGATTGAACCCAATGACGAAAGGCATCAGAAATGTTTTTTAGCGAAGGCTCGACCGGAATGCAACTTAAGATATTCTTCAAATTTCATTGCTTTGATCTTTGACCGGAATGCTATAGCGGTAATTAAATCCCAGGGTTTATGCATTTGACTGTATTTGTCATAGCCGGAATTATGTTAATGTAAACGTTCACGGAGATTCTTTGTTAATCCAACATAAAATCTTTTATTAATTACCTTACCTTGAAGCATATAAACGTAATAGAAATTACTCAACTTCCTCCCCCTCCGGATCGGTGAATAATTTAATGTAACAGGGTGTGGTCTGTCCTGAATTGTACGGCTTCGTTCCTTGTTGTATCAAGCAACTTCGCCGTTACTGGTCCTCGTAAACCTTTCAAGTTTGACGAAGCCCGTGTGGAGGTGCCGGGAATCGAACCCGGGTCCAAAGCAGAGACCGACATGTTTTCTACGTGTGTAGGCAGTTGAATGGTCTTAATTGTTCCGGTTCAAGAACCAAAACCCGGAACAACGCAGATCACTGTTTTTAACACGGATCACGTAATCACTGAACCGTGCGAGTCCGTAAGATGGCGCCTGTTCCGGACCTACGAACAAAGTCCGGGCAGACGGCTGTCCAACTAATTAGGCAGCGTATGCAAAATTATCTGCATTTAAATTGAGTCTCAGATTGATTTACGTGGATTCCTGAACACCACGACACGCTTGCATCCCGACCTGTCCGCCCTGTCGAAACCTTTACACCCCCATTTCAAAAAGCGCATCAATATACTCTTATACAAAGCATTTGTCAATCTGTTGCTGAAAATTTTATTTATTTGGCTTTTCTTCGTATCCCGCTTTAAAAAAACACTGAAAAATTTATAAATTATTCCTATATTAAAGGTCCAATCCGAAAAAGGGTTGTTTTGATCACAGAAAAAAAGAAAAAAGGAAAAACAATGATGAAAGGAATTGCAGTATTGACAGTATCGCTTGCACTCTTATTTGGCACCGCCCTTGCCGCCGGGAACGCGGAAGAAGGGAAACGCATTCCGACGCGTGAGGAGATCGAAGAACAATATCGCTGGAATCTGGGAGATATTTACGCCGATACCGAAACCTGGGAGGCGGATTACGCCTATGTCGAAGCCAATATGGAAAAGATCAAAGATTTCAGGGGAAAACTTGGAAAATCTGCGTCGAATCTTGAACAGTGCCTGCTGATGTCCGAAAATCTCGAGCGCAAGCTTGATAAGTTATATATTTACGCACACATGCTTAAGGATCAGGATACTAAAAATACCGAAAGTCAGGCGCTGGCAAACCGTATTGCCGTTCTAAATCAAAATTATTACCAGGAGCGCGCTTTTCTCTGGCCGGAAATACAGGCAATTCCCGAACGCAAGCTCTTTAAATTCGTCGATTCGTCACCTTATTTGGAGCAGTACCGTCATCCTTTCCGGGATATGATCCGGCAGAAAGCCCACATTCTCTCCGAACGCGAGGAAGAACTGCTGGCAATGGCGGGCAATATGAGCAGCGAATTCAGCAATATTCGTGAAGCATTGACTCAGGCGGATATCGAATTTCCCAAAGTCCGCGACGATAACGGCGAACTGATCGAACTATCCTATGCCCGCTATTCCCTTTTATTGCGATCAAGGGATCCCAAAGTCCGCCGGGAAGCCTTTCTGGGCATGTACGGGACATACGATGAATTTAAAAACACCAGTGCCGCGACCTATCGCGGATCGATCCAAAAAGATATCTTCTATGCAAAAGCCCGCGGTTATGACAGCTGTATCCGCATGTCCCTGGACGCCGACAATGTCCCCGTTGAGGTTTATGACAACCTGATCTCCACTACCCACGAATACTTGGATCCTCTGCATCGCCTGCTGAATCTGCGTAAAAAAATGATGGGGGTCAAGGAACTGCATCTCTACGATACCAGTGTACCGCTGGTCAAGTCTTCCGATAAACATTACACCTACGAAGAAGCTAAAGACCTCATTATTGAAGCCCTTGCAGTAATGGGACCCCAATTCCAGGCTGACGCGGAAAAAGCGCTGAACTCCCGCTGGGTGGATGTCTATGAAACCCGAAATAAACGTTCCGGTGCATATTCCTGGGGCGCTTTTGACACCCATCCCTATATGCTGATGAACTATAACGGTACACTGGATAATGTCTTTACGCTCATTCACGAGCTGGGGCATTCGCTGCACTCATACTACACCCACCAGACACAGCCTTTTGCAACGGCCAATTATACGCTGTTCGTTGCGGAAGTAGCCTCTACGTTTCTGGAAAATATTCTGATGGATTACATGTTGAAGACGGTCGAAGACAAGGACCTGAAGCTTGCCCTCCTGAATCAGTGGGCCGAGAATATCGAAGGGACACTTTATACCCAGGTCATGTTCGCGGAGTTTGAACGCGAAGCGCATCGTCTGGCCGAAACAGGCGTACCGCTGACGGTTGAAACCTTGAACAATACCTATTTTGATATCCTTAAATCATATTATGACGGGGTCCTGGTCTTGGATCCGGAATATGCCCTGACCTGGAGCCGTATCCCGCATTTTTTCCGTCAGTTCTATGTATACAAATACGCAACCAGCATCAGCGCCTCCACCGCATTGAGCCGGAAAGTGCTGAAAGGGGAGCCCGGGGCCATGGAAAACTACATGCAGTTCCTGCATAGCGGTTCCAGCGACTACTCCATTGAACTTCTGAAATTGGCCGGTGTAGATATGTCCACTCCGGAACCCATTGCGGAAACATTGGACCTCTTTGACAGTATTGTGAGTCAAATGGAGGAGCTGATTTCCGGGAAATAACTTTGAACTGTTTTGCAATAAGAAATCCCGTGAATGTTATTTGCGGGATTTTTAACTTTTTTACTTTAAGGTGAATCAATGAAAACACGTTGGATGATGATCGCGGTAATGTTCCTGGCCTCGCTTGCCTTTGCCCAGGAAGAAGCGTTGCCCTGGAAAAAAGGAGGACAAGGCACTCTGAATTTTTCACAGACAGCATTAAGCAATTGGTCCGGCGGCGGCCAGAATGCCCTTTCGCTGAACGGCTTTGTGAGCGTATTTGCCAATTATAAGCAGGATATACTCAGCTGGGACAATACTTTGGATCTTGCTTACGGTGTTGTTAATCAAGGCGGCGTCGTACAGAAAACAGACGACAAGATCGATCTTTCCTCCAAATTCGGATATACGGCATCCGGCAATTGGAATTATTCCGGCATTTTAGCTTTTAAAACCCAGATGACACGCGGTTATGCCGATACATTAAAAATTTCCTCCTTTGCAGCACCCGCTTACTTACAGATAGCATTCGGTATGGAATATAAGCCGAATGAAGATATCAGCCTGTTTATCTCTCCGCTAAGCGGAAAAATGACCCTGGTACTGGATCCGGACCTCGCCGCTGCCGGCAGTTTTGGATTGACGCCCGGACAAAAGGTCCGGGGTGAATTCGGTGCCTATGCAAAGGTTCAGTATCGCAAAACCATTGTTGAAAATGTGGTGTTCCAAACCAAATGCGATATCTTTATGAATTATCTTGAAAATCAACAGTTCATTGATGTAAACTGGGAAGTATTGCTGGCAATGAAGATCAACGAATTCCTCTCTGCCAGTATCAGTACGCAAATGGTTTACGATCAGGATTACAGTGCCAAACTGCAATTCAAGGAGACTTTGGGCATCGGCCTGTCATTCTCCTTTTAATTTGCATGTATCCAGGGGAGAAGATCTATGATTATTCGATCACTTTCCACCGTACCGGTAAAAAAGTTGGATATGGACGGGATAAAAGGTGTATACCGGCAAGTTCCTGTCGGGGTGCCGGAAAATGTCCCGAATTTTTCTTTCCGGGTCTTTACCCTGGAACCGCTTGGGCATACGCCCTATCATGCGCATGCGTCCGAGCATCTCAATTACATTATCCGCGGGCAAGGTGCGCTAAAGGATGAAAACGGGAAATTGCATCCCGTGAAAGAAGGAGATTTCTGTTTGGTTTATCCGAACGAAAAACATCAATTCCGTAATCTTTCCGAAAGCGGAGAGCTTGTTTTTATCTGTGCGGTAATGAAAGAATACGAATAAGGAGCAAGCATGAAGCGGTTGATTTTATGTATGGTTATAGCGGGACTATTGTTCTCCTGTGCATCAAACGACACGGCAAATATTCGTAAAAAGGGTGATGCCGGATTTAAGCGGGTGATGCATGCCATTGATGCCCTGGCCCGGGATGAGGCATTCACACACGCCCATTGGGGCATTCTGATCAAGTCCCTTGACAGCGGTGAAATCTGGTATGCGCTGAACGAAAATAAGCTTTTCATGCCCGCTTCCAACAACAAGATAGCGACTGCCGCCGCCGCGCTTCAGGTGCTGGGGCCGGAATTTCGTTTCGGAACGCAACTGCTGAGCAAGGGGGATGTCAGTAACGGCGTCCTGAACGGCGATCTGGTGGTGTGGAGCAATGGCGACCCAACCTTGTATGAACGCTATATGGGGGATTCCCGTGATGTTTTTTACCGCTGGGCTGAAGACCTGAAAGCGCAGGGAATCCATAGGGTCAGCGGTGACATCATTGCCGACGACAACGCTTTTGACGAAGATTATATCGGTTCCGGGTGGGCCTGGGATTATCTGCAGGTTTGGTACGCGGCCCAATTCGGTGCCTTACAGCTAAATGAGAATTATGTGGATGTCCAGATCATCGCTCCGAAATTCCGGGGCGGAAAAGTACAGCTGATCCCGAACCTCCCCAGCAGCTACTACAGGATGATCGATCAAATCGAAGTCGTGGACGAAGGCCGTAGCAATGTCTGGATGGAGCGGGATTTTTTTTCCAATGATATCGTGTTCAAAGGCCGTCTCCTGATCGGCTCCGATACCCTTGAACTGTCGCCGACAATTCACAATCCCAGTAAATTCTACGTACACGTATTGAAGGAAGTGCTTGCGGAACGGGGCATCCGGGTCATGGGCAGGCCCCTGGATTGCGATGAAATATCCGATTGGGTTCATGCTCCCTGTGACAAGGGTTACCGCGAACTGGCAAGTTATGCTTCTGTGCCCCTGAGCGAAGTACTGACGCGCCTGATGAAACGGAGTCAGAACATGTATGCCGAGACGCTGCCCCGGGTGATCGCCTGGCAGAAAACGGGCAAAGGGTCACTTCCCGCAGCCCGAAGCATCATGGACTCCCTCTTTTATTCCTTTGGCATTGAGCCGGGTTCCTGGGTCTATGCCGACGGTTCCGGTCTGACGCGCTACGACTACATCAGTCCGGAAATTTTGCTAAAGATCCTCGAGGGCATGTATCACAGCGAATACCGGGATATTTGGATGAGCACCTTTCCCGTCGCAGGGGTGGACGGGACTTTGCAAAACCGAATGAAAGGCAGTGCGGCCGAAGGAAGGGCAGTCGGAAAAACCGGAACTATTGCCAATGTGCGCGGTCTTAGCGGCTATGTGCGAAGCGCCTCCGGAAAAAATATCGTCTATGCTTTTCTGGTAAACGGACATATCGTCAGCGGTTCGGAGAACGAGCGTATTACGGACAGCATTCTGGCTCTGCTTGCATCTCTGTAGAACGTTGCCGTTTTTCTCCCTTTTGCTTTGATCCCGGAAAAACAAGAATACAGTCAAACTTTTTATTCTGTTGTATAACAAACGCGTTATTTTAAGAATCCGCAGTTCAAAATTTAAGGTCTGTAACCGGAGTTTTCAGGAATCCAGCAGGGAATCCTGGCATTCGGGAAAGCCTTGCTTTTATTATCACAAAAAAGGGTGATTACTAAATGTCCGCCAGGGGGAAAGTCACGGTAAAGGTGCTGCCTTTTTCGAATTCGCTGCGGATGCTTATCGTTCCGCCGTATTCGTCCACGATCTTTTTCAGGATGGTCATGCCGAGTCCCGTACCGCTGATATTGCGGGTGTAACGGTTCTTTGCGCGGAAGAATTCCTCATAGAGTCGCGAAATATCCTCATCTTTGATCCCGATACCCGTATCTTCGAATTCAAAAACGGCACGGCTGTCGGAACTGCAGGCCCGGATACGGATGACTCCGTTTTCTTTGTTGTATTTGATGGCATTGGACAGCAGATTGGTATAAACCCGGCGAATTTCTTCGCGGTCAGCGCGAATGAACAGTTTTTCCTGAATTTCTGTTTCCATGCTGATGCCGCGTTCCTGGATATTGCTCTGAAAAAAATCAATGGTTTCTTCCAGGAGGACACCGGCGTCAAAGCGTTCGATTTCACGGCGCAGCGTTTTGGCCTCCATACGGAAAATATTCAGCAAATCCTGCAGCAAGGCAAGCATGGCGTTGCTGCGCTCCAATGTGCGCCGCAGGTATTGATCATACATATCCTGGTTTTCACCGAGATCTTTGTTGATGATCATTTCCAGATAGCTTTTAATGGCTCCCAGCGGTGCTTTCAGCTCATGCGCCACCATATTGATAAATTCGGATTTTGACAATTCCAGCGCTTTTTGCTCTGAAACATCCCGCAAGACCGAAACGGCGCCCAAAAGGTTCCCCCGATCGTCAAGAATAGGCGTGGTGTTGGCAAGAATGACCAGTTTTGCAGGCGGTTCGATCACGATCTCTTCCTTGATGGAACAGCTGGAATTGGGGTTGTCCAACACGCTGCTGATCTGCTTTTGCAGCTTTCGCGGCAGAAGATCAAAAATGTATTCACCTCCGGCGATATCCCGCTGAATTCCCACCAGCGAATGAAAGCGCGGATTATGAAAGATGGTCTCGCGAAGCTGATTGACGATCATTAGTCCGTCATCAATGGAATCGATTACCGAACGCAGGCGGGACTGCTCTTCGGCAATTGCCGTAAGGCTTTTTTCCTTTTCCTCCTTCAGACGGCGCGCCTCCTGAATATACCAGCGCCGCTCCAGCGCACGCGGTATCAGGCGCTCCAGTTTGTCGTTCCGCAGCGGTTTTTTTAAAAAATCGTAACCGCCGATGTGTGCAGAACGCATGATGATATCAATGTCCGGGTCCTCATCGATCATCACGCAGATCGCTTCGGGATAGATCCGCAATATTTCAGAAAGGACTTCAAGTCCCGGATTGTCCGGCAGCCTGCAGTCGATAAAGTAGAGATCATATTCTTTTAAAGTGGCTTTTTTTAGTCCCGTTACGGCGCGCGTTTCGATATCCAGGGTATAATTGGCCCCGACAGCTTGTTTTAAACTGTCAATAATGCGCTGTTCATGTTCGATCAGCAGAATATTTGCGCCTGTCAGCAACATAATTGGAAAATAGGAATTTTTTTTCAGAAAAGGTAGACATTTTCCTGGATTCGGCAGCGAAAATGCAGTTGCGCAACACGAACAAAGATGACAACAATCTTCTTTTTTATTGGAAAAGACCTTATATTAAAAAATTTAACGGCAGTGGAAACAAAAAATCATGTTCCGGCATCTTAACAATGTGAAATTCCTTACCATAAGCATCTTCCTGTTTGCGGCATATGCCGCTGTGCTTTATGCAAAAGATGAGCCCATAGAGCTTCTTAATGCTGCAACAATGCAAAAAGTCACGCTTGAGGGGGAAAATAAGGACAGTTACATTTTTTTTGACAAGGATGTTCATCTGCGTCAGGGAGAGATCAATATTTTTGCCGACCGCGCATATCAGTATCCCGAACGCGACCTTCTTCGCCTGCAGGGGAATGTTCATATCTTTGACGACAGCGTCAGCATTTATTTTGAAAACGGCTCCTACCAGACCAACACACGGGACATTGAAGTATCAACCCCGCTGAACATCTACTACGATACCCGTTATTTCACGGCTTCGTCATTACGGGGAAATCTGGATAGCGATATTTACCGGGCGCAGGGAAATGTGGAAATCCGGGACAGCATTTCCTATGCCGCCGCCGATTCCCTCCTCTTTGACAGAGTAAATGAGCGCGCCTTTTTGTACGGTAACGCGGTAATGTCCGATACTGTCAGCCGCATTACCATGCGCGGCAGCGAACTGGAGTATCGTCTTGATACGGACCAGTTTTTCGGGCACCGGGATGCTTCGGTCTATGAAAGCCGTGAAGACGGAGCAAAACGTTTTGAGGTATTCGCAAAACACCTCAAAGGAGATATGAAAAAAGGCTGGCTGATTGCAAAGGACAGCGTCTACGTGTATCAGGATTCCGCTGCAGCCTGGTGCGACTCGCTTTTCTATCTCGACTCGACCGGCACGGTTGAATTTTACGGCAATGCCAGGGTCCGTTACAAGAATATTGACATGTACGCCGGCGGAATGCAGCTGCGCTTTGAGCATAATCATCTCGATGACCTTAGCGCAGCGGATCATCCTCGGGTAAGCATGCTTGACGAAGGCTATCTCGGGGAAAGCGGCGCCGAAAGAGTATCAAAACTCAGCGAAATGAAAGGCAAAAACCTTTATCTGAAATTCAACCGAGAGGATGCGCCGGACTGGATGCGAATGAACGGGATGGTCGTGACTGATTATCACGTGTTCAAAGATTCGGTTTATAAGGGGATCAACAACATGAGTTCGGATACGATCCGCATTTACTTCGAATCGGGAGAGGTCTGCGAATTATTTGCCAGCTATGACGTACGGGGAAAATTTACCCCGGACAGCAGCTATGATGAAATGGATACAACGGCGGTTTATCTGGGGAATGAGGTGCATTATGACCTGCGCATTGACCGGATGGCCATTTATCCCGGGGCACAGATGAACTACGGCGAGATCCAGCTTCGTGCGGACACGCTGAAGATCGACTGGGAAAGCAATATTCTCTTTGCGATTCCCGAAAAAAACGGCGAGCGCCCGGAATTTATTCAGGGCAATGATCCGGCGGTGTACGGTGATCTGTTTGAATATAATCTTGACACCCAGCGCGGACGAATCACCCGTGGGAAAACGCATATCAAAGAAGGATATTATCACGGAAAGTCTGTACTGAAAACCGAAGACAAGCCCCTGTTTGTCAGCAAGGGAGTTTTTTCAACCTGTGAACTGGATGAACCGCATTTTTGCGTGGAAGCCAAACGTATGAAGGTTATTCCGGGTGACCGCGTCTTTGCACAGGATATCGTGTTCAAAGTTCTGGATATTCCACTTTTGTACATTCCAAGTTTCTTTGTCTCTATCGAAGAAGGAGATCGCCGCAGCGGCTGGATCCTTCCCACCTTCGGACGCTACAGCAATAAAGGCTGGGCGCTGGAAGGATTCGGTTATTACTGGGCTCCGAATGACTATTATGACGCACGGTTGCTGATGAAATTCTATGATAATTACGGGATCAGCGCAGAGCTGCGGCAGCGTTACGCTTGGCGTGACCATATCAGCAACGGCAGCCTCTTATTGGAATACTGGAATTATTTTTGGTCATCCGATCCGGTGCAGGGATACCGGATCCGTATCAACCACCCGCAGAGCATCGGACTTCGCTCAAGACTGAACATTTCCGGCACTTTTACCAATGACACCCAGCAGTTTACCCGCGAACTGGACAAAGATGAGCGTCTTGAACAACAGATGGTATCCAATGCCAGCTTCTCCACTTCCCTGGGACCTTTTTCCGTCAATCTGAATGTTTCCCGTACGGAAGACCTGCTGACCGGCAGCAGAACAACGAATTTTCCCCAATTTTCGCTTTCCCGGTCGAACGCGAAGATCTTCAAGCGCAAAAAACTCAGCGATCCTGAAAAATGGTATCATAAATTTACCTATTCGGTCAATTCAAAAATGATCAATCAAACGACGCATATCTGGAACAATGCGGACTCGCTGTTCTACGACGAGACAAAGAATAAAATGGAAAGCAATGTCGGGGTTCGGTATAATGATAAACTGTTCGGATTCCTGACTTTATCGCCCTATCTCAATTATTACGAAGACTGGACAACCCGCTACAAAACACCCGTTATGCAGAACGATTCTGTACTTGTAGACAGCAACGGGACCATCATATCCTTTAATGATGTGAACCGTTTTAAACGCCGCGGACGCTTTGACCTCGGCAGTTCGGCATCGACCACGCTGTACGGAGTCTTTAATCTGAATCTCGGCCCTTTAAAGGCCCTGCGACATACGCTGGCAATGAGTTTGAATTATGTATACCGACCGGATCAGTCCAATAATCCGGAATATGTTTTTCGCGGTATCGGAACGGACGGGAATCCGGTGACCTATGACTATTTTAAATCCACCTTATTATCACCGACGCCTTCGGCGGGCAGTCAGAGTTTTACCATGAATTTTAACCATAAATTTGAGTCCAAGACACAGTGGCGGGGGATGGATGAAAAAAAACTGCACTTTTTGACGCTTACGCACGCTTATAATTTTCTGGCCGATTCCCTGCGAAGCAGTAATATCAATGCCGCTTCCACCGTAAGGGACCTGCCCGGAGGTCTGGCTATCAAATTGGATGCCAGTTTTGACCCTTATACATACCGTATTAATGAAGATGGAAAAAGTATCACGCGTATCAACCAGTTTGCCGTCCCTCGGGTCAGTTATCTGCGCATTAGTACCGATTTGAACCTAAAGCCGGGGACTTCGCGCAGACAGCAGGCAGCCGAAAAGGCCGCGGCGGCCGACAGTGTCAAAGTAACAAACACCAATATGCCGGCAAAGGGCGCCGATGAAGGATTTTCACGATGGAGCGCAACGGCCGGAATTTCATTTACGCGCAGCGCCGCCAATCCCCTTGATGTCAAGAACCGCTTGCTGGTCAATACGGAGATCAAAGCTTACCTGACGCCGAAATGGTCCGGTTCTTACCGCATCAACTTTGATGTACTGGAACATAGCATTACCGACCAGCGTATCACGCTGACCCGCGATTTGCACTGCTGGGCACTGCATCTCGACTGGAATCCGGGCTACAGCTTTTTTATCCGCCTTAACGTAAAATCGGATATGCTGAAAGCGCTCAAACTGGAGAAACAAACAGGACGGTATTATTAAAAATGAAGAATAAGGGATATGTGCTTTTTAAATTACCCCGGGAAGCGGCATTGATGGAGGTTCTGAACCTTCTGACCGAACTTGGCACTCTGGAGGCCGCGCTAGAGGAGCGCGGGGATCATATCACGATCATGGATGAATGGCGTAAACGCCGGAAAACGGAAGCTATTCTGCGGCAGGCATTTCCCGGACTTGCGTTCGAGGCGGAATTTATAAAGGAACGCGACTGGAACCGGGAATGGATAGAAGGTTTTCAGCCCGTCCGGATCGGGGAAGAATTCTGGATTACGCCGCCCTGGCACTTGTCGCGCATACCGGAGGGAGACCGCTGCATCATCATCAATCCGGCGAATGCTTTCGGCACCGGTACGCATGAATCTACCCGGCTGATCCTGGAGCTTCTCCCCGACATGCTGAAGTCCGGTGAAACGGTGCTGGATCTTGGATGCGGATCGGGGATTTTATCCATTGCCGCCCTGAAGCTGGGTGCGTCGGAAGTTCTGGCTATCGACAATGATCCGGAGATCCGGAACAATTTTATGGAAAATGCCGCGCTAAACCACGTGGAGAATATTCCGCTGACGATCTGCGATGTACTGCAAATGGATGATTATTCCTGTGACCTTGCTATGATCAATATTCAAAAACATGTTATTTTACCGCTTCTTGGGCGTTTTAACGTTGCAAAAGGCACCCCGAAACGTGTAATTTTAGCCGGACTGCTGAACGAGCACCGTGAAGATGTCCAAAATGCACTTGAACTGCAGGGATATGAGGTGCTTCAAACGCCCGGTTACGGTCAATGGCTGGCAGTAGCGGCAATACGGCGGAGATCGGATGAAACATAAATATTACGGCATTGCGGCATTGCTCTCCCTGCTTCTCACCTGGAGTTGCGGACCTGTTTATCCGGGCCCGGATGAAGAGGACAGCTATCCGGTGCCGGAATTTCTGAGTGTGAAGACGGGCTTTCACAGCGGCCGCGCCGAATTGCACTGTGAGGCTCACGTATTGTATGATCTTCCTGTGCGGACGGTGAATGCCGATCTTGAATTGCAGGGTTTTTTGCAGAATACGCTCAGTATTACCCTGAACGATTCGGCGTACTCGGGAGATGCATTTGCCGGCGACAATATTTTTTCCTGCAACATCCCGCTGACCCGCATCGATTCCATACCCGGGCAGATACGGGTTTTGTACAGCGTTCCGGATGCCGGGTCGCTGGTGCAGGCCTTTCGTGATACGCTGACACTGATCGCCAACCTGCCGCCGCTGATCACCGCGATCGATATGCCGGATACCCTTGTGCGCCCGGAAAGCGGCAGCAAGGAACTGCTGATTGCGGTGCATGTCGATGACCCGAACGGCAAACAGGACGTGACAATGGCTTATTTCCAGGTAAAGAACAATACAAGCGGCCTTTGGGGGGCGGATTTTGATCTTTACGACGATGCAAGCAATGGTGATCTCCGGGCCGGGGACGGTATTTTTTCTCGCGGTCTGCAGATCTCGGCGCAGAACGCTGCCGTAACCAATTATTTCCGGTTCCGGGCAAAAGATTCCGCGGCGAATTTTTCTGTCTGGTATCCCGATTCGGTGGTGGTGAGGTGAACATGCTCAAACGGATAACCGCATTACTGAGTCTTTGCGTCGTTTTTCTCTTTGCACTGCCCCATGCCGTGACTTATCAACTGTCGGACACTCTGGTCTATGAAGGCCTGGGAAGCAATGCCGTGACGGATATCCTTAACGTCAATGACTCCACCTTGCTCTTTGCAACCGGCAACGGACTTTCAATAACCTACGACCGCGCTGAAAGCATCGTGACCTTTTATGCCAACGGCAACAGTATCAGTTATGGAGCGGTAACCGGAATGGCGGTGTTGGGGGAGCATATCTGGATCGCAACGGCTTATGATACGGCTGTGCTGGAAGGCAGCTATTATTACGATTACCCCAAAGGAAACGGCATCAGCTATTCCCCGGACGGCGGGCGCAGCTGGCAACGTTTTCCGCAATCGGTTGATTCTCCCGATGATAATTACGAGATCCTCTATGGGGATAGCATACCCGCACTGCCGATCACTTCTTCGATCAACAATCTGATTTACGATTTGGCTGTTCAGCTTACCGGTACCGGAGATACCGTGCTTTGGTCGACCAACTTTGCGGGCGGATGCCGCCGGAGTTATGACAAGGGTGCAAGCTGGCAGCGCGTGATTTTGCCGCCGGACCGTTACGATGTTCTCAACGAAGATACACCCCGGGACTTTCACCTGAGCCCCACTTCCGGGGCTCTGGGCTATGAAAGCAATCTTAATCATCGCGCATTTTCGGTGCATGCAGCCGGAGATACCATTCTTGTCGGTACGGCGAACGGCATTAATATTTCTTATGACAGCGGTTACAGCTGGGAAAAATTCACGGCGCAAAATTCGGGGATCAGCGGAAATTTTGTGGTCGATCTGACCATGAATACAAACGGACAGATCTATGCGGTCACGCTGCCGACCAAAGAAACCGAACAGCAGGGGATCGCCCTTTCACAGCGGAACACGAACGCAATGCTTTACTGGGAATCCTATCTGAACGGACACCGCATCTATCAGATACGTCCCGGAAGTGACGGCAGCATTTATGCGGGAGGAGAAACCGGGCTCTGGTTTTCGGCGGACGGGTGGAATTGGTTGCGGATGCCGCAGATTCGTGACGAAAATGGTCAGTATCTTTTGACGGAAGTGGTCTACAGTATCCTGGAGGATGAATCCGCCAGCCTTTGGGTCGGAACCGCAGACGGTTTGGTTCGTTCGGATGATGGCGGCTACAGCTGGAAGATCTTCCGGCGGGTCAATACGGGTTTTAGCGAACTGCCCGGACTTTCTGCCTATCCCAACCCCTTTTCACCGTCCCACATGAACCGTATGGGTGGAGAAGGTTATGTGCGCATCCATTGCGAGCTGTCCGCTTCTGCGCGCATAAGCATTGCGATCTACGACTTTGCCATGCAGCGGGTGAAAGCATTGGTGGAAGATGTGCCGGCGGAGAGCGGCGTGACGGAATTCGTCTGGAACGGGAGAAACGGACTGAACAATCTGGTGGCGAACGGCGTATATTTCATACGCATGACGACAGACAGCGGCGGCACTTTTCAAACGCAGTGGACAAAACTGATCGTACTGGATTAAAGAATGAAGAAACTTTTATCAATAGGAATACTTTTTATTGCGCTCTGCACAACGCTTCACGCAAGGGATGAAGCCGGCGGAATGGCGGGTGCCTATCTGCGCATGCCTTACGACGCCCGGTCTGCGGCTCTGGGAAATTCCGGCGCTATGATCGTCAATGACGTGAACATGCCGAACAACAATCCCGCACTGGTTCCTTTCTTTGAGCGGAAGCAGTTCTCCAGTTCCTTCCAGTTCCTTTCCCTGGACCGTTCCTTTCAGAGCCTGGCCTTTGGCAGCAATCTGCCGCCCCGGGCGGGAATGAGCGTTTCCTGGATCCATGCCGGCGTAGATAATATCAGCGGCCGGAATTATTCCAATGACGTAACCTATGACTACAACTGGTCCCAGGATGCGCTTGCCATCACCTTTGGATTGCAACTCACCGACTGGCTGAGCGTGGGCGTTTCCGGAAAGATCCTATCCGACCGTCTTGTTAATTCCAGCTCTTCGGGATTTTCCGCCGATCTTGGCCTGCTGCTGATCCCGCTGAAGGATCTGTATATCGGGGTAGTGCTGAAAGACCTTAGCGGTAAAGTGACCTGGGATATTTCTGCAGAACCCTTTGTGGAATATCAGTCTCGGCGCAACGACAAATATCCGAACCTGTTGCAGATCGGCGCCTCCTATCTTTTATCCGAACGTTACCTCTTTACCGCGGCTTACCGCTTTTCCACGGAGATCGAACCCAGCTGGCATGCCGGCACGGAAGTCCGGCTTGCAAAAGCTTTTTATCTGCGTGCCGGCGCCGATAACGGGATTCCCGTTTTTGGTTTCGGCACCGCTTTTACGATCTGGAACAACATGTCAACCCGCTTGGACTACGCATTCAAAAGTGCATCGGTACGGGAAGGCGGCAGCCATCTCTTTACCTGGTTGTTCTTTTTTTAGGAGTTCCTAATGATCAAAAAAATCGTGTTTACCTTTTTTATCGCAACTTTACTCCTGGCCGGTGAAGGACTGCCGGTGCTAACGTTTCCGCGCCTTGCACAACTGGGCTATTTTCCTTCATCACCGCTGCCGAATGAAAACAGTGTGCATTTTTCCTATGCGGCCTGGTATCTGGATACCGATTATTCGAGTATCAATGCCTATTATGACAAGTATCATTTCGGATTTCAGGGATTGATCTCCGGCAATATCGAAATCCGCGGGGATGTGCCGCAAACGGATCCCATAGGAACTACCGCCTATTACAATTCGCTGCTGTTTGCGGGGCGCAGCTGGACCCTGAACCGGTCATGGTCGTTCAACACCACCCTTAAGCTGGTTTCGGAGCGCCTTTATTACGCTTCTTCCTGGGGCGTCGCCGCAGATCTGCAAGCCTGCTACGCATTTGAATCACCTGTCCGTATTCTGGCCGGACTGGAAAATATCGGTCTGATGTCGCCGCTGCTGAATCAGAGCACCCAATTGCCTGCACGCTACTATCTTGGCGCAGATCTGCACCTTAATTCCTTTGTGGTTTCACTGATGGCCGGAACCGGCAACGATCTGAATTTATTCTATCGCCTAGGCGCCGCCTATACGCATTCTCTGTTCGATATCAGATACAGTTACGATCATCTTCAAGGTATCCATCATATCGGCGCAGATCTGAAATGGAATAAAATTCGTATCGGATACGGACAATATTTTCATCAGCGCGGGCTGGGATACCCGCTGATGTTTTCCATTGGATTGTGTTTTTAATGAGATTTTTTATTCAACATCAAAAAAGCAAAGCCCCGCAAGGTTTTTTCGCGCTGATCCTGCTGGGAATGCTGATAACGGGCTGTGAATTCCTGATGCGGGATTCAGAGGCGCCGCGTCGTCCCTCGGAAGATCATTTTATTCCGCCAACCAGCCCCGGCATTGTATTTACTAACCTGGAAAACGCCTTCAGCTACCGGGATCACGAAACCTACGGGCGCTGTTTTTCCGATTCGACCCTTTCGGGCTATCCTTACCGTTTTCAGCCCGCAGTTGTCAAAGCGGTGGTCTTTCCTGCGTTTTGGGACATGAACAGCGAAAAGCGCTATTTTCAGGAATTGCTGGCGGCCTGCCCCCGCGACTCACTGCTTTTGCTGAACATCAGCAATGATGATTTCCCCGAGAGTGGCGACGGCGATTCCATTGTTTATCAGATCAATTATCAAATCCTGGCGCAGCACAACCGCCAGGGTGTCGACAACGAATTTCAGGGGCGCAGCTACATTAAACTGGTCCGTGATAACCGGAATTACTGGGTGATCTATTTCTGGCAGGATATCCCGGTCTCAAGCGATGCCAGCTGGTCCGATCTGAAAGCGTACTTTTAATTTTTACGAGTGGTTTAAAAAGATAGGGAAGAGGTGTTGAAATGAAAAAAATTATTGGAATGATCCTGATAGTGTTGCTGTTCATTGCCTGCGGAAAAACGGACATCAACGAAGCAGACCGCATTATTCAGGAGGCCATAAAAAAAGGAAAATTTCCCGGCGCCGTATTGCTGGTAGGCACTTCCGATAAAATTTTGTACGAAAAGGCATACGGCCGCTATACCTATGCCGAAGATTCGCGCAAAGTGACCAAGGAATCGCTTTTTGATCTCGCTTCTCTGAGCAAGGTATTTGCAACTTCCATGTGTGCTATGAAAGCGATCGATTCCGGTTTGGTAGATCCGGAAGCCTATGTGGCGGACTATTTACCGGAATTCCGCAATAACGGCAAAGAAATGATCAAGGTTAAACATTTGCTGATGCATAACAGCGGAATGCCCTCTTACACACATGCCGCTCCCAGCCGTGAAGAAACGCTCCGGCGCATTATGAACATTGAGATGAACAAGGAAATTGGCGAACATACCTACAGCTGTTTGAATTTTATCACCCTGATGCGGGTGATCGAGGAGGCCGGCGGAAAAATGATGTGGGAATTCTATAAAGAAAATTTTACGAATCCCATGCAGCTGAAACACACCTTTTTTGTTCCCGATGAATCCTTATGGGAGGCGTGTCTTCCCACTATCGGCGACAGCAGCGGAACATTAATAAAGCTGCAAGGCAAGGTACATGATCCGCTTGCTTACGCTCTGGAAGGTTATTCGGGGAATGCCGGACTTTTTTCAATCGCAGCGGATCTTGCAGCATTCTGTCAGCTGATGCTGAACGACGGCGTATACAAAGGCCGGCGTTATGTCCGCCCGGAAACGATGGAGCCCTTTAAAACCGTACAGGACGGGTCCCGCAGCTATGGCTGGGGGGTGAACAACACCCGCAGCTCCGCCGGCACAAAAATGTCGCAAACGGCCATCGGGCATACGGGATATACCGGAACCAGCGCATGGATCGATCCGGAACGGGATGTATTTGTCATTTTATTGACCAATCGGGTTTATCCGCTTGACACCGAAGGCATTTTTGATGTGCGCCGTGATGTTGCTGATGCTGTGATGAGCGCATTGTTTGACCTGTAATTATTCGCTTTCATACCGGGAACAAATTGTTGGGAAAACATAAAGTTGTTATTTATCATACAGAATTTATTTAAGGAGTGATCTCAAATGGAGAAAACTGAAGTGCTCAAATCCGTCTTACCGCTTATTCTGCTTTTATCTGCAGGTTTATTAACGGCAAAAGCGCCCTTTCAGCCGGTCGTCGATTATGTGGATCTGGAAAAATTCAGCGGTGACTGGTATGTGATCGCCCTGCTTCCATCCATCATTGAAAAGGATGCCGTCAATGGCGTGGAAACCTACACCTTTGACGGCGATAAAGTGACGGTTAAATATGTATTTCGCCAAAAAAGTCCCGACGGGAAACTGAAGATCACGGGACAACGCGGCAAGATCGTCGACACCGAAAACAATGCGGTCTGGTGGGTGCAGCCTTTGTGGCCGCTGCGCCTGCCCTATCTGATCATCGATCTGGCAGAAGACTATCGCTATACGGCTATCGGAACGAATAATTATAAGTACCTCTGGATCATGGCGCGTGATCCCTACCTGTCTGATGAAGACCTGCAGGACATCTTTGAACGCCTGGAAGCGCGGGGATATCCCGTTAACGAAATTAAAATAATGCAACAAGAATGGTGATTGAGTAAACTTGACTCAAATTCTTCTGTTATTCCCGCATCGTTACCACGGCAAAGGTATCCGGTCCGGCATGCAGGCCAATGATGGGAGAAATGGATTTCCGGAAAAGCGGCTCTTTTCCCGTTAAGGCCCGCAGTTCCTTTTCAAAGATATCTACTTCGGGATGATGGACACCAAAGACAATTGCATAGTATTTTAACGGACTCTTATTCATCTCCGCCCGCACCAGTTCCAGGATCTTTTTTCTTGCGCTGCCGTCTGAAAAACCTTTTGCCGGTATGCTGGAATTGCCCTTCTCGTCCAGCGAAACTACAGGCTTGAGATTCGTGATCTTTGCCAGCAATCCTTTGAGCGGACTGACCCTTCCGCCCCGGACCATGTATTTCAGGTTCGGCACCTTGACCAGAATCTTCGATTTCGATCGCCGTTCTTCAATATTTCGGACCACTTCATCATGGCTTTTCCCCTCGGCAATATCTTTTGCGGCACTGAGGACCAGGAGTCCCTGTGCGCCGGAATTCTGACAGGAGTCAATAACGCTGATCCGGACATTTTCCGTTTTTTCCGCTTCGCTCTTGCTCAACTGGAAGGTGTTTGACAGTTTCGAAGAAACATGGATCGCAATGATCGAGTCGTAGTAACTCGAGAGATAAGTGTAAAGCAGGCGGAAACTTTTGGGTGAAGGCTGTGAAGAGCGCGGAAAATCTTTCAGCTTGTCAATACGTTGAAATATCTGGTCACTGTGAATGGTAATGCCGTCCAGATACTGATTGCCGTCAAAATTGATATTCATCGGGATAACATGGATCTGGTATTGATCAAAAATATCCTGCGGCAGGTCGCAGACGGAATCGGTTACCAGAGCAATGGGATATTTTTTCTGCTGGGTGACCTGGTATTCGCGCAGCATATCATCGACCTTTTGCTCCGCGATCTTGCTGTTGGTGCTTAGCAGGCGAAAGACTTCCGCCGGTTTATTCGTGTGGATATGTACCCGGATCTTCTCACCGCTACCGGCAACGATCAGGCTGTCGCCGAGTGTCCCAAGCATATCGCGGATAGCCGCATTGTCTTTGTGATTTTCGTCAAGATAGGCTTCCGTACAATAGCGGTATCGGGGTAATTCCGCATTGTGCATATGTTCCGGAATCTCAATCTCAACGGCTTTGTCAGCTTCAATAACATCTTTTCTTCCCGAGGTAAAATAGTGGGTGAATCCTTTCAGAAAAAGGAATAAACCTTCCGCACCGGCATCGACCACATTTGCTTTTTTAAGCACCTCTAACTGATTCGTTGTGTTTTCCAGTGACTTCTTAGCTACTTTAAGGGTTTCAGGCAGGATACGTGTAAAATCCCGGAGCTTTATATGTGTCTCAACAGCCTGTGTCCAGTCCTTTAATACCGAAAGAATGGTGCCTTCGACCGGATTGCTGATCGCGTTGTAGGCACGTTTCACTGCGTTTTTCAAACCCGCACTGAAATCATGTATCCCGATCTTTTCAAGCTGATGCAGGGGCTCGCTCAAACCGCCGATGAATTCGGCAAAGATAATTCCAGAATTTCCACGGGCTCCCGAAAGCGCGGCATCCGCCATTGCATGAAGGGTTTCCCCCGCCGTTGATTCGATCCGGCTATTGGCGACCGCGTGCATGGTTAAAGCAAGATTGGTCCCCGTGTCGCCGTCCGCAACGGGAAAAACATTGATCTTGTCCAATAGGTTTTTATTTCGGAGGATCTCGTTTTTGCCGGAAAGAAAAGCATTATATAAACATTTTGCGTCGATTTCGTAACATTCCATTATTTACCTTCTCCGGTACTTGTATCAATGAGCGTATAATACAAAAATTAATAAGTTAAAAAAATATTTTTTTATTTTAATCTTCTGCGTATTTTGCGTAAAAAGATTTTATGACGATTTGCATTTTTGATATTGACAATACACTGTACCGTTCATCCACCGTACGGAGTTTTCTTCCTTACGCTTTACGGGAAGGAGCGTTTCCGCTGAAGTTCTTCCTTGCACTGCCGTTTTATTTGCTTCGTTTTTTCTTCAGGGGCGTTACGCCTGCTTTGCTGGGAAAACAATTTCCCCTGATGCAGGGGATCTCCGAACAGCAAATGAAAGCCGCCGCAAAGATCACGTATCAAAAAAAAATCCGGCCCGGACTTGATACGGTTTTGCTGAAGGAAATTGAAATGCAACGGAAGGCAGGCAACAAGATATTGCTGGCGAGTTCCTCCTTTTATCCGGTGATCGAACCACTGCTCAAAGAACTTGCGCCGGACGCCGTCATCGCGACGGACATTGATTTTGAAAACGGTAGAAGCAGCGGAATCATCCGGGCACTTCCGCCTTTCCGCGAGGGGAAAAAACTGCGGGTTCTTCAGTACCTCGAAAGCGTGGGTACTTCCCCGGATTCCTGTACCTTTTTTACCGATCATCACGACGATCTGCCGCTTCTGAACATCATTGGCCGTCCCATTGCGACCAATCCGACCCGGCGCCTGCGGCGTATCGCCCGGGAACGGGGCTGGGAAATTCTGGATACCCGAAAACACAGGCATAAGGAGAATTGCCATGATTGATCTTCTGATCATAATTTTATTCAGTTATCTTGTCGGTTCATTTCCTACCGGAGTGCTCGCAGGCCGGCTGTTTCGCAAGACGGATATCCGGGATCACGGGAGCGGGAATACCGGTGCGACCAATGCTTTTCGTGTCCTGGGTAGCCGCCTGGGTTTTTTGGTTGCCCTTATCGATATACTGAAAGGCGTATTTGTTGCTCTCTTCGTTGTCAAAATCCGAATCTTTTCGGAGCCGCTGCTGCCCGATAGCGGACTTTTTATCATCGGTACGCTGGCAGTGGTTTTGGGGCATATCAAACCGCTGTTTGCCCGCTTCAAAGGAGGAAAAGGGTTCGGGACCGCTGCAGGAGCCATCTCTGCGGCCTATCCGCCGCTGGCACCGCTGTGTCTGCTGGTTTTTCTGCTGGCGCTGGTTTTCTCGGGCAATGTCGCTTTTTCCGCTGTGCTCACCGCCTTCTTTCTCCCTGTTTTTTATTTCTTAATGAGCCATTTTGCCTGCCTGCTTTATGATCCGCTCATTCTGTGCTTTTTTATCGCGGCATTTATACTGACATTTGTGCTGATCCGAAAAAAATTCTTCCAATACCTGCGTGGAGAAGCGGACCTTTTCACCGGGATCATGATATTCAGAAAACGAAAGGAAAACAATGAAACAAAGTAAACGGATCCGGAATACCGGGATGCTTTTTCTGATCTTACTGAGCTCCCTAATGGCACAAGACCTGTTCGAGGCAGACATTTATTTGTTAGGCAGCAACAAGGAAGTAAAATTATTTACCCATAAAAACAGCGAGGAAAAAGTTAACGGCGAGTGGATATGGACCCAATATTATTATCAGCCGAACGGCTCGCTCTTTGCAACGGATCAACTTATTCTCGATCAGAACGGGGACTGGCATACCCATAAGACCGCTTTCCCGCCGCTAAACGAATATTCCGTCATGGAACGGAAAGGGGAGGATCTCGCTTTCCGGTTTTCACGTGACGGAAAAAGCAAAACCAAAGACCGGAAGATCGAGATGCCGGTTGTGTTCGGTCCGACGCAGCAGCGCTTTCTTTATGAAAACATCGATCGCATCGCCAAAGGGGAAGAGGTCAGCATTTACACACCCGCTCCCGAATTTTTACGCCTGATCGAATTCAAGGTCAAACGTATTGACGGCTCTGAATACGAAAAACCCGGGCATATGGTTGTGGAAATGGGGACCCAGAATCCCATAATCAGTTGGTTTCTGGGAAAGTCCTATTATGTGGTCGATCTGCAGAGCCGGCTTATTATGGAAATTCACGGTGCTTCCATCCTGAAACGCGAAGTGAAAGGAAAGTGGGAACTTGTCAGCGTGGATATGTATTTCCGGTATCCACAAAAATCTTCGAATTGAATGATCCGGGCATAACAAAATTTTTTATCGGGAAAAGTGGGTTTAAATTCAGGGTTTATGAGGAATTGTGCTTTTTACGGAGATGCTTGTCCAAATAATATTTTCGCAGACGTATTGAGTGCGGTGTAATTTCCACCACCTCGTCTTCGGCAATGAATTCAATTGCCTGATCCAGGGTTAAAATGCGCGGTGCATGCAAATTAACGGTGGATTCTGCCGTTGATGCCCGCATATTGGTCAGTTTCTTTTCCCTGACAATATTGACAGGCAGATCTCCCGGTACATTGCGTTCGCCGACGATCATTCCTTCATAGACCTTTTCTCCGACGGAAACGATCAGTTCACCCCGGTCTTCCATGGCCAGGCTTGCATATGCGGTAACATTGCCGGGACGGTCGGCAACAATTGCTCCCGTCTGGCGCTGGGGGATGGGCCCGAACCAGGGTTCGTATGCGTAGAAAATGCTGTTCAGCACGCCGCGTCCCTTGGTGTCGGTTAAAAATTGACTGCGATACCCGATCATTCCGCGCGAAGGAATGCGGAATTCCAGATGTACGTACCCGAATCCGTTATTGTTCATCTGCTGAATGCGGCCCTTGCGCCGGGAAAGTTTTTCGGTTACGATACCCACGAATTCTTCGGGTACTTCAAGGAATACCTGTTCGACGGGTTCCTGCAGAACACCGCCGACCTCACGGGTGATCACCTGCGGCTTTGATATCATCATTTCGTAATCTTCGCGACGCATGGTCTCGATCAGTATGGCCATCTGCAATTCACCGCGTCCGCAGACTTCAAAAGCGTCGGGGCGTCCGGTTTCCCTGACCTGGATTGAAACATTGCTCAGTGTTTCCCGCATAAGCCGTTCACGGAGCTTCCGCGAGGTAAGATATTTGCCTTCGGTACCGGCAAAGGGGCTGTTATTGACATAAAAGAGCATGGATATGGTCGGTTCATCCACATGGATGCGCGGCAGCGGCTGCGGATTTTCATTAAGGCAGAGCGAATCTCCGATACGGACATCCTCCAGGCCGGCCAGGGCAATGATATCGCCGGCTTCCACTTTCTCAACGACAATGCGTTTCAGTCCCTGAAAGGTATAAATCGCGGATAGCTTGACATTATTGACAATGCTTTTTTCCTTACAGTGCGCGTAAAGGGTATTGGAACGGATACATCCGTTTATCAGCCGACCGATCGCGATCTGCCCCACGTAACTGTCGTAGCTGATATTCGTTACAAGAAAAGATGCCGGGGCGCGGTCGTTGGCCTGAGGACCGGGAATGGTGCTGAGTATTGTTTCAAAAAGCGGCGTCAGGTCCGTGGAACCGTCATTGAGTTTACGGTGCGCGATCCCCGCTTTTGCATTGGTATAAATAACCGGAAAATTCAGCTGCTCGTCGTTCGCGCCGAGATCGATAAAAAGGTCGTACACTGCGGAAAGCACAATTTCAATACGGCGATCCTTGCGGTCGATCTTATTCAGGACAAGGATCAGGGGGAGCGAGCGTTCAAGGGATTTTTTCAGAACAAAACGGGTTTGGGGCAGGGGCCCTTCCGAGGCATCCACCAGCAGCAGCACTCCGTCGATCATATTCAGACTGCGTTCAACTTCACCGCCAAAATCTGCGTGACCGGGCGTGTCGACGATGTTGATCTTTGTTTTATGATATTGAATGGCGGTGTTCTTTGCCGTAATGGTAATACCGCGTTCCCGTTCCAGGTCCAGCGAATCCATGATACGGTTTTCGACTTCCTGATTGATCCGGAAGGTCCCGCTCTGCTGCAGCATGCCGTCAATCAAGGTGGTCTTGCCGTGATCAACGTGTGCGATGATCGCAATATTCCGGATACTTGCTTTGCGCATAATTTCCCCTGTCTTTTAGACGCCGAATATAGGGGCAATTTTACCAAAGTGTTAATAAAAAAACGGGAATTTTTAAGGCCCTGCGCTTAAGAGGACACTGCGGGCCATTGGGAATGAATAATTCGTTTGAGCGGGTGAAGGGAATCGAACCCTCGTATTTAGCTTGGGAAGCTAATGTTCTGCCATTGAACTACACCCGCCTGAAATCAATGATAACGTTTTCGGACAAAGCTGCGGATTTTTTCGTAAGCGCGGGCAAGAAGCTCTTCGTTCGGAAGGAATACGATGCGCAGATGCTTGGTTCCGGGCTTTTGTCCAAAACCGCTGCCGTGTACGGTAACGACACCGGTCTCGCGGATGAGGTTCTTGACGAAGTCTTCATCCTTGTCAGGAATGAAGAGGGAAGGATAGGCGTAAAATGCGCCGCGGGGCGGGACGCAGTGAAATTCTTCCATGTCATTCAGCATTGAAACGGTGATGTCACGGCGTTTTTTCAGGGACTCGATCATAAGCGGAATATGGTCCTGAGGCCCTTCCAAAGCGGCTTTAATGGCATACTGTACGGGATGGTTGGCGCTGAGGCGTGCACGGACCATCTTGTTGACGCCTTCGATGTAATCCTTTAGCAATTCTGCAGGACCGCTGAAAATTGCCCAGCCGATGCGGAAACCGGGAACGACATAGGATTTTGAAAGACCGTTAAAAGTCACAAGAGGCACATCATCGCAGAGAGAAGCCATAGAAGTGTAATCAAGTTCGTCTAAAACCAGTTTGTCATAGATCTCGTCACTGAAAAGGAGCAGATTATGGCGGCGTGCCAAATCAATGATCTGCAGCAGCGTTTCTTTGGGATAGACCGCTCCGGTGGGGTTGTTGGGATTGATGATCACAATGGCCCGGGTTTTTTCGTTTATCCGGCTTTCAATGTCCGCAACATCCAGGTTCCAGTTATCCTCTTCGTTCAGATAATAGGGATTGACCTCCGCGTTGAGTTTTGCCAGCACGGAGGAATACAAAGGATAGCCCGGCTGCGGGAGAAGAACATTCTGACCGGGTTCCAGCAGTCCTGTCAGGCAAAGTTCAATGGCCTCGCTGGCGCCCTGGGTGATCAGAATGTCGCGGATATTCCGGATCTTGCTGCGTTCCGCCTGGCGGCGCACGGCTGCCCGGGCTTCTTCAATACCCGGAGAAGGGGAGTACCCGTTTTTGTTTTCAAGCATGGCCTTGTAAACGGCTTCGATCATGTGCCGCGGCGGTTGAAAATCAAAAATGTTCGGGTCGCCGATATTCAGAAAGAACATCTCCTTTCCGCTTGCCTTAACTTCATTGGCAAGTCCGACGACCTCTCGAATTGCGTAACGGATATTTTGCACACGTGATGCAGGAACAACAGCTTGCATAAAAACCCTTTCAAATCAAAGCGAAATTTAAGGAAACAAATAATGCCTTGTCAAGTAAATAGGAGAATCAAAACCGGGTAAGATGAAAAAGAACAGGAACTTTCATAAAACGGCGGATCAAAACAAAACCCTGCCTCCCGGCAGGGTTCTGGAGCGAGAGACGAGGCTCGAACTCGCGACAACCACGTTGGCAACGTGGGGCTCTACCACTGAGCTACTCTCGCCTGCGAAAAAGCTGAAAATTATAACGCAAAAAAAAATGATATGCAATAAAAAATTTGTGAATCAGGCTGATTATGTGCAAATTCGGGTTAAATAATGAAAGGATAACCATGAAGAAGGTTCCGGCAATACTTGTGATGTTCAGCGCGCTCTTGTTCTTGTTCGCAGAGCCGGTCGTGGAGATCACTCTGCAGCCACGTCAGCTGGATATACTGGTATCCGCCAGCCGGGATCTGCTTTTGGAACTGCGCATCGCGGAAGGCTGGCATATAAACAGCGCAAGCCCATTGGATGCATATTCCATACCGTCATCCTTGCGCCTTGAGGCACCGGAAGATGCCAATCTGTCGATCGGTACCATCCGTTATCCAAAAGGACAGATCGTATCTACGGGCTGGGGCGGCGATCTCTCACTGTACGAGGGCTCTCCGGAAATTGCCTTCACGGTAAATGCCGGAAGCACAGCCCTGCCCGGGGATTATGATTTCCGAGTTCTTTTTACCTATCAGGCATGCAATGACGTAACCTGCATGAGCCCGGAAACGATCTCGGTCAGCGGAAAGGCCGTTATTCGCGAAGCATCGCCGGTATCGGGCACGCCTGGCACCGAGCAAATCACCGCAAGCGAAAGCGGGACTGTTCAAAGTCCGGAGAGTCTGCTTTCCGAAGCCGGAAAATCAAAGGAAGAAAGCACTGCATCGGGACCTTTCGGCAATAAAAGCATGTTCCTGGTTCTTCTTCTTGTTTTTGTAATGGGCCTGGCGCTGAACCTGACGCCTTGCGTTTACCCGCTGATCCCCATTACCATGAGTTATTTTATTGCACAGAAGGATCGCCGTTCGCCGGTGCTTCTGGCTTTTGTCTACGTTCTCGGTTTGGCCATTACCTATTCCCTGATTGGTACGCTGGCGGCTTTCAGCGGCAGTATGATGGGCTCCCTGCTGGCGCATCCGGCCACACTGATATTTTTTGCCTTGCTGATGCTGGCTTTGTCGCTTAGCATGTTTGGACTATACGAGTTCCGCATGCCCGCAAAGCTTACGCAAGCCGGAGGCGGCAGCCGTAGCGGCGTGCCGGGAGCTTTAATCATGGGATTGACGATGGGGATTGTCGCAGCTCCTTGTGTCGGGCCTTTTGTGGTCAGCCTTCTGAGTTTTGTTGCACAAAAGGGCAGCGTCATCACCGGTTTCTTTACCTTTTTTGTTCTTGCTCTGGGGCTGGGAGTTCCCTATCTGCTGCTTGGTATTTTTTCCGGTAAGATTGCGGCGCTTCCGCGTTCCGGGGAGTGGCTGAATGGCGTCCGCGTCTTTTTTGGACTGGCACTGATCGGAATGGCGATCTATTTCATTCTTCCTCTGCTGCCGGAAACGCTTGCATCCCTGATACTGCCCTTGTATATGATCGCCGCAGCCGTGTATTACGCAGTAATCGACCGCTCGGGTCAGGACAGGCTCGGTTTTCTGCGCATTAAAACGCTTATCGCCATGATTGTCCTTGCACTGGGAATACTGATGATCAGGCCCGACGCCGAAACAGGTCAAACGCTATCCTGGGAAAGCTATTCACCGGAACGACTGGAAGCGATTTTGGGGGAAGGGAAGCCGGTAATCATCGATTTTTATGCGGATTGGTGCAACCCCTGTAAAGAACTCGAACATCTTACTTTTGCCGATCCGGATGTGACAGCGATACTCCGGGATTTTGCACGTTTCAAGGTGGATCTTACGGTAGGAAATCCCGAAACGGAAAAGATCCGGGAAAAATTCGGTGTTGTCGGAGTCCCGACCATTTTATTCTATGGAGAGAACGGGGAGGAAAAGCAGGATCTGCGACTTACGGGTTATGAAAAAGCTTTCGATTTTGTATTACGGCTCCGGCGGGTATTGGATCCCTGAGCCAATATGCCGCCTTGGCAGACAGATCGGAAAAAACGAGGAACCTCCTAATTATTTCATAACAAGGTCGACAGGCTTCTTGTTTTTCTTGTTTTGAAGTGTTCATGTGAAGCGATAAGTATAAAATCCCCGCATTTGGAAGCGGACAGCAAAATTCCTCATTGTATATTCTAAATTTTATAGCTACATTAAATTCTATGGCAAAAATTCAGCACAGCAAACAAAAAGTATTCTGGCTGCTTCGGCAACTGAGTGCCGTGACGCTCTTTGCTTTTGCTGCGGTACACATAGGAGTTGTTCTGTATAAACTGGACCGCCCCCTTTTATATGAAGATATCCGCTCCCTGCTTTCCCATTGGGGATGGATGCTGTTTTACGCCTTTTTGATCTTTTTGGTCATCAGCCACGCCTATATGGAATTGTGGCGTGTACTGACAGACCGGAATCCGTCGCCAAGGTACAAACGCATCCTGCGCATCGTGTTGCTGTCACTGGGCGGATTTTTACTTGTACTCAGCGAATGGAACCTGATTCTTCTGGGACGTTAATGAAAGAAAAATACGCGATCAGACATTACCGGATGCATTTTCGTTTGGGCATGTTCGCCTTCCGGATGCACCGTATTACCGGATTGATGCTGCTGGTTTTCGGCATATTATATTTGCTTTCACTCAGTGCCATTCAATTCGGACCTCTCGCTTTTGACCGTATGATGATATTTTACGAACTGCCCCTGGTGCGCGGGATCGTATCCGTTTTTATTCTGGCGCTGGGGTGGTACATACTGAGCGGAATCCGGCTTTTTGTGATCAGTCTTTTCTATGCCGACCGTATTCAGGAAGTGCTGACGGTCATTCAGATGATCTTGTTTGCCGTCGCTACGGCATTGTATTTTATTTACGGGTTTAGCGGATAGATCCATGAAAGAATTCGATATCATCATCGTGGGCGCCGGTGCCGCAGGTCTGCGTGCAGCCATCGCGGCTGTCCGTAAAAATCTGCGTGTGGCCGTTATCAGCAAGGTGCATCCGCTTCGCTCGCAGAGCGTTCTTGCATCCGGAGGGATAAATGCAGTCCAGGATATCCGCAACGAAGAAAACGGGAAAAACGCGCAGGATAGGGATTCCATGCAGGCGTATTTGCAGGATATCCTGAATTGCGGATGCGGATTTTCGGATATTGCCGCCGCAGAGACCCTGGTCCGCCGGACACCTTCGGTGATCAAAGATCTCGAACGCTGGGGTTGCTTGTTGAATATGGAATCCGACGGCCGCTTTGCCCTGCGTCGAATGGGAGTATCTTCTTTTCCCAGGACACATTTTGCCGAGGATAAAACGGGGCTGGCATTAATGCATACCTTGTATGAACAATGCGTTCGCCTGCGGCAGAACAAACCCGACCTTTTACGGTTTTTTGATGAATGGCTGGTGCTGAAACTGCTGGTTCTGAACGCAACGGCATACGGGGTGATCGCCCTGGATATTATCAACGGAAAAATTGAACTTCTGGCCGCAAAGTCCGTAATTTGGGCAAGCGGCGGATCCGGCCGTATCTACGGACGCAGCTCCAACGCAATGATCAGCAGCGGATGGGGACTTGCCGTCCCTTATTATGCAGGAGTTCCGTTAAAAGATATGGAATTTGTGCAATTTCATCCCACACAACTGTTGGGTTCGCACGTTCTGATCAGTGAAGCGGCACGCAGCGAAGGGGGAGTACTCCTGAATCGCAAGGGCGAACGTTTTCTTGCTTTGTATGACGACACCAAAGATGCTATGGAACTTTCGCAGCACGACGGTATCAGCCGGAATATCCGGCGGGAGATCCTGGCAGGAAGGGCTGTGGACAGCAGCTGTGTCCATCTGGATCTTCGTGAGATCGGCGCAAAAAAGATACGGGACCGGCTGCCCGGTATTCGTGAATTGTGCAAGACCTATGCCGGACTGGATCCGCTGCGTTATCCTATTCCGGTCACACCCGGCCAGCATTATATGATCGGAGGAATTGATACCAACGAAAAAGCGGAAACGGCTATCCGAGGATTTTATGCCGCCGGGGAATGCGCCAACGCCGGAATTCACGGCGCCAGCCGTATGGGCGGCAACGCTTTGCCGGAGGCGCTTGTCTTTGGAGAGATCGCAGCCGAAAACGCCGCCGGATATATACAGGCAAGACGCATAAAATCGCCCGGGAATGAATTTTATAAAAATGCGTTTGAAGAAGAAAAAAAACGGATTGGAAAGTTATTTAAAACGGGGGGACAGGCATCGGTTTCGGATATCCGGAACAAACTGCAACGCAACATGGATGAAAAAGCGGGAATTTACCGCGACGGTATGGGCCTGGTCGAAGCGGCAAAAACCATTCGGGAACTGCAGAATGTCTATCACAGCGATTTAAAGGTCAGCAGCGAAGAACACCGGCTTAATTACGGGCTTATCGACGCCATCGAACTGCAGGGAAGTCTGGATATAGCCGAAGTCATTGTTCAGGCAGCCCTGAAACGCAACGAAAGTGTCGGCGTGCATTTCCGGAACGATTTTCCCAATTTCGGCGGGCATCCCCGGCACTCCATACTGTCCCTCTCAAAAGGAAAGATCCGCATACGCTATATTGCTGTCGGCAAAAAGGCGGTTTCCGGTATCAAAGGACTATGGTCGCGATTATGAAAAACACTGTAAATATTTCGGTTTTTAAATTTGACCCTCTGAAGGATACGGAAGCCAAATTCAAATCTTATTCGATGCCCTCGCACGGATTAAGGACAGTGATGGATGCCCTGACCTATATCCGCGATCATATTGACGGGACCCTGGCCTTCCGTTCCTCCTGCGGTCAGGGTCGCTGCGGTTCCTGCGCCGTACATTTTAACGGTCGTTACGGCCTGGCCTGTGAAATGCTTCTGTCGTCCGAAAAGAATACCGTACGCCCACTGGCACATTTGCCGGTTATCAAAGATCTGGTTGTGGACATGGAAGCCTTTTGGGAAAAATACGAAGCCGTCAAGCCCTATCTGGTCCGGAGTTCCAATGATGCGGTTCTGAGTATTGAAAAACGCCTGAAAATGAATAAGCTGGTGGACTGCATTCTTTGCGGAGCCTGTTTTTCGGCCTGCCAGATGACCGGAAAAAATCCCGATTTCCACGGCCCGGCCGCCTATGTGGTCCTGAACCGTTTTCTGCTTGACAACCGCGATTCGCTGCGGGAACAACGGCTGGCGCTGGTCAAAGGCGAGAACGGTGTTTTTCGCTGTCATCAGATGTTCAATTGCAACGAAGCCTGTCCGAAACAGATCTATCCGTCAGAAAATATACTGGAAATCATTAAGATTATTGATTAAATTTCCGGTGTAAAAAACATATAAAACGGAGTGTGTTGTTTGGAAAAGAGTTTCAGTCGTCAAATAGCGGAATTTGCCGTCGCCCTAAGATATGAAGATTTGCCTGAAAATGTGGTTCATGAAGTCAAGCGCTTTTTGTATGATTCTTTCGGCTGCGCCCTGGGGAGCATGCATACCCGTGATGTGAACGCCATTCATGATATCTACAAAGAAATGGGGGGCAGGGAAGAAGCTACGGTCATTGGCTTCGGCAGCAAATTGCCCGCGGTGAACGCTGCATTTGTCAACGCTCTGATGATACGCTCGCTTGATTTTAACGATATTTACTGGAAACAGGACCCCTCCCATCCTTCGGACATCATTCCGGCGGCACTGGCAATAGGGGAGCGTGTGGACGCTTCTATGAAAGCGCTTATTACCGCAATTGTCCTGGCTTATGAATTTGAACAGCGCATGTGTGAATTTGCAAAGCCGGGCGTACGCGAGCGCAAATGGCATCACGCAACGCTGACGCAATTCGTGTCTCCCGTCGTTGCGGGAAAGGTGCTGGGACTCAGTGTCGACCAAATGGTCAATGCCATCGGGATCAGCGCCTGTCACAACCACACCATCGGTTGTCCGACGGCCGGCAAACTGACCATGATGAAAAATACCGTGGATCCCATGGCCACACAGTCCGGTGTGCTGGCGGCATTGATGGCGGAAAAGGGCTACACGGGCACCGAGGCGATCTTTGAAGGAAAAGAAGGACTGATGGATGTTTTCGGACCCGACTGGGATACGGACGCCCTGCTGGGCAATCTGGGGTCATCCTTTAAGATCCTGGAATGTTCGATGAAAGCATTCCCAACGGAAGCCCTGACACACACCCACATCTCCGCCGCCATCAAGATTGTCAGCGAAAACGATATCGATTACCGCGATATCGAGTCCGTAACCGTAACAACGATCGCCCGGGCTTGTGATATTCTTTTTGATCCGCACAAGTACCGTCCGGATTCACGGGAAACCGCAGATCACAGCCTGCCCTACTGCATTGCTTGTGCGCTCGTGGACCGCAAGGTCACAACCCGGAGTTTTGACGAAGAAAAGATCCGTGATCCCCGGATCCGGGAAGTGATCGATAAGATCCACGGGGAAGCTTCGGAAGCGTTTGAAAAAATGTTTCCCGCTAAGCAGCCCTCGCGGGCCCGCATCCGGTTGAAAGACGGAAAAGAATACAGCGTATATATGGAATATCCCAAAGGTGACCCGCGTGAACCCATGACCGAAGCGGATCTCGACGCAAAGGTTTCCGCTCTCTGCGGGAAGCGTTTTAATGCGGGGAAACTCAAAGAAATTCTGTTTGGCTGCGAGCGTTTTACTGCCCGGGAAATGATGAAAAGATTGTAAGTTTTTATAAATCACAAATTGATTGACAAGTTAAATATTGTTTGTTAGTTTACGAATGTCCCGATATTGATCGCTGATTAAGCGAAGTTTGAGGAGATCATAATGCGTTTAAAGATAGTATCTCTGGTTCTGCTTTTAGGTATCAGCTTCGGTTTGTGCGCACAGGATGTGAAAAGCCGTTCGGATTTTTTTAAGGAATTTTACGGTACCTATCTGAAGCCGCTGGATATTCAGGTGGATATTTCTGCAGATACGCTCGGCGAAACAACGCCTGATCTCAAACCCCTCATTTTACAGTATGAAAACCTGTATGATTTTGACATTCCCGCAAGCGATGAAGCCGCCTTTAAATCACGCGAGGATGTGACCGCCTGGGTAACGCGTTATCTGGAAGCACAGCCGGCAGAAATACCGCAAGTTTCCAAAGCCAAGAAGGCCGCAGCGCCCAAAGATAAACATTCCTGGCGCTTAAAACTTTACGGATCGTACGGTGCCGTTGAAACCGGAGGCGTGACCGGCGGTGTGACCGGCGGCGGGCATTTTGACGGCAATTTATTCGGCACGGCAGCTTTTAAACGCTTCAATGAAATGTATACCTGGGAAGCGGGCTTTGCTTTTCATCCCTATGGCTGGAACGGAAAGGCAGGACGCAGTCACCGTTCCTGGGGCTTGTCCTACGATTTTGCGCAGTTCAGTCATATCGGGGCCGATACGGTTTATGTAGGCTACGAAAGCGATACGACGGCAACGCGCTGGGGGATCAGCCTGAACTTTCAGCAAGATCTGACCGGCAGAAACAAGGCGCGTCCCAAAGTAGGTTTTTATTTAATGGAAAGTCTGCGTTTCGGGGTGCACAGCTACCAGTTCATTGACCCCGTTTTGCGGGATATTAACCACCTGTCTTACGGTATCGGACTTGCGCAGGGAATCTATTTTTATATCTTTGATCTGAAATTCTACCAGAATGTTGCTTACAGTCCGGATATTATCAGGCTTCTCCCTGCCGGCTATCCGCTGCTGCGCTCCCTTGACCTGGAATTTGGTTTACGTTTAGGCATAGCACTGAAGTTTTAAAAGATGTTAATTTGTTAATACATTTATTTTTCTGACTAATTAAAATGCATTGACATTCTTAAAAACACGATGTATATTTTTGAAAACTGAAAAAGTACAACAAAATAAATGGAGGAATTAAAAATGAAACGTATCGCTATTGCTCTATTAGTGATCTGCATGGCAACATTCGCGATTGCACAGGATGGTTTCGGACTGAAAGCCTTTGTCGCCGGCGGTTTTGCCGAACCGGGACTTTTGGGAACATCCGCTCTGGGATATTATCACAACACCCAGGGTCATGGTTTTGATGTGAAACTCGGCGCCCGCAAACCTTTGGCTGATTTCTTTGAAATGCCGTC
>JAQVTR010000004.1:37081-76234 GCA_028699915.1 Fidelibacterota bacterium
GTTGCCACCGGTGTTGCTTACGTCAATCTCGGTGTCTCCTACGCATTTGAATTTTAAGTAAGCATATTTTGAAAATTGTTTGAAAAAAAGCCCTGTCCGGGACAGGGCTTTTTTATCTGTACTGAAATTTGTTTAATTTATAGGCGAATGATTGTATATTTGTCCCTGATTGAAATAAACGGAAAGGAATGATCATGAATCCCTTCATTTTTCGCGAGTATGACATCCGGGGGGTGGTCGAAAAGGACTTTAAAGACGATGTCGTCATCAATCTCGGAAAAGGTTTCGGCACCTGGCTCAAGCGTCACGGCGCCTCGGTTATGGGACTCAGCGGCGACGTGCGTTCCACGACCCCGCGACTAAAACAGCTTTTTGCCGGGGGAGCCCTGTCCACCGGCATCCATGTCGTGGATCTTGGTATCATCCCCACACCGCTGAACTATTACAGTCAATTCGTACGTGATATTGATGCGGCCGTACAGATCACCGGGAGCCACAATCCTCCCGAATTCAACGGATTTAAGCTTTCCTACGACCGCAAGGCCTTTTTCGGTCCGCAGATCCAAGAGATCAAGGCGCTGATCCTGAAGGATGATTTTGAAAAGGGCAGCGGTGAATTCAGTGAGGATACAAGCATTCACGATGCCTATCTTCAGGAGCTGTGGTCCAAGATCCGGATCGAACGGCCGCTGAAGGTGGTTGTGGATTCCGGAAATGCCGCCGGCGGCCTGGTGGCTCCGGAATTGTTCAAGGCGATGAAGAACATTGAACTGACGGAGCTTTTCAGCGAGATTGACAGCACCTTTCCCAATCATCATCCGGATCCTACCGTTGAGAAGAATCTGGAAGCCCTGATCGCCCTGATGAAGACGGGAAAATATGATGCGGGTATCGCTTATGACGGCGATGCCGATCGCGTTGGTGTCGTAGACAACAAAGGTCGCATTATTTGGGCCGATCAGCTGATGGCATTGTTTTTACCGGAAGTGATCAGGAAGCCCGGTACTCCCATTGTCTTTGACGTCAAATGCAGCCAGGTTCTGGAAGACGCCGTGGTCAAAAACGGTGGAAAACCGGTCATGTGGAAGACCGGCCACAGCCTTCTGAAACAAAAAATGCACGAACTGGGCGGGCCTTTCGGCGGTGAAATGAGCGGACATATCTTTTTTGCGGATGATTACTACGGTTACGATGATGCCATTTATGTCTCCGCACGTTTACTGCAGATGCTATCGCGATCCCCAAAAGCGCTCAGCGATTATCTTAACGAACTCCCCAAATTTGTATCGACGCCCGAAATCCGGCTTCTGGCGGAATCGGATCCGGTCAAGTTCCGGATCGCCGAGAAGGCCTTTGATTATTTCTCAAAACATTACGACTGTATAACCGTGGATGGTGTGCGCGTACGCTTTGAGGACGGCTGGGGGCTGGTGCGCGCCTCCAATACCCAGCCGGTGATCGTGACGCGGTTCGAGGCTAACAGCCGGGTGGCGCTTGAACGCATTCAAAAACTGGTCATGGATAAACTCGCCGAATTCGGCGAATTGCATAAAGAGTAATTCCGGCGTGGACTTTTCAAATTTTTACCCGGATTATACGCAATGGTTCCGCGGCAAATTCTCAGAAAGGATTTCGCGCAGCCGCCCCGCTTATCTATATGAACCCATCGCATACGTGTTGCGTTACTCCGGCAAACAACTGCGCCCGGCCATTCTTGCCGCTTCGGCTCAGGCCTTTGGAAACAGGGACCGCGAATATTCCTTTCCGGCGGCGGCCTGTGTGGAGATGATCCATAATTTTACGCTTATTCACGACGATATCATGGATGCGGATCTCTTGCGTCACGGGATGAAGACCGTGCATGCAAAATGGGACGTGAACCATGCCATTCTTTCCGGTGATGCGTTGTTTGCGCTTGCCATTGCGGAAATGAACGCATACCGGGGCGAAGCGGATTTGTATGTCCGTCTGCTGCCGCTGATCCTGGATGCCGTGATCCGCGTTTGCGAAGGTCAGGCCCTGGATATGGAATTTGAAACCCGGGATGAGGTAAACTGTGACGCTTATTTGGAAATGGTGACCGATAAGACCGCTTATCTGCTTGCCGTTTCGGGAAAACTGGGGGTGCTGATCGGCGGCGGAGGGCCGGAAGCCGCGGAAAGGGTGGAAGAGCTGCTTCTGAAAACCGGGGTGCTCTTTCAGATTCAGGACGATCTTCTTGAACTGACCTCCAGCAATGCGCAGATGGGAAAATCCCTTGGCAGCGATCTGGTCAAGCGCAAGAAGACCTATCCGAGCCTGTTTGCCAAACAGGCGCTTCCGGCGGAAGTCTGGCAGGAATTTCTTGAGCGTAGCAGTGAAGCCGTGATCCGGGCACACGGTACCGGACCCGCACGGGAACTTCTGGAATCGTATTTTATCTTTGATAAAATTCAGGATGTGATTAAATTATATTATGAAGACGTAATGAAACTGATTTGCAGTCTGCCGGGGGAAACGCAGGAACTGTACCGGACAATGCTCGCATTTATCCTGCATAGGAAAAAATAATGATCTCCAAAGAGGTAACGATTCTGAATAAACAGGGGCTGCATGCGCGGCCTGCGACCGCACTGGTCAATACCGCATCGACGTTTAAGTCGGATATTTTCATTAGCCGTGATGAAAAAAAGGTCAACGGAAAATCCATTCTGGGATTACTGGTCCTGGCTGCCGAGCATGGTGCCAGGCTTACCATTGAGGCGGACGGCCCGGATGAAGAAGATGCCGTGGCTGCGCTTGCAGCATTGGTGACCGATCATTTTGGAATGGGGAAGCACAGTTAAAGCATGATGCCTGCAAGGGAAAACATCAGTGAACTGAGCGGGATATCCGCTTCACCGGGAATCGCGATCGGTGAGGCTTATGTGCGCCGGCAGGATCATGAGATCAATATTGTCCGCAAACTAATCCCGGTAGAAAAAATCGAGAACGAAATTAATAAACTTAAAAAAGCGCAGGACCTTGTCAGCGAAGAACTTGAAATGCTTCGCAAAAAGGTTGCGGCATATCTGGGCGCTGCCTATGGCGATATCATCATGGCACAGCTGACGGTGCTCCGCGATGCCGAAATTCTCCGCGAGGTGCGGGCGTACATGGAGGAACACCATGTCAATGCCGCCTTTGCATACCGCCTGGTAGTTAACCAATATCTGGATATTCTCGAAGAGCAATCCTCGGAATATTTCAAGGAACGCGTTGCGGATATCCGGGATATAAAACGCCGCGTTCTGCGTGCACTGGTATCAAAACAAAGCATGCTGAATTCCCTGCGCACGGAAAAACCGATCATTTTTGTCGCGAAAGAGCTGAACCCGACCGACATTATGATGCTGGTATCTGAGAATGTCCGGGGCTTTGTTACGGAATTCGGCGGACGCACCTCACATGTCGCCATTATGGCCCGGACGCTGAATGTGCCCATGCTCATCGGCGTAGACGGTCTGACGGAGCGCATAGTGACCGGAGAGGAACTGATCCTGGATGCGGAAAAGGGAATGGTCTGGATCCGCCCGGATACAAAATTGCTGCAGCAATATCGCCACGAATTGCGGCTTTTGCAGGAGCAGGACCGGCATTTTCGCGAGATCAGCAGTCAAAAAGCCATTACCGGTGACGGTTATCGCCTGCACCTGTCCGCTAATATCAGCCTGCCCATCGAAGTGAAAGATATGCACAAATACGGAGCGGAGGGCATTGGACTCTATCGCACCGAATATCTTTACATGATGAAACACCAGCTTCCGGAAGAAGAAGAATTATTTGCTGAATACCGCCATGTAATGAAATCCGTTTCCGGACTCCCGGTCATTATGCGGACCCTCGATTTTGGCGGTGATAAATTGTCGGCATTGGGCAGCAATGATATCCGCTGCGAATCCAATCCCTTCATGGGTTACCGCGCCATTCGGATATGCCTGGACAAGCCCGAAATATTTTACACGCAGCTCAGAGCTATTCTGCGCAGTTCTGCATATGGAAAACTTTCAATTATGCTGCCGATGATCACTCACATTGAACAGCTTGATGCAAGCCTGGATCACCTGAGGCAAGTCAAAGAAGCTTTGTTGAGCGAAAGAATTCCCTTCGATCCGGACGTCCCTGTCGGAATGATGGTAGAAACGCCGTCCGCAGTCATGAATATCGGGGCTTTTGCTGAAAAAGTGGATTTTTTATCCATCGGCACCAATGATCTTACCCAGTATGTTCTTGCGGTTGACCGCGGCAATGAACGCGTAAGCGCAATCTATGACCCCTATGACCCGGCGCTTATCCGGATGATCCGTATGGTTGTGGATGCTGCAAAAGCACGCAAGATCCCGGTTTACGTATGCGGTGAAATGGCCGCGGAACAGCGGGCGATACTGCTTTTCCTGGCTATGGAAATTGACGGCATCAGCATTGCAACGCGTTATATCGGAGCCGTACGGGAATTTATTTTAAAGTGTGAACAAAAAAAGTTAAAACAAATTCTCGACCCTTTGATGGCGATGAACACCCGGAAAGATATTACGCGCTTTTTGGATCTGCAGGTTAAAAAAATCCTCGAACAATAAATGGGAATATCGAATTCACGGGACTGTGAAGAAATATGCAATTTTTCTTTGTTTCTGTTTTTTACTGCGTACAGGATAAAAAATCCGGCAAGAAACGAAGGTTCTAAAAAGATCAGCCAAACAGGTGGCTGCTCAGATAAATCGATGCCAACGCACAGCCCGTGCCAAAGGCCGCACCGCCCAGAATATCACTGGGATAGTGAACTCCGAGGTAGATGCGGGAAATGCCCACCAATAGCGCAAAGAGATATAAAAACGGAAAGATCGAAGGGATAAAGTGCCCGATGACCAGCGCCATCATAAAGGCCGCGGACGTATGTCCGGAGGGAAAGCTGAACTCATCGATCGGCAAGACCATGTTGTCAATATCTACATGCGCATTAAAGGGGCGGATGCGGCGGATGCTGTGCTTCAGCAAATGATAAAGCGGCATTTCAATCGCAAAGGCACCAAGAAACACAAACAGAGCGGACCGGAAATCCCCCGGGCGGGAAAAATACATGTAGAGCAAAAAGAGGAAGTAGAAATAACCGTCGCCTAAAAACGAGAAGATCCTGAAAAAGAGAGGTAAAAGGCTATTCCTTCGGAAGTTAAAAATAAACCGGAAAAGCCGCAGGTCATATTGTGATACATAAGCTTTGATCATGCTTGCCTCAGGGGAACGAAACGGACATCGGTGATGACCTTTCCCTTCCACTCTCCCTTGATTTGTTCGTATAATACTAACAATTGATCGAATTTGCCAACGGGTAAAATCAATTTTCCTGACGGTTTAAGCTGTAACAACAATTCCTCCGGCAGCGCCTGAGGTGCGGCGGAGAGCAGGATCGCATCGTAGGGGGCTGCAGGGGGGTGACCATGGTACCCGTTCCCGCAAACGACCGTGGCATTGGTGATCTGCAGTTCCTTTAGGATCGTCCGGCTTCGCAGCACAAGCTCTTTTTCCAGTTCAATGCCGTAAACCCGCTTGCTCAGAAGCGAAAGAAGTGCGAGAACGTATCCGGATCCCGATCCGATCTCAAGCACCGCAGCATTTGGTTTCAGCTGCAGATGTTCCAGCATCAGTGCGATGACATAGGGCTGGGAAATCGTCTGCCCCCGGCCGATGGGCAGTGCCTGATCGCGGTAAGCTTTTTCCTGGTCGGCTTCCGGAACGAAACAATGGCGGGGGACCGTTAAAAACGCATCCAGAATACGGCGGTCACGGATACCGTAGTTCCGTATTAAGGCGACCATTTTTTCGCGTTTCGTATATTTGCCGTAAGCGGCGAAGCGAGATGTATGAATGGGTTTCATGAGTAAAAAAAGGGAGGAGTTTTGTCTTTTTTTAAGATTTCTTATTCTGCGGTTTACGGGCAGGGCTTTTTTTCTGATAGGTTTTCTCTACCCGTATGATATGCCCTTTATGCATTACCAGCGTAATGTCGATCACGTGGTAGCGCGCCAGGGATTGTGCCTCTGCAAATACCAGTGTGCGGTTTTCCTGCTTGACGCTCTTTTTAAGGTCAGCAAGGTATTTCCTGACAAAATGTTCGTCCATGGATTCAAATGCGGGATCATCAAGAATAATGAGCCGGCTGTTTCCTAAAAAGACGGTCAGGAGCTCGATCTTTTTTCGGGTTACGGATGAAAGATCTTTCATCTTTGAATTGGCGATCTCCTGAAGGCCGTAGCTCTCCAAAAGACTCATGACGGTACGGTAGGCCGTTGCGGAAGATAATTGTTTTGTCCGGATGGCTGCGTTTAAGGTTGCCACCGGTGTCTGTTTAAAAACACGTTTATCCTGTCGGATATAAATAGTTGTATTTTTTACGAACTTTCCGGAGTATTGTTTTTTACTGCCGGATTTCCCTTCAAAATAAATATTTCCTTCGTCAATGTTACGTTCATGTGCGAAGACGTCAAGCAAAGTGCTTTTTCCGGAACCGTTCGGCCCCTGGATCTGATAGACAATTCCCGGATACAGAGTGGCCGTAAAAATTTCCAGGTTCCGGCCGGCTTTTTTGATCTTGACATTTTCAAGTTGCAGTAATGGAGTTTGTTCACTCATTTCGTTTGACCTTTCGACGTTTGCTCCTCCCTGTTTTTCAAAAAGCAACGAAACATAAGGATATTTACCCGAAATAAAAAAGATTTTTTCGCCGCGGCCGTTCCGCATGCAAAATCGAAGAATATACAATAACGAGATCAAGACGGAAATAATTGAGACTGAATCTCAATTATTCTTGTAAGGCAATAAAAATTATTGTAATATAAGTTATGATAATGCAAGACCCACATAGGGAACCCATCCCGCTCAGTGAAGCGGAAGTGGGTTCCTGTTACCGTGTTTTAAGCGTCAATGCCACCGGGGTGATCCGACAGCGCATGCTGGATATGGGACTGGTACCGGGAGTCTGTCTTACGGTTTTGCGTTTTGCGCCCCTGGGGGATCCCATTGAGATCCGGATCAACCGCTTTTTTATGAGTCTCCGCCGGGAGGAAGCCCGTTTTGTTCAGGTACTTCCCGTGGCGATCTGCCCGCGTCCGCATCATGGACGTTTCCGCCGTTTCTTTCGGGGGGGATTTTTTCATGGCGGACGATAAACAAATATTCATCGCCCTTGCCGGTAATCCCAATTCCGGAAAAACCTCCATTTTCAACTGTCTTGCCGGAGCAAACCAGAAAGTCGGAAATTTTAGCGGCGTCACGGTTGAAAAAGTCGAGGGGAGCTTCCGGCACCGCGGATACACGATCCGTCTTGTCGACCTTCCCGGAACCTACAGCCTTTCGCCTTACAGCCCCGAGGAAAAGGTCGCGCGGGATTTTATCCTGTTTCAAAAACCGGATATGGTCGTTAATATCGTGGATGCTACCAATCTTGAACGCAACCTGGTCCTGACCACGCAACTGATGGATCTGGAAGTCGAACTGCTGATTGTGTTCAATATGATCGATGAAGTTGAGAAGCAAAAAACCAAAATTGACTACCGGCAATTTGAAAAACTGTTCGGTGCTCATGTTATTCCCGTCTCTGCGATCACGCAGTTCGGGATCCGTGATCTGCTGGATCATATTGTCGACATCAAATCCGGCAAAATTGAAACGCTGAAATACAAGCATCAGTACAGTGACGGGATCGAAGAAGATATCCGGGCACTGAGCGATGCCATTGCGGGAAGGACTGCCTGGAAGCATTTGCCGACCCGCTGGCTGGCGATAAAGCTGATCGAGCATGACCCCGATATCATCGCCATGTTAAAACCCTTCCCCTGCTGGGCTTCGATTGAAGAGTCCATCGGATCGACACGCGAGAAAATCCTGCGTTTTGAAAAAAAAGATGCCGAAGTCTTACTGGCGGAGGAACGCATGGCTTTTATCCGCGGCGCGATCAAAGAGACGGTGGTCAATGATGAAGAGCAGCGGGAATCCTTGACAGAAAAGATCGATAATATCCTTTTGCACCGTTTTCTGGGACTGCCGGTTTTTCTGCTGATCATGTATGCGATCTTTCAGTTTACTTTTCGCCTGGGAGAATACCCCATGCTTTGGATCGACCGCTTTTTTCAGCTCATAACCCGTTCGCTGGATGCGCTGATCCCGGCATCGATGTTAAAATCCATTTTGTTGGACGGAATCATTGCCGGAGTGGGGGGCGTGCTGGTTTTTTTGCCCAACATTCTGATCTTGTTTTTTTGCATTTCCCTGCTGGAGGCGACGGGATACATGGCGCGCGTTGCTTTTGTTATGGACAAGCTAATGCACCGCCTTGGATTGCATGGCAAATCTTTTATACCCATGATCACCGGTTTCGGATGTACCGTACCTGCACTCATGGCGGCACGTACCTTGCGCAACCGTGGTGACCGCATAACGACAATGATGGTGGTTCCTTTTTTCAGCTGCGGTGCGAAACTGCCGCTGTATACCGTTGTGATCTCCGCCTTTTTTGCCCCGTCCATGGCGGGAAACGTTCTGTTCGGCATTTACATTTTTGGCGTATTGATCGGGCTGATCAGTGCAAGATTGCTCAAGTCCACAGCGTTTAAGGATGAATCGGAACCTTTTGTAATGGAGCTTCCCCCTTACCGCAAACCTTCAGCCCGCAGTATGCTCAGTCAAACCTGGATCCGCGCTTACATGTACCTAAAAAAGGCGGGAACGGTGATCCTGCTGGCCAGCGTGATCATTTGGTTCGCAGGAACCTATCCTAAAAACGCGGAGCTGCACCGGCACTACGAATCTTTACGGCAGCAAGCCGCCGCTGATATTGTCAGTCTGGACCGTCAGGAAAAAGCGCAGCAGCTGCCTTACAGCTTTGCCGGCAGGATCGGGAAATTCTTTGAACCCTTGTCCCGACCCCTGGGTTTTGACTGGCGCCTGAATATTGCACTGATCAACGGCCTTGCCGCAAAGGAGATCGTCGTATCCACAATGGGAACGATCTATGCAATCGGAGATGTGGACAGCGATTTCAGGACGCTTGCCGAATCCTTGCGCAGCGATCCGCATTATTCCAAAGCCACCGGTCTGTCATTTATGATCTTCGTACTGCTTTACGTCCCCTGTATCGCTTCGGTTGCCGTCTTTTTCAGGGAAAGCAGTTCCAAAAAATGGACTTTTCTCTTTGTGCTCTATACGCTTAGTGTTGCCTGGCTCGGTGCTTTTGCTGTATACCAGATCAGCACATTGCTGGGATTGTAAAAAAGGAATTATGCTTTGTACCAGTCTCCCGAATACCGGCAATTGACAGATTATCTTCACGTCCAGGGCCTGAACGTTACGCCGGAGCGCATGGAAGTCCTTTCTTTGGTCCTGAAACAGAAAGGACATTTCCGGATTGAGGATCTGATCCGGAACAGTGCGCGAAGAAAAAAGAGTATTTCCCGGGCTACCATTTACCGTTCGCTCAAGACCATTGAGCAGGCGGGTTTGATCAAATCCATTCGCAGCATCAATGATGAAAAGATCTATGAAATTGTCAAGGGGCATCATGATCACATGATCTGTGAACAATGCGGTGCGATCATCGAATTTCATAATTCTGAACTTGAATCCCTGCAGGACCGGATCTGCAATTCCCGGAATTTTACAGCTTCCCGGCACGTAATGAAAATTTTCGGAATCTGTTCGGCCTGTCAAAAAAAGCAGGAATAAATCTCGAATACAAAGGATTGGGTCTGTTATACTCAAACAATCCTAAAATATTGTCAGTGATTAAGTGCGGAAGCGCCGAAATCACATTCGCGGTGGTCGGGGTCTGCCCGGGCTGTTCACTTGCTGCCGGATCGGGTGTTCCCGGCGTTTATCGGTATCCGTTCCGTTCCCGGTTTCCGGACCGTTAACAATGCCGTTGACGGCATCGCTCATGGCGAGCGAATCTCCTGCAAGAAAGGCCTGATAATTGGCAATATTGGTTTCAATCGCGGCTAGACGGTGCAGACTTTCGCGTGCCGCTTCCGTCCCGGAATAAAGATCCGCGGCAAGATGATAATAATGCAGTGTGCTGTCTTTTGTATCCCTTGTGCGGCTCAGTTCATGATCATAGATCCAGGCGATGTTGTACGTGATAAAAGCGGCGCTCTTCGAATCCATTTCCGGATCCTGCAACAGATTCCTGAAAGCCTTTACGGCTTCATCATATTGTCCCGTATCCATTAGCTCTTTTTCGATCTTCAGGATCTTTTCCTGGTTTTGGTAATAAAGTAAAGAATCGCGTGGAATGCGTTCCAGGATAAAATCCGAAAATTCCGATTCCGGGAATTTTTCCGAAATAATGCGCTTGATCGAATCCGCCCGGGTTTTTTCGCCAAATTTATATTCCCAGACATAAGCCTGGGAATACAGCGCTTGAGGAACGACGGGAATAAAGTTGATTTTTTCGCTTATCATCCGGTATATCTGCAGAGCGGTATCTGGGAAATTAAGCTCAAACAAGAACAGACCTGCTGCATTCAGCAGCGCATCGCTGTAATTTTGGGCGGCGGACTCAAATTCTTTTTTCCTGCTTGTATAAAGGTTCATGGAAGCTGCAGCCCTGATCAGGGAATCGCTGCGCGTGCTATCGGCGTATAAGGTGTCCTGCAGAATCGTTTCTCTTTCCCGGATCTCAGCCAATGCGGAATCGCCGAGCATGCGGAAATGTTCGTCCGGACGGTCAAGGAGGGGAGGAAACGCCGTTGTATAATTTTGGATATCGGTCGTGATCTTTTTCAGTTGTGTCAGGCTTAGGATATACTGGTTGGCCAGCTCTCCTTCTTCCGCCTGCCGGCGTTTGGTTTGTGCGCGCTTAAAATAAAAATCCGAAGAATCGAGGTTCGTCTCGAAATAGATATAATAAAGTCCCAGCCGGTATGCGGCACGTGCCCAGGCGTTGGACTCCCGGCTGTTGCGAAACAGATTTTCGGAATCCTGTACAATGAATTTTAGTTTCTCAACTGTTTTATGCCTTTCTCCGCGGTTTAAGAGAATGATGGCTTCCTCAAAGATTATGTCGCCCCAGTAAGGCGCAATGCGGGAATCCTTCAAAGATTCTTTTATATATTCATCCGCTTTTTCCAAATCTCCCTGCAGGCGGTGTGCGCGGATATAGGTAAGCTGAACGTGGGCGCGCTGTTCGTCAAAACGGATGTTGCGTGCGGCACGGTCGGCGTACTGCAATGCTTCACGGTGACGTTCCTGCGCAATAAGGATGGAAGCCGCCTGGAGATAGTTGTTGCATTTGACGTCTTTTTGCATCGCCTGATCACCGGCCTGTATAAACGCTTCGAGTGCTTTAACGGAATCCTTTTCCTGCAGCGCAAGGTTTGCCATCAGGCTGTAGGCATCGCTGAAATATGCGCGGTTCCCGGAATTTTCCAGAAACTGGTTGAGCAGATCATAGGCTAGTGTCTTTCTGCCCATTTCAAAATAACACTTGGAAATCCAAAGCTTGGCTTCATAGTAATAACGGCTTTCCGGATAGCGCAAAGTGAGTTTTTCCAGCTCCTCCAGTGCGCGTTCATAGCGGCCAAGCTGAAACTGGCAGACGCTGTTGAAAAACATGACGTCATCCACATAAGACGAACGCGGGAATTTCCGGATAACCAGTTCCGCCTGCTGGATAGCCCGGTTCAGAGAAGTCCGGGTCTGTACGGACAAGCGGGTCTTGTCTTCTTCCTGTTCGTACTGCGACTGTGCCGTTTTAAAATATACACGGGCATTGTAATAGGTGTTGAAATAGGCATTCAGGTCTTGCCAGGTGCGGACAAAAATGTTGTCTTTTGCATGAAGCGTTGCAGCACCGAACAGCGAAAGCAGAAGGAGTAAGGTCAGAACTCGTTTGTACATGCGTTTTGATCGCTCCGTTTTATGAAAAGTTCCATCAACGCCGATAAAATAAGCAGGATATCCCGGGTAAGAAACAAGAAAAAAGGAAAAAGAGCCGGGGAAGCGTTACGTGAAAAGAGATTCGGAGCGGGAACGCGGATGCCTGTTCCCGGTTTCCGGGATCATTACGCCGTCACCAAGCTCAGAAAAAAGCAATTTAAAAATTGACCCGGAGCTTTGGCAACCGGCAGAAGATCATATTTCCGGAGTCCGGATACGACTCAGGGATTTTTTGCGGGCTATCCAGAGCGCGAGAATAATGAGCAGAGACCCTGCTATGAGATTCCATTTCAGGACTTCGAATCCCAGTAATACCGAAAAGAAAATGGTTGCCGGCGGATGTGTGGAAATGATCAGTCCCGTCCGCGACGGATCGATGCGCCGCAGAATGGCGAAATAATTCAAATAGGACATGCCGCTGCTGAAGATTCCCAGGAACGCAATGCTAAGCCAGGCTTTCCACGTGACCGTCTGCAGGTCTGCCTGCACAAAACGGTAAATGCCCCAGGGAGCGTAAACTATGCTTGCCAAAATGATCAGGATCAGCGCCAGTTGCAGGGAGCCGTATTTATGGACATAATTTTTGCTGTATGCCGTATAAAAAGACCAGCAGATCATGGCAAGAAAGACCAGTGCATCCCCGAACATGATTTCTCTGTTAAAGATCCAGATACTGTCTCCCAGAACGACAAAAACCCCGAACAGGGAGAGCAGGGATGCCGCAATGATCTGTTTCGAGGCGGATTCTGCCTTGCGTGCAATGTCGATAAAAATGATCACGATGGGCGTCAGCGCATAGATCATGGGGGGATGACTGGGAACGGTGTAACGCAGCGCCTGTGCAAAAAGGACCTGATTGAAAAGCTGTCCCAGCAGCATCAGGAGGAAGAGCATTTTAAAATCCGAAATATCGATATGAAGGGGAACCTTCCGCAGAAGGACGATAAGTCCCAGAGCCGCAGTTCCCAACAGATAACGGAAAAAAGAGATCACAAAAGGATCGATCTCCATCGCAGCCTGTTTGGCGGCAATGTTGGTCAGCCCTATGATCAGTGCCTGAAAAAAGATCAGCAGCAAGGTAAAGGCTTTATGATTTCCCATAGATCATTTCCACCAGTACCATTCCAGGCTCAATGCGGTAAAAAAGGTGTTGCCGTAACGAAAGTCCGAGGAAGTATAAACGCCCTGATATAAATAATACTGCAGATCTCCTCCGGGTTTGAGCGGAGCAGAAAGATCCCAGACAAGCGCAAAGCTTTGGATACGCATCCGGAGCTGCAGCGCCGCTTTGAAATCGAGGACCGGATCTCCGTTCCCGCTGCGCAGATAAAAGAGGCCGCTACCGTCAAAACTTACATTGTCGGGATTCTCGTGCAAGATCGTCTGAAAGTACAGGTCACCGTCAAGCCGCATTTTTCCGCCGGCGGGTTTTGTCCGGATTTCCATTCCCAGTGTAAATGCCGCGATCTCCGGATGGTAGTACCCTTTTGGCGGATTCACATGGTAATAGGCGCTTCCGCGTCCGTACAGATCGACGCTTCGGGTTTTAAAGCGGTATTCGGCCAGGATCTTTCCTCCGTAATAAGCCGGAAGCGGATCAGGGATGGAATCGTGAAAGATCTGCGCAGCCGGCGGGAAATCATAAAAAGCCCCGGCGTCTGCCTTGAGAGAATGATGTTTTTTGTTCAGATTCAGGCTGCTTTTGATTCCAATATATTGATTAGCCATTTGCCCAATAATGAATTGCGGATTCCGTACTTTAGCGTAGGCTTCTAAAGAAAAAGGTCCAGGACGAAAGCCGATCTGTGCAATGGGGAAAAGGCGTCCGGGTGCGATGCGCAGGGCCAGATGTGCGAAAAATTTTTCGGAACGGTAGCGGACTCCGGGCCGGAAAACACGCATGGGGATACCTTTCTCGTCGATCCGGAAATAGCGGTTTTCCAATATCCCGTAAACGGACAGCGGTCGGTTGATATTGTATTGCATTTCGATGTACTGGTGGAAAACATCATGATTGGCGGTGTTTGCCTGTTGCTGTTCGATCATATTGAAATCGATGCCGCCCGAGAGCCCCAGCTTGTCCGTAAACCGATGCCGGAAAGTCAGCCCCTGGCTGCGAACATCATATACATAGCTGTCATTCTGAAGCTGCAATTTTTGTGAATTCCGGGTATGAAAATACTCCACTTCCCCGCGCTGATGGCGATAATGCAGTACTGCATCGCTGCGGTCGCTGGACGAAGGACCGCGGTAGTGCAGCCATTCTACTGCGGCGCTCCAGCGTTGCGGAAAGGAATACGGTACGTATTTGACCGTTACATCAGCAGAAAATCCCAACATGCCGTTTTGCGGGTCCGCATAAAAAAGCTGGTCCCAGCGGCCATAGGTAAAGGAAGAATCCTCATAATTGCGGCTGAAAAGAAAGTCGCCGGGTTGCAGCCAGGATTGCGGATAGATCAGGCCCATTCCGCGCAGTTCCGGGTCCATTACGGTATAATTCCGGTAACTGTCCACGCTCAGTTCGTAAGCCCCGAGGAAAACGCACAAAAAAAGTGACAGAAAAAGGCGCCGGTCCATTAAGCTCCTTTCAGATAATGGGGGTAGTTCCGGAGAACATAACGCAGGACCAGTACGATCAGGATTGAAAAACTGACGGTATTGGCGATCATGTTGACCAGATAAAAGGGAATTCCGCTGATGATCGTAGCCAGGGTTTGTTCGGCGTCATAGCCTGAAGTAAGCGTAAAGGAAAGGGTGGTAAGGACATTGTAGAGCAAGGTTAGCAGCAGCCCTTCGGTGCCCAGGATAAGTGCAGCCGATATCGGACTGCGCTTGAGCAGCGCCGGTAAGAACAGACGCGAAAGGGCGCCTGAAAGCGCAATGAGGGCAAAGCCCAGCAATTGCGCAAGCAGAAGGGTGGGGAATGCCAGTGAAGAGCCGAAGGGATTGGCGATACTGAAAAGAGTTTCTCCGATCAGGGCGACAAAAAGTCCGCGTTTCCAGCCTAAGAGCAAACCGGCAAGAAAGGCTGTCAGGGTAATGAATTCCAGATTGGGAATATAGCTAAAAGTGTATGCCAGTCCCAGAAACAGGGCCAGAAATATACCGGTCTCAGCGATCTTGCGGTTTTTTTTCAGGACTTTGTTTTGCGTTTTCTTTTCCGTTGTTGTCATCGTTCACCGTTGGTTTTTTATAAAGCGGAACCCGGAAGTAATTGTTCATGGAAGTCCAGTCGCCGTCATCCAGTTCCTGATTGATCGCGTTTTTCATCATATCGATGCGTACATCGAGTTCATCCAGGTAGTGGACCAGCAGGGCTTCGGGGAAAGCGGGTTTTTTCAGAGCCTGGTATTCGTACTGCCCGTGATGGGATAAAAGGATGTGATGCATTTTAAGCCGCAGTTCAGGCGGAAAATCCGGGATCTTTGCGATCGCTTTTTCAACCATGGCATATCCCAGTGCCGTATGTCCCAGGAACTGCCCCTCATCGGTAAAGCTGTTATCGGGATATCCGCTGAGTTCTTCGAGCTTTCCAATATCATGCAGAAGAATGCCGGCAACGACCAAATCCGAATCCAGTTTATACTGCCTGGCGGCATATTGACCCAGATTCAGCATATAGACCAGATGTTCCAAAAGTCCCCCGCTGACGGCATGATGCAGGCGCAAACTGGCAGGATGTTTCATGATTTTGCCCTGATTATCTATGATTAGCAACTGTAAAAGTGCTTTAAGCCACGGATTATTCACTTTATTGATCAATTTGTCGACAAATTTCCACATTCGCTCCGGATTTTTCTCGGTATGGGGTAAAATCAGCTCCCATGAGAAGCCTTTTGAAGAAAAATCCTCCTCATTGACGGGGACAATGCGCGTAATATTCAGTTGAGAGCGGCCGCGGAAATCTTCGACAAAGGCACGAACGCCGACCGGAGCGCCGGTCTCGATCATGGGTTCAATGTCGCCGGCATGTTCCCAGATCTTGCCCATGATCGTTCCGGAACGGTCCGACAAAAGCACATCCAGATAGGGTTTCCCCTCACGCGTAAGCCGCAGATGTTTCTCTTTTAGAAGCAGATATGCACGGATCTCGTCATTGACCTTGAATGCCCGGATCATGGATAAAGGTATTGTCTGTTTCATCTCTCACCCCCTTTTAATTATCTGGAAATGTATAAAAAAAACTTTGCTTTTTAAAGAAAGTATTTTATTTTCCTCCAACACTAAGCAAGCACATGAAAATATTACAGGAAATAGTATGAAAAACCTTACTATGTCAAGGCTCATTTGGGTTTGTATGATTGCGCTTTGCAGTTTTACGCTTGTATATGGAGGCACGACCGGGAAGATTGCGGGGCGTGTTGTCGATGCGGCCAGCGGAGAAGGACTTCCCGGCTGCAACGTACTGCTGGACGGTACCATTTACGGAGCGGCAACCGACATTGACGGCAATTATTTTGTTCTCAACGTTCCGCCCGGTATCTACACCGTGCGCATCATGATGATCGGCTATGGTCAGTTGCGTATCACAGATGTAGAAGTGCAGGTCGACTTTACGACGGCGGTTGACGCCGCACTGACAGTGGAAGCGCTGCAGGCGGGAGAAGTGACCGTAGTGGCTGAGCGGGCGATGATCCAGAAGGACCTGACTTCGACAACATCCGTTGTAAGCGCCAGGGAAATGGCGTCGCTTCCGGTCACGGAAGTCGGGGATGTCCTCGCCATGCAGGCCGGTTACGTTGACGGAAGCCTGCGCGGCGGACGGAAAGGCGAAGTTATGTATATGATCGACGGCATTCCGATGACCGACTCTTACGACCGCGCCTCAACCGTGGATGTCAACACGTCCATGGTCCAGGAACTGCAGGTCATTTCCGGCGCTTTCAATGCCGAGTACGGCCAGGCTATGTCGGGGATCGTCAATATCACCACCAAGCAGGGCAGTGACGATTTCGGAGGTCATGCCGAACTCTATTCCGGAGATCACATTAGCGGTCATCAGGAAATATTTCCGCGCGTAAACCGTGTGGAACCCTTTTCGATCCGGAATATCGAGCTTGGCATTCACGGACCGATCATTAAGAACAGACTCTATTATTACCTGAATGCCAGACACATTTATTACGACGGCCACAACAAGGGGTTACAGCGTTATACGCCTACGGCTTACGCGCTCGAGACCGGTGACCGGCAGGTTGCGCTGGTCGATTCCAGCAGCATGCTGGGGTCGGGCGAGTGGGTCAATATGGGCTGGAACCGGAAGAATTATCTTCAGGGGCAGCTTATTTACCGGCTAAGCGACAAATCACGCATTTCCTACAATATGATCTATGACAATAAAAAATATCAGGATTTTGACCGCAATTGGATGTACAATCCGGCAGGGCTATCCACCCAGGACCTCATCGGTCAGACCCACATTGTCAAATTTCAGCAGCAATTATCCCAAAAAAGTTTTTACGATCTTGCCTATACCTTTGGCAAGCGTGTATATAAAAGCTATTACGATCATTTTGAGATCACGGAAGCGGATTCCAATCTGCTGGTGCATCCCGATTTCCAGTCCGCATTTCCATATCAGTTCCATATCGGCGGTACGCAGAACAGCTGGAACGACCGGAGCACCTGGTACCATCTTGGAAAATTTACATTTACCTCCCAGGTAAACAATACGCATCAGATCAAAGCCGGCGCGGAGTATAAGCGCAGCGGCGTAGAATGGGAATACTGGGAATACCGGCCGGCCGCGAATGAAGAAGCCTTCAATGTCAACGATCCTTATATCACCCCGACCCGACTGGCGGATACCACCATCTATTCGGGATCGTTCTCGGAAGCCAAACCCGTCGAATTTTCCGCATTCATTCAGGACAAGATCGAATTGAAGGATTTTATTCTGAACATCGGTGTCCGGCTCGATTATTTTAATCCTGATTTTGTTATACTCGCGGATCCCTCCGATCCGGACATTTACAATCCCATCAAACCGAACAACCGTTTTAACGATATCAACGGCAACGGAACCCAGGATGCCGGCGAAACCACAAAGTCCATAGATGACCGAAAGGCGTACTGGTATACCCAGGCAAGTCCCAAGCTTGCGATCAGTCCGCGCCTGGGTTTTTCCTTCCCGATCAGCGAACGCGGTGTATTTCATTTCAGCTACGGGCATTTTTTCCAGACGCCCAGCCAGACATTGTTATATACCAACCCGAATTTTCAGCTCGGCAGCGGAACCGGCCATCAGGGAACCATTGGGAATGCCGATCTTGAACCGGAAAAGACCATTGTCGGCGAGATCGGACTACAGCAGCAGCTGAATGCCAATTTGTCTTCGGATATTACCATTTATCTTAAGGATGTTCGTGATCTGACCGGCACCCGTTCGGATGTGATCGAAGTTTTTGGCGGATCGAAATATTATTCCAAGATCGTCAACAGCGATTTTGCCGTGATCAAAGGAATCACGGTTTCTCTGAATCAGCGTGATCCCAGCGGTTTTTATATCGGCGCGGATTACACCTTTCAGATCGCGGAAGGCACCGCCTCGGATCCCTATGCCTATATGAACGCCGTTGCCGGCGGTTCCGACCCGGAAGTCCAGCTGCTGTCCCTTGCCTGGGACCAGCGGCACACCGTGAACGTGGTCGGTGGCTACAATACGGCATTTTGGGGTGTGAATGCGGTGGCAAACTACGGGAGCGGACTTCCGTACACTCCGCGCACCAGCGAGGATATTACTTCGCTGCTGGAAAATTCCGACAATAAACCCGCAACCTTTAGCCTGGATCTGCGGGCATATTACAAAGTGCGTTTCGGGGGAATGGAACCGGAATTCTTTATCCGTATTACCAATCTGCTGGATCGCCTGAATGAGGTCGCCGTCTTCAACGACACCGGTCGTGCCGGCTTTACCGGCGAACAGGAACGTGTTGTAGCCTTGAATGTGGTAACACCCGTGAATTCGATCGCAGAATATTATACCATCCCGTATCACTACTCGGAACCCCGGCGTATTGAGATCGGCATGAGGATCAATCTATGAAATGGTTCAAAACTTTACTCATCAGCTTCATTATCAGCACCCTGATATTTGCTCAAAGCGGACCGGAATACCGGCGTTCCGCAGTGCACAATGCCAACTTGGTACGTACGGTTTTCAGTAACTGGGGCGTCGTCGGCCAGCCTGCCGCAAAAGGTCCCCGTGGAGCCTGGCTTTACGATACCAACGGCTATATCGGCGATATTTCCCCGATGGTCGGAGCGGAAGTCACGTATTATGATGCAAGCCTCGACTCCATGCTTACTTTCCACTCGGTGGTCGTCTGCCCGGTGGACCGTCCGCATACCGATGAAGGCCTGGAAGAATCTTCGACCGGAAAACGCTGGACCTTTGAGCCGGTGGGTGGTTATATCAATGCCAACCAGGCCAGCGTTGCCATAAGCACCAACCCGAACTCCTGGCCGTCAAGCTGGCCCGATAAAATGAACGATCCCGAGGATCCGGGCTGGCTGGGAGCCTGGAACGGTTATTTTGGAAAAAATGTTTTTTCCGCCGATCAGGAAAGCTATTATGTCATGGACGACAACAACGACGAAGAATACAATTCCCGCCGCAATACCGCGAACCGTCTGTACTCCGGTTTTCCGGGTTATGAATTCAAACCCGACGCCAGAGATGCGACCCGCAACGGGCTGGGATTGGAAGTCAAGGTCCGCGGAATGCAATGGCAGCAGTTTCTGGCATCGGACGTGATCTTCTGGCTTTACGAAGTGACGAATACCAGTACCACCGACTATAGCAAGGTTGCTTTTGGTATGGTATGCGGCACCTACCTGGGGGTGACCGGTACTGACGACAATCCCGGTGAATATGACGACGACTGGTCCTTTTTTGACGTCGAAAACGATATCACCTACACGGGCGATTTTGATAAAAATTGCCGTCGCAATCCCAAATGGCAGGGACCGGTGGGCATGGTGGGCTACGCCTTTCTGGAAAGTCCCGGCAATCCCTATGACGGCATTGACAATGATGGCGACAATACGATAGAAATTTACCCGCATCTGACCTTTACGGCACCCAAATTCGTGGAAGCCGATTTTGATACTGTCGTGTACAATATCGGGGATTTTGTAGTCAGTATTGACAACAATTACGAGCGGCATCTGGTACAGGTCACGCAGGATACCCAGCTGGTTCAAACCCGCGGCGCTTCCATCAGGGTCATTGCCGGCCAGGGACTGGTGGAAGGCAACGTGATCGATGAATTCTACAATGTCAATGAAAACGCCTATGACGGTATTGACAATGACCTTGACGGTCTGATCGATGAAAATTACACGATCCATTACCGGCAGATCCGTATGGATAAGATCCCGCAGGAAGGCGGCGGAACGCAAAATATGATCCTTTTCGATGAACTGCGTCCCGTTTGTTACAAGGATTATATTAACGGGATCGGACTGAATGACCCCATGATCGATGAGCGCCGGGATGACGGGATCGATAATGACGGCGACTGGAATCCGGAATACGATGACGTGGGTGCGGACGGTAAGGACAATACCAACGATTACGGAGAAGGGGACGGTCTGCCCACTCCCGGCGAACCGAATTTTGACGCCACCGATGTGGACGAATCCGATCAGATTGGTCTGAGCAGTTTTAACTACTTTACTCCTTCCAATGCCTATCCCGAGAAAAATGACGAAACCCTCTGGGAATGGCTGAAACCGGGATATTTTGATGTGCCGACGACCATTCAGAACGGTCAGCCGGTTGCCGGCGAGGATGGCGACTTTATTTACGGTTCGGCCTATTTTCCGCTTCGTGCCGGTGAAACCCAGCGCTTTTCTCTGGCGCTGGCCTACGGACACGATCTGGACGACCTGTACAAAAACCGCCTGACGGTTCAAAAGATCTATGATAGCGATTACCGTTTTCCCTCGCCGCCGGATAAACCGACACTGACCGCAGTACCCGGCGACGGAAAGATAACCTTATACTGGGATCGCGAAGCGGAAAAATCGGTGGATCCCGTTACGAAAGAAATGGATTTCGAAGGCTACAAGATCTACAAAGCCACCGATTCTGACTTCAATGAAAAATTTACGGTTACCAACGCCAACGGCATTGTTACCGGCTATGTCCCCCTGGCACAGTTCGACCTGAAAAACGATATCAGCGGATTGTTTGAACCGAACTCGGAACTTTTTCAGGAAGCCGACGGCTATACGGTAAACCTCGGCAGCAACACCGGACTGCAGCACAGTTTTGTAGATGAAGACGTGATCAACGGTAAACAATATTATTATGCCGTTGTGGCTTATGACCGCGGCGACCCGGCGGCGGATATCTACCCGTCCGAAAATACGAAGTTCATTTCTATTCAACCGGACGGGACGATCATTACGGACATCAACACCGCAGTAGTCCGTCCGCAGCCCGCCGTTGCCGGGTATGATCCGCTGAACGCAAATAAACTCCTTATTCACGACCAGGGACCTGCCAGCGGCAGGATCTCTTATGCGGTCCTGGATGAGAGCAAACTTACCGGACACAGTTATCGGGTTACCTTTATGGATACCCGCAATGACAGCCTGGATAATAACGGAAATGACACCCTGGATCTTGAAGATCCGAACGAATTCACACCGCTTACCACCTGGTATTCCGTAATGGACCTGAGCGGCTACACGCAAACTATGGATATTGATACGGCATTTAATTTTACAGATAAAAAGCATATCATTGCATCCAGTCTGCTGATCGCCGAAAGTGACGATCCGGATAACTATTTAAGCTTATCGGAATTTGTTCTGGATGATGAACGCGGCAGGATAAGGCTGGCGGATGACGCGTCTCTGTTACCGGGCAACTATACGCTGAACTACCAGTATTATCCCGTTTATCAAAGCCGGAATATCCTGGGTTCTGCTTTTGCACCGGAAACCAGGGATTCGGATATTTTCGACGGTCTGCAGCTGGTTTTTGAAAACGACTGGACCATTCAGAAAGACGAGGTCAATACCAGCTGGAACACCGGCACCACGCGCTTGATGGATTTCAGCATGCGTGCCATTCAGTCAACGTTTGGAGATAAGATATTGACAGGCATCGCGTATCCGGCCAATTATGAATTACGGTTTACCGACTCAACGGTGGTCGGCTATACCACCCCGGATATTCTGATCTCCAATGTCTATTCCAGTCTGCCCGTATTTCTGCGCCCGCAGCCGGTAAAGACAAACTTCTATCTCTACAATACGACCGACGGCATTTCCGTTCCGTTTATCTTTTCCGGAGGTGTAAAAAACAGTGCGGACATTTATGAACTGACCAACGGCGCAATGCTGAGTACTTTCTTCTACCTTCCCGGCGATACGGATTCCCTGAGCGCCGTTTATTCCTGGGTTATAAATTTCCGCAGTCAGGCTTCGCTGCGTCCGCGTTTCCGAAACGGCGATGTCCTGACGATCGTCACGAAAAAACCTTACCGCATGAGTGACATTTATGAATTCAGCACTGAAAAACCGACGATAGACAGTGAATTGGCGGAAGGATCCCTGGACAACATCCAGGTAGTTCCTAATCCCTATATTGTAGCTAACAATATGGAAGCCCCGCTGCCGCCGGCAGTTACTTCCGGTCGCGGAGAACGCAGGATCGAATTCCGCAAATTGCCCGGCGATGCCAAGGTTTATATATTTACTTCCACCGGAGCCCTTGTCAGGACGCTGAACCACAGCGGGGATATCCATAACGGAACCCTGGCATGGGATCTGAAATCCAGCGAGAACCTGGATGTCGCCTTCGGCGTATATTTCTACGTGATCGAATCATCCGCCGGGAAAAAATCCGGGAAAGTCGGGGTGATCAAATGACGAAGAACAGGAAAGCTATCATGAAAAAGATCTTCACATTTGTAATCGCTATCGCATCGTTGCTTCCGGGCTTTGTGAAAGCACAGGATAAGGTTGGCACCACCGCCGCGAACTTCCTGAACATTCCCATCGGCGGGAAGGCGATCAGCATGGGCGGCGCCTATACGGCCATAGCCGATGATGCCACGGCTTTGTTCTGGAATCCCGGAGCGGTAGCCCGCAGCGGACGCAGCGATGTTTATACCAGCGTTACCAATTATTTTGTCGATGCACGGCACACCTGGTTTGGCGCGCAGTATTTTCTGAGCTCTGCGGATGTGATCGGGGTAAGCCTGAACAGCCTGAATTACGGCGACTGGGAAAAGGTGACTACCGTTGAAAATCCGGAAGGTACGGGTGAATACTGGCAGGCCAGCGATCTGGCAATGGCGCTGACTTACGCGCGCAGTATGACGGACCGCTTTTCTATTGGCGGCAGTGTAAAATACATCCGTCAGCAAATCTACAACGAATCGGCGTCGACGGTAGCCATAGACCTGGGACTGCTGTTCATTACCCAGTTCAACGGGCTGCAGATCGGGGCCAGTATTCGAAATTTTGGCGGATCTATGGAAATGCGCGGACGGGATTTGCTGACGCAGGTGGACCTGGACCCGGAAAGTCAGGGCAACAACGAAAATATCGTTTCCTACCTGAAAACGGATAAGTGGGCAATCCCTCTGACCTATGTGATCGGCGTTGCCATGCCGGTGATTGACCGGGATTTGACCAGCCTGGTCCTGGCCGCCGACGTAATGCGGCCGACCAACGATGCGCAAATACTGAACCTGGGTGCAGACCTGAAGATCGCGAATATGGTCAGCGTGCGGGCCGGATACCAGTCGTTGTTTAAATCCGAAAGCGAAAACGGACTTACCCTGGGCCTCGGCCTGAATGTCGATATTTCCGGCTATCAGATCGTGTTCGATTACGGGTTTCAATATTTCGGTAAACTCGGGATGTTGAATACGACATCGTTCACGTTAACGTTTTAAAGATTGCGTAGAGACGCAAGATCTTGCGTCTCTGCTACAAGATGATATGAAAAGAAGAGACAAGAAACAAATGAACATAAAACAAGAAACAAGAAAAGGAGAAAACAACATGAAGAAAATTCTTGTGATCTTAATGGTCATGTTGACCGCGTTCGCATTGGCAGATGTCAATGTAACCTATGTGGTGAACATGTCAACCCTTACCGGACAAGGTGTTACTGACAGCACCCATCTGGTACAAATCCGCGGATCCGAAGTCGGTCCCGAAGGCGTGGATAAATGGTATAACATTTTTCTCACCTGGGGAGATGACAGCCAAAACGCTACGAACGTCGGCGGTGACTACTGGGAATTGACGGTCGCTTATCCCGATTCCATGATCGGCTGGCGTATGGCTTATAAGATCTGCTACATGGATAGCGTAAATGAAGATGCCTACCATTGGGAAGACAATGTGATCGGCGGAAACCGCATGTTCAACTTGCCGGCAACGGACACAACGCTGGCGGTTGCATACGTAAATACTAATTACGATCCTCCCTATACCCCGTCCGATTCCGTGGACGTCTTCTTCCGCATCAACATGAGTGCAGATGACGCTTTCAATCCGGACAATATCCTCAGTATGGTCGGGGGACTCCCCATTAACGGAGCCTCCAGCAACATGTGGTCGCCCGGAACCTATGCCCTGACACAGGAAGGCAGTTCTGCTTTCTGGAACATCCATCTGAAATTCGATCCTTCGCTCATGCCCCTGACGGATCAGATGTACCGTTATCATAATAACGGTTTTGAATGGAACGGCCATTCCGAAAATCTGAACGGCGCCTATTTTTCAGGGAACGAAAACCGCGGGATCAGCCTGGGCACCAACGATACCACGATCGCCTGGGTCTGGTGGAACGACATTCCCGGCGGTGTTTTTGAAGGCAACGATACCGCCAATATCGTTTTTGGGGTAAACATGGCTTCCGCGATCGAAAACAACGGTTTTGAGATCGGTGACACGCTTGAAGTTCGTCTCGGTTACGAACTGAGCTCACCGGAAGTTGTCACGACCCGTATGACACACGTCGGTGGAACGCAGATGTATGCTGCAACCGTCAACAACGTTCCGCTTGTTTTCGGCGATTATCTCTACTATCAGTATTACCTGATCAAGAACGGCGTTGAGCAGCGGGAAGTTTACTACAACTTTAATTATGACGGAAGCACCGTCGGAGGCGCTGAACGCCGCCGCATTATCATTACGGACGCCAATCCCCAAATAGCGGATGTGGATGAAAGTGATGCCAGCGAACGCCGTATGCCCTTCTTCCGGAACAACAATCCGCTTGCGCAGAATGTCACGGTTCATGTCGAATGTGACCTGCGTCCCGCTTATGCGGCCGTTGCAGCCGGTAAAGTGCTGGACGACATTCAGGGTACGCAGGATATCAGCAGCATTTCCCAGATCAACGGCGTTGCCATCAACGGCCCGCTCTCGAATTTTGCGGAAGGCACCTGGGCCAGCTGGGGTTCGTCCCTGATGAACGACACTAACCGTGTAATGTTCGACGACGGTACCCATGGCGATGCTACCGCCGGTGATACCATTTATACGATCACCTATTTCCTGTCTCCGGACAGCGGTCATGTTGTCGGCCAGGAATGCAAATTCGGTATTAACGGCGGCGACAATGAAAGCGGCGAAGGCGGATACGGGAACAACCATATTGTGAACGTGGACGATTCCCAGGCAGAGAGCTATCTCTATATCGCTTTCGGCAGCATCAACCCGGTCTATTACAGCGACTGGACCTATACGCCGGGCGTTGCGGTCAGCGATGTGGTTCCGGCAAACTATAAACTTGCCCAGAACTACCCGAACCCCTTTAACCCGGTTACGACCATCAGCTATCAGCTGGCGGAAACCGGCGGTGTGCAACTGATCGTTTACGACATGAGCGGCCGCAGGATCCGGACCCTGGTGAACGAATATGCCAATGCCGGAAGTTACAAAGTCAGCTTTGACGCTTCCGATCTGGCCAGCGGCGTCTACTTTTACCAGCTGAATGCCGGCAATACCGTCATTACCAAAAAGATGGTATTGATGAAGTAATTGCCCGCTTCGGGTAAATACGGTTTTTCAAATAAAATCCCTTCCCGGCAACGGGAGGGGATTTTATATTTAACGGATAATATTGAGGCTAAGGTTAAGGTTGAGAAATACAGTCGTGTGGTATAGTTTCCGGCTTCTGTCTGTCCTGCGTTGTGAAAAATATAGCTCAGAGAAAAAGGAGACACGGCTGTAAGCTCCGAAACTTTGGAGCGAAGCAGGGACTTCTGGCTACTGGCTTCTGACTTCTGGCTTCTGAATCTATTCCACTGAGCTTTCCAGAAATTCCGTATCGCGTTTCTTCAGCGGCAGCGGGAACCAGGCAAAGGTGTATTTTTTCCATTCCTTATACTGCAGGTAACGGGATTCCGTGATGGATTCCGTTAAATTGGTACTGCCCATAAACAGCAGGATTAGAACAAGCACACCGAGCAATGCCGGGTAAAAGGAACCGGTAGCGTTCAGCGCGTACAAGGCAACGACCAGCCATTGGGCGATCTCGAAAAAGTAATTGGGGTGGCGGGCATATTTCCAGAGTCCGAAAGTATTGAAGCCCAGCTGATGCCGGTAGCTCCCGGCAAATTCCGGACTGCGTTTTTCGCTCTGGTAACGGTATTGCTGATTGTCGGATATCGTTTCGCCGACCAGAAAGAGCAGATGCAGGGCGAAGAGTAAAATATCGACACGATTCAAAGCTGTCGGATTCTGGCGGACCAGATACAGCGGCAGGGCAATGGCAAAGATCAGCAGCAATTGAAAAATGGAAATAAAGAACAAATTAAACAATTCAAAGAGGAAGCGGCCGGGAATACGCTCCCGCATGATCTCCCAGCGGTAATCCTCCCCGGTAAAACCTTGTTGGAAAGAGAAATTGTAACCGCCACGCCGGGCAAAATTGCAGGTCAGCCGAATACCCCATGCCGCAACCAGGACGGTAGCGATCAGCAGCCGGGCGTTGTTTGTATGCCCGTATAGCCAGATCAGTGCGTAAACCGGCGGTAAAACCGACCAGAGACGGTCAACCGTGGAATAATTCCGCGTCAGTAATCCGTAGAGAAAAGATACAATAATTGACACGATAAGGATGATAAAAGTGATTTGTAAAGCGTTCATGATTTCTCCCTGCCTGTGAATATTTCAACTGTTGAATATAAAAATATTTTAGCTGAATGAAAACGAAAAGGGTGTAGAACCGCGTTGCGGTTCGGTTTTTATTGTGCCGTTATTGTATTGACGTTAAACCCCGCCGGGGTTCGATAGAATATCGATCATTATTTACGGCATTGTACCGAAAGCGGGAAAAATGCCTGCCACACCCTATTGTACTCCGGACATTAAATAAATTCACCTTTTTAATCCGGACCTGTATTCAAAGCGTATAGCCGCTAGGTGATGAACACTCATAGCATCTCCATTGAACCGCGCTGCGGTTCGGTTTTTATTTCATCGATTTTCTATTGGTGTCGAACCCCGTCAGGGTTCAACAAAACATTGTACATTATCTTCTAACATTTGCGGCCGAGAGTAAAATCCTCGTTCGTGGATAAACCCAAATAGCATATAAACCCCAAAAAACATGAACCACGGCGTGGTTCTACAATTAGATATCCATGAAAGACAATTCATCAAAAAAAGAGTCATCGTCGATATCCGTGCACCTTTTCCGCATGTGATACAAGTAATCCTCGCGGGCCCGGCGTTCTTCCTGATATTCCTCGTCATCGGCCCGGATGAAGTCAATGATATGATCCATACGGTGGATACTATGGGTATAAGCCCAATAATCCTTTTCCCAGTTGCGGAAACCCTTGACCGGAATTTTTGTCCTGATCATCTCTTCCGTGGAACGCATAATTTCCTGAAGCAAATCATCCAAGGCAACTTTCGGATCCAGTGAGATCAATGTGTGCAATTGATTCCCGCGGCCGGCAATCGCGTAGATCTGGCAACGCTTCTTTTCGAGCAATCCCGAAATGAACGCCACAAGCTGATCGTTGTTCAAATGAATTTCGCGACCGTGTTTTTCCGCCCGGATCATGATGTGGTATGCGATTCCTAAAGATAAACTCATGATCGTCCTCCCCGTTTTGACAATGTAACTTACGGACCTTCTCTTTTACCTTCAAGCAGAGTATTTCAGCTGTGACGGCAATCACAACTTCCCAATAAAATTCAGCGGCATATAAATAAATTTTAACCTTGAAAAAAAAGATATTTATTCATAAAATTATAAGCTAACTAATCGATACCAGGACAAGGAAAAAATATGAAAAAAATTGCATATCTGTTATGCGTTTTAGCGGTAGTCGCTTACGCGCAAAACCCCATTTATTCGGTACCCGCATTCCCCACGGAATTTGACTCCATTGTCGTATACTACGATGCAACGCTGGGAAATCAGGCTTTGAAAAATGATAGCAGCGATATTTACGCACATACCGGCGTAAAAATCGAAGGCAGCACCCAGTGGGAATATGTCTGGACGGATTGGCCCGGCACCAACACCGAAAAGAACAAACTTGTGAAAATCGGCGACAATCTTTACAAACTGCTCATCGCTTTTCCGCATGAATATTACAACTGCCCGGAATCCGTAAAGATCCTGCAACTGGCCTTTGTCTTCCGTAGCAGCACAGGTTCGCCGCAGAGCGAGGATCTGTTCCTTAGTTTGTATGAACCCGGGATTACTACCGCATGGCTGGAACCCGCCTTGCAGAATGAGTTCGGAGAACCGGAACGTTCCCCGGTGTTTTTTAGTGAAACCCGTACCGAGGAGCTGCATCTGGTTGCAGGCGTCAGCGATGTAGCGGACAGCATCGTTCTTTACGTCAATGAAGTACTTCAGTATGCCGTAAGTGGCAACGACAGTCTGATATATGACCTGCCCTCTGCGGCTTTGCAGAACGGATTGAATTATCTGAAAGCCGTGGCCGTTGCCGGAGGACTCCGGGATACGACCGAAAAGCTGTGTATCATCAAATACGGTGCGAACAGCGGCGCGCGCCCCGCCGGACTGCAGGACGGGATCACCGTGCATTCGGGATCTTCCGTAAGCCTGTCGCTCTTCGCTCCCTATAAAGAACATATATTCGTGATCGGGGATTTCAACGACTGGAAGGTGGACCCCGGCTACCAGTTGAAAAAGGATGTCCGACATGCGGATTCAACCTGGTTCTGGCTTACCTTAACGAACCTGTCGAGCGGCGCTCAGGCCTTTCAGTATCTGGTGGACGGCGAGATCCGTATTGCGGATCCCTACAGTCCGCTGATCCTCGATCCCTGGAATGACGAGTATATTTCCGATACACGCTATCCGGGATTGAAAGCTTATCCGAAGGAAAAAACCGCCTTTCCGGTGGGGGTGCTGAACAGCGATCCGCCGGCCTTTGAATGGAGCGACCAGGATTTTGTGCGACCGGCAAAGGACGAACTGGTTATCTACGAATTGCTGGTACGCGACTGGAGTTATCAGCGGACCTACCAGGTGCTGATCGATTCCATTAACTATTTTAAACGGCTCGGGATCACGGCAATCGAACTGATGCCGGTCCAGGAATTTGAGGGGAACGAGAGCTGGGGCTATAATCCCATGTTCCATTTTGCTCCGGACAAATATTACGGTCCGCCGGATAAGTTGAAAGAACTCGTAAACCTCTGCCACAACAATGGCATTGCGGTGATCCTGGATGTGGTTTATAACCATGCTACCGGACAAAATCCGCTGGTACGGCTTTACAATGAAGGTGATTACGGAAAACCCACAACGCAAAATCCCTGGTTCAACACCGGGGACATGCATCCGTTCAGCGTTTTCTATGATATGGACCACGAAAGCAGGGCGACGCAGTATTATCTGGACCGTGCCAACCGCTATTGGATCGAGGAATACCACATTGACGGATACCGCTTCGATCTGTCGAAGGGTTTTACCCAAACCTATTACGGAACCGATGTCGCGGCTTGGGGCCACTGGGACAGCGGCCGCATTGCGATCCTGAAACGCATGGCGGATAAAATTTGGGAAACGGATCCCGGAGCTTACGTGATCCTGGAGCATTTCAGCGATAATAACGAAGAACTGGAACTATCCAATTACGGCATGATGCTCTGGGGGAACGGCAATCACAATTATTCCGAAGCCTCCATGGGCTATCTGGGCAACTCGGACCTGTCCTGGCTCTATCACGGCAGCCGAGGCTGGACTTACTGGCATGTGGTCGGCTACATGGAAAGCCACGATGAAGAGCGCATTACCTACAAGAACAAAGAATACGGCAACAGTTCGGGAACCTATAACATCAAGTACCTGAACAACGCCCTGGACCGCATGGAGCTCAGCGCGGTATTTCTGCTGAGTCTGCCGGGACCCAAAATGATCTGGCAATTCGGCGAGCTGGGTTATGATTATTCCATCGAATATAACAGCCGTACCGGAAACAAGCCGATCAAATGGGAATATTACAAAGTAGCCGATCGCCGGGATGTATATAACCTCTATTCAGCCATGAATTTTTTGCGGGCGAATTACCGGACCTTTGGCGCTGCCACGGGCGTGGAACTTTACGTCGGCAATAACATTCCCGCAAAGCGCATCAAGCTGTCCGGCGAGGGTCCCAATGCGGTCGTTTTAGGGAATTTTGATGTTGTGCCTCAGACCGTTGATCCGGCATTCCATCATGCGGGTCCGTGGTACGGATATTTTTACGGTGATACGCTGAATGTCAGCAATACCAACGCGGGCATTTTGCTTGCACCGGGAGAATATCGCATTTATACGGATCAAAAGCTGGATTCGCCGCCCGTGGCGCGGGAATCGATCTTGCCGCGATCCTTTGCATTGAAACAGAATTATCCCAATCCTTTCAATCCGCAGACACGAATCTGCTATACCTTGACAGCCGATAATCCGGTGGATCTTTCGATCTACGATTTGCAGGGACGCAAACTGCGAACCCTGGTAAGCAGCTATCAGCCGGCGGGAGAATATGAGGTCATTTTTGATGCGGAAAGTCTGAGCAACGGCGTTTACCTTTACCGACTGAAGAGTGGGCGCCACACGGAAACAAGGAAAATGCTATACTTGAAATAGCACCTGCCGACGAAGAATCTATGGCTATCGTACTTTCCTTTACATCCCTGTGCATCTTGCTGGTCGCAGGAAAACTGCTGCGTGTGCGCATCCGCATATTTCAGAAATTGTACCTTCCGGCCGCCGTGATCGGTGGTTTGCTGGGACTCATCCTCATTCAGTCCCTGGGAAAGCATTTGCCCTCTGCTGTCCACGACGGCTGGGAAAAGCTCCCCGGCTTTCTGATCAACATTTGTTTTGCCTGTCTCTTTCTGGGCGTGCGCATTCCAAAGTTATCTAAAATATGGCAGCAAAGCGGTCCGCAACTGGCTTACGGACAAATCGTCGCCTGGGGCCAGTATGTGGTGGGTATCGGACTTGCCCTGGTTCTGCTCACGCCGCTTTTTCATATACCGGCCTATTTCGGGGTCATTATCCCCGTGGGCTTCGAAGGCGGCCATGGAACGGCATCCGGTCTGGCAGAACAGTTTGCGGCATACGGATGGCCGGAAGGCCGCGACTTTGCAATGACATCGGCGACCTTTGGGATCATCTCCGCCATTATCAGCGGTACCTGGCTGATCAACCGTGCCGTGCGCAAAGGCTATACCCGGCAATTGAAACGCATTGAAGATATTCCGGAGAACAACGTCATCGGAATTTACGATCCGGATGAACAGCCTTCCGCCGGCAGGCAAACCGTGGCTGCAGGATCCGTCGACAGCTTTGCCCTGCATCTTGCCATTGTCGGACTGGCGGTTTTTATCGGATATGCCTTCAAGCTTGGACTCACAGCCCTTGAATCGCTTTCTCCCGCGATGCAGAAGAACGGCATTCTGAGCTCTTTCCCGCTTTTTCCCCTGGCCATGGTCGGCGGACTGCTGATCCAGCTTTTCATATCGCGGGTATTGAACATGGCGCATATCCTGGACAGGGAGACTTTGCATCGCATTTCCGGAACGGCGCTGGATTTTCTGGTCGTTTCCGCGGTTGCCATGATCAATATTTCCATGATCTCCAGCAATATCGTTCCGCTGCTGATCCTTGTTGCCGCCGGTATTCTGTGGAATACGGGATGCGTGCTTTTCCTGGCCCGCCGCCTCTTGCCGGATGCCTGGTTTGAACGCGCCATCGCCGAAATGGGGCAATCCATGGGCGTAACCGCGACCGGACTCCTGCTTCTGCGGGTTGTGGATCCGGAACAAAAGACGGCCGCGTATCCGGCTTTTGGCTATAAACAGCTTTTACATGAACCGATCATGGGCGGCGGGATCTGGACATCGATGGCATTTCCGCTCTGCATCCTTGCGGGACCGCTGACGGTGTTTCTGATCGCCTGCTCTGCCATTGGCATCTGGCTCATCGTCTGGCTGCTGTTTTTCCGCAAAAACGTGGCCGCATTAAAATCAACAAAATAAGATGACAATCTTTAGCATATCCCTTATTTTAACAGGATCCTGCCCGCTGCAGCGGAATTTGACAGAAAACGCCAACATTTAAAAAATCAAGGCCGTAAATGAAAAAAAATTGCCTTCCTCTTATTGCCCTTATGCTTTCCGCGGGTCTTTATGCGCTGGACATTAGGAAGATCGAGCCGCCGAACTGGTGGGCGGATATGGAACATGACACCGTAAAGATTTTGTGTTACGGCGATGATTTCAGCGGCTGGGAGGCGGACCGGTGTTCGCGGAACGCAAAGATCGTTGATGCCCGGGCTTATCCGAATACACAGTTCTATGCGCTGACATTGAAGATACGCAGGGCGGGGGAGTGCCGTATCGTTTTTACCAATAAGCTGAACAATGAGAACAAGGAATTTATTTTTCCCGTTCTGGAACGCAGGGCCCGCGATATCCGCACCATCGGTCCTGAAGATGTCGTGTATCTGCTGATGCCCGACCGCTTTGCGGACGGAGATCCCGAGAATAATCTTATTCCGGGACACAATGACCCGGTCCGTCCGGATCACCGCTGGGGCCGGCGCGGCGGCGACCTGCAGGGTGTTATGGATCACCTGGATTATCTTCAGGAACTCGGTATCACGGCTCTGTGGATGACCCCCGTTTATGAAAATAACTACGTCAATTGCTATCATGGCTATACGCCGACGAACACCTATGCCGTGGAACCTTTTCTGGGCACCTTTGACAGCTATAAGGCCCTTGCGGATTCCTGTGGAAAGCGCGGCATTAAGCTGATCCAGGACCACATTGTCAATCATCTTGCTCCCACGCACCCCATCGCTCAGGATCCGCCCTCGCCGGAATGGCTCAACGGAACGGTGGATGAGCACGAGGAATGCAATTACCGCATTATGGACGTCACGGATATCTATGCGCCGGAAGAAGTACGGCGCAAACCGGCGGAAGGCTGGTTCGCCGGCTATCTGGCGGACATGAACCTGCGCCATCCGGAGGTGCTGGACTACTGGATCTATCATGCGATATGGTGGATCGAAAGCGTCGGGCTTGACGGTATCCGGCAGGACACCTATGCCTATTCCGATCAGGAAGGGCTTCGCCGCTGGGCTGCCGCCCTGAAACGCGAATACCCGCAGCTCTTTATCGTGGGCGAGATCATGGAATTCGATCGCAGCCGTCTGGCTTTTTTCTTCAATGCGGAACGGGACAATGCGCTCAGTTCCATTGCGGATTTCGGCTTTTCTTCGGAGATATACCAGCTGATTGCGGAGAATAAACCGGTCGCGGATTTCTACCGGGAGATCAGTAACGATTTTATTTACAGCGATCCCAATCGCATGCTGACCTTTATGGACAATCATGACATGGGACGATTCTATACGGCCGTGAAGGGAAATATCCGGGATTATCTGAATGCCTTTGCTCTGCTGTTTACCATGCGCGGGATCCCGCAGATCTATTACGGGAACGAGATCGGCATGGAAGGCGGACACGATCCGGAAAACCGCCGGGAATTTCCGGGCGGTTTCCCGGGAGCGGAACAGAATGCCTTTGAACAAAGCGGCCGGACTGCAGAGGAAAACCGCATCTTCAATCAGTTCCGCACCTTTACTGCGCTGCGAAAAGATCATTCTCCGCTGTTCCGCGATGCCATGCGGCACGATCTTCAGGAAGATGCCTATCTGGTCCGTCGCGGACAAAAAGGCGGGGATACGGCTTTGCTGACCGTTTATAATGCATCTGAAAATGCAGCTGTGATATTTTACGGCCGTCTGCTTCCGGAAAATTATACGCATTTTGAAACACTGAAACCTGTCAGTATGGGAAAGATGCAGATCGATACAACAGAAAAGCGGATAACGCTGCCGGGCAAAGAAAGTACGGTTTTACTTTTTAAAAAATAAATTTTTACGAATTGGTTTTTCCGTTGCGGGATGCCGTTTCGGAGATCTCGCAGCAGCCCTTCAACACAACACGGATACAGGTGCCTTTTCCGGGCTTGGAGGACCTTACGAATATTTTCCCCTGATGATATTCTTCGATAATGCGTTTGGTCAGCGAAAGTCCCATACCCCAGCCGCGTTTTTTTGTGCTGTAGCCGGGTTTAAAAATGGTTTTCCACTGTTTGTCGGGGATACCTTTCCCGCTGTCCTCAATATCAATGTAAATGGAATCTTCCTGCTGTTGAATATTGACCCGGATTTTTCCCGCTTTGCCTTCCAGGGCATCCACACCGTTCTTGATCAGATTTTCCAGCGCCCATTCCAGCAGTTCGCGGTTTGCAAGAACCGCAGCCTGTACATTTAAATGGAACTGCAGGTCCACGGCCTTGTTTTTTTGGGGAATGCGGCGTTCAATGTATTCCTTGACATTCTTAAAGAGGTCTTCGGTGGCAATGGGCTCGCGCCGGACCTTTGCGCCGATCTGGGCAAAGCGGTTGGAAACTTTTTCCAGACGACGGATATCCACGTCCATTTCCTGTACGATCTCGGAATTTTCGCCAAGCTGAAGTTTGGCCATTTCCAGCCAGCCCATCAGTGAAGAGATCGGCGTTCCAAGCTGATGTGCCGTCTCCTTGGCCAGGCCTACCCAGATGAATTTTTTTTCACTGCTGCGGATATATTGAAATCCCAGAAAACCGGCGAGAATGATGACCAATGCACCCAGGATCTCAATAAAGGGAAGGTAAGTCAAGCGCTGGATGGTCATGCTGTCGCCGTAGTGGATCAAACCCAAAACCTGATCACCGATCACCAAAGGCACCGCTTGGTTATTCTCATCCATTTTCGAGGCGATTTCCCACAAACGTGCGCGTAACTCCGGTGTCGCTGTCGCCGTATCGGCAATGGAGGGGACATTTTTCCAGGCATTGATCTCCCGGCTTCCCGGTACGGTGATGATAATGGGAAAGGATATGCGCGGAATGATCTCTTCAAAGAAAAATCCGTAATCCGTAAAAGCCGCATCGCCGGCAAGCCGGGCATAGAGCTCGGTATAAAAGATCAGGGACTGCTCGGATTCATCGCGCAGTTCACGAACAATGGAATGGGAATAGAACAGCACAGCACCCGCGAACAGCAGGGAAACTGCGATCAGAATAAATTTAATGCGGGAACTGTTGAACATGCGATGAATCCTTGTTGTTTTCGGAAAATAAAAATATATTCATCAAGGAGCAACGGTTAAATAGCGGAATTGGACCCATGACGGAAAAACAAAACACAAAAAAGCCCTTCTTTATCCTGTTTTTCATGCTGTTCGCTGCGTTTCCCGCTTTTTCCCGCGACAGCTGCGAATGGCATATCCGTGTAAAATACCCAGGGGATATCCCGGCGCAAGAGGCAATTTATATTGCCGGCACCTTCAACAACTGGGATCCCGGTGATCCGGATCATCGTCTGCAGCGAGCTGGGGACGGAAGCTGGCAGATACGTCTGGATCTTCCTGCGGGGAATCAGGAATTTAAGTTTACCCGCGGAAGCTGGAACAGCGCCGAGACAAAAGCAAAGGGTGCAATACGGCAAAACCGCCGGATACGATTATACAAAGCGCTTCATCGCCGGCAATATCGGATCGCCGGCTGGCAGGATCCGGCGCCTGCAGAAGATATATTTGCAAGTATTTGCGGAAATATTGAGATCATCCCGGACTTTTTCATACCTCAATTGCAGCGCAGCCGCAGGATCTGGATCTATCTGCCTCCCGGATATGCAGAATCGGAAGCCAATTATCCGGTCCTGTATTTGCAGGACGGACAAAACTGTTTTTCCCGGGCAAGCGCATTCAGCGGCGAATGGCAGGCGGATGAAACGCTGGAGGCGCTGATCCGGAAAAAGAAAATCCCGCCGCTGATCGTCGTGGGCATCGACAGCAGTCCGGAATACCGGCTGAACGAATATGCGCCTTTTTCATTTAGCTACAAGGAAAAGGAAATACGGGCGCAGGGCCCGGCCTATGCAGCATTCCTTTCCGGAACCTTAAAGCCATACATTGATACGCATTACAAGACCTTGAGCGACCGCGAGCACAACGGTGTCGCTGGCAGCTCGATGGGAGCCGTTATTTCTCTGTATACGGCACTCAGCTATCCGGATCATTTTTCCATGGCCGGAGCACTATCGCCCTCTTTCCGGCTTTTCCCCCTTCAGATGCAGGAGATCCTCAGGGCCGCCGCAGCTTTTCCCCTAAAGGTCTGGATGGATATCGGCAGCCGGGAATCAGAGCGCAAGGGACGGAAAGCGTATCTGCAGCCAATTGCCCGGATGCTCCGGGAAAAAGGAACGGATGTCCGTTACCGGCTGATCTGCGCCGGAGAACATAACGAAAAAAGCTGGAAACGCCGCTTTGGGCGGGTCCTGCGTTATCTATACGGAGGACGGAATGTACCATGATCTGCAAATGCCGGTCGTAAATTTGCCGCTGATCGGTGTTAAACGCCAGCAGGCACTGGCGGCTGTCGGCGTTCATACGCTTGAAGATCTGCTTTATTATGTTCCCCGTGCTTATCTGGACCGCAGTTCCGTTAAGCCCATCGGACATCTGGTGCCTGGGGAGTCCTGTACGGTGATCGGGGAAATACTGCGGACAAAGATCCAGCAGGCCCGCCGGCGGAAGATTTTTAAAGTCGAGATCTCGGATAGTTCGGGCATTCTGACCTTGAACTGGTTTCACGGCATCGAATGGATCAGCAAGGTTTTTAAAGCGGGAGATACGGTATCCGTCTTTGGAAAAGTCGAATTTTTTCAGGGCAATGCCATGACCCATCCGGATTTTGATTTTATCGATGAAAGTCGTGAAGCCCTGAATACCGGGGGCGTGATCCCGGTCTATCCGCTGACCCAGGATCTGCGGCGCTGTGGTTTCAGCAGCCGTTCTTTCCGCAGACTTTTTGCCGCAGTGCTTGAGCAGCTTCCGGCGGATATTCCCGGCAGCATTCCCGAATCTCTGCGGCGGGAACAGAGCTTTATGCCTTTTTCGGAGGCGATCAGGCAAGTGCATTTTCCCGGTTCCGCCGAAACCCTTCAGTCGGCACTGCGCCGCTTTAAATTTGAAGAATTCCTTATGCTGCAGCTGCTGATGGCGATCCGGAAACAAAAAAGCCGGCAGGAAAGGAACAATGCGCCCTGCAGTAAAGCCGGAAATATCATCCATCGTCTTTACCACCAGTTGCCTTTTGAGCCCACCAATGCCCAAAAACGCGCAGTAAAGGAGATCTACGCTGATCTGCAGGGAAAAGCGCCGATGAACCGGCTTTTGCAGGGTGACGTCGGTTCCGGGAAAACCCTGGTGGCGGCAATGTGCGCGGCAATTATGACGGCGAATGGCTACCAGACGGCAATTATGGCGCCGACCGAGATCCTGGCGGAACAGCACGCGCAGCACTTCCGGCGGGAATTCGAGCACCTTGAAGTGGAATCATGCCTGATCACCGGAAAAACACCGCGTAAAGCGCGTGAAAAAATTTTGGAAGATATCGCGACCGGCAAGACCCCCATCGTCATTGGCACTCATGCGCTTATCTCAGAAGATGTTCACTTTCATCGGCTTGGACTGGTCGTGATTGACGAACAGCACCGTTTCGGCGTGGAGCAGCGGGGATCCCTCATCGGGAAAGGCGTACTGCCACATGTGCTGGCCATGACAGCCACACCCATTCCACGCACCCTGAGCATGACCATCTACGGGGACATGGATGTTTCGCTGATCGATGAAATGCCGCAGGGGCGCATACCGGTGCGCAGTAAAGTGGTGGAGCCCGGACGCCTGGAACAGGTTTACCGTTTTATCGAACAGGAAATGCAGGCAGGAAAACAGGTTTACGTGGTATATCCGCTGATCAGCGAATCGGAAAAGACGGATCTTCAGGCGCTGGAGCAGGGATTTTCCTTTCTCCGTGAGCGATTTGCGGACTATCGGCCGAAAATGTTGCACGGAAAAACAAAAAAAGAGGAAAAGCAGCGCATTATGCAGGATTTTAGGGGAGGCCGGACCCAAATGCTGGTCAGCACGACCGTGATCGAAGTGGGTATCGACAATCCTAACGCCACCGTGATGCTGATTGAAAATGCGGAACGCTTCGGACTGAGCCAGCTGCATCAGCTGCGCGGAAGAGTGGGACGCGGGAAGGACGCATCCTGGTGCATCCTGGTCCGTCGCAGTGATACAGATACTGCGCTGGAGCGTCTGCAGGTTCTGGAAAGAAGCAACGACGGATTCCGTATTGCGGAAGAGGATCTGCGTCAGCGCGGTCAGGGCGAGATCTTCGGCGTGCGTCAGCACGGCTTGCCGGAATTCAGGTTTGTGGATATGTATACGGACCGTTCGCTTCTGGAAGCAGCTCGTAAAGCGGCTTTTGAACTGATCGCGGCAGACCCGCACTTGCTAAAGGAACAGCATCGTGCATTGCGGAATCATTTTTTACGGTATTATAAAGACAAACTCCGGCATGCGGGGATTTCGTGAGTCCCGGACTTGCTCCTGTTTTTTGAATGATCAATAGAAAGTAAAAATCCTTTTTTACTTCTTCTCTTATCCCTTACTCCGTTTTTTTCCCAAAATCCGACGGGACATATATTCCAATTGTTTAAGAGTTATGGGACAGAGCTAAGGAAAGTAAAGTGGAGGCGGCAAGGAACGGGAAGACCTTAAGGGCTTCCGGGCGTCAATCCAATTGAAGATTGGATTGACGACTCAAATAAATTG
>JAQVTR010000080.1 GCA_028699915.1 Fidelibacterota bacterium
CGTATTCTGGATCCTGCTGATCTACCACTTCCGTTACCGTTATTACGAGGAGGAACGCAGCCGGCTCAGCGCCAATACGCAACGTCTGGCTCAGCGTTTTATGATCCTGTTTGAACAATCCAACAATGCCGTGCTGATCTTTCATGCCGAGACAGGAATCATTCACGAGGTCAACGAAAAGGCCTGTGAACTCTTTGCCCTGGCTGAGGAAGATTTCCTGAAGTACTCCCTGAAAAATTATTTTAAGGATTATGACACGATCCGGGCAAGTCTGCACGAATTGAATGACACCCATTTTGAACGAAAATTACGGCGGTCTGACGGTACGGCTTTCTATGCCCAGATCTATATCGGCATGCTTGAAGAGAACAGCGAATCTTACGTTTATGCACTTATTACGGACATTTCTCTGCGAAAAGCGCAGGAGAAGGAAATCATCCGGAGCCGCGAACGTCTTAATGAAACCCTGCTCGTCAGTAAAAATGCTTATTGGGAATGGGATTACGCCAATAAGATCCTGAAAAAGGAGGACAGTTTCTGGCGCGCACTGGATATCGATCCTGAAAAGCTGAGCGAGAATCCTGAAAATTCCGACTATTATCTTCAACACATTCACCCTGACGACATAGAAAATTTTAACGCGCTTCTTTTGAGTGCGGTAAGAGGTGAAAGCGACACAATTCAGACGGAATGCAGGATGTGTTTTGACGGCAGGGAAATCTGGGTAGAGATCCGTGCCGCGGTATCCGAACGTGATGTTCGCGGAAGAGGTATCCGGATCAACGGATTTATGATGAATGTCGACCGGCGGAAACGGCAGGAGGAAGAACTGATCAAGACAAAACAGCAGGCGGAAGAAGCCAATCATATGAAGTCGGCATTTATTTCCAACATCAGCCATGAGATCCGTACACCGCTGAACGGGATCGTCGGATTTTCCAATTTGCTGGGACGCGAGAACATCAGCCAGGAAGACAAACGGAAATTTCTGGGTTTTATTAATGAAAACAACGACCTGCTTTTAAAACTGATCGATGATATTCTGGAAATTTCCCGGATCGAAACGGATTCCGTTGCCATCCATTATGAGATTTGTGATTTGCATAAGTTATGTGCCGATCTTGTTTTGCAGGAACGGACGACGCTTGAACCCGGAATCGATATTGTCTTGACGGAAGCAGAGGAACTTATTGTCGAGGTCGACAAGATCAAATTGCTTCGGGTGCTGAAAAATTTACTTTCCAACGCACGTAAATTTACAAAGGAAGGAAGCATCGGACTGGGCTACCGCATTTTGAACGATCAGATCGAATTCAGTGTTAGGGATACGGGAATTGGTATCGATCCGGATATGCACACAATGATCTTTGAACGTTTTGTCCAGGTGGACCCGTTCAGCAAGGGTACCGGTCTGGGGCTGGCAATTTCCAAGGCGCTGATCGAAAAAATGGGTGGTCGCATTCATGTAAAATCCGAACCCGGCAAGGGCAGCGATTTTATTTTTACCATTTCATACCGGAAGGCAAAATTCGAGGTCCGGGATCTGGAATCGCGCTATGGAAAAAGAGAAACGGTCACGGTTCTGCCAACAAAGAAAAACATTCTGGTCATCAGCAGAGAGGAAAGTAATTTTGTTCTTTTGAACGTTATTCTCAGCGGAAAATATGCGATCTCCCGCATACTTGGCGTCGAAAATTTTCAGGATCAAATCGAACGCTTTAAACCGGATCTGATCATTTTGGACCTGAGCATGGAAGGGGAGGTCTTGCGCAAAATCCTGCCGCTTTTGAGAAAATTGTCGCTTTCGTTGCCGCTCTTTGTTCTCAGCCCTGATGCTGCAAGCAAATCCCTTAAAGAACTCAAGAATATTTCCATTGCGGAAATACTTTTCAAGCCGATCAATATAAAATTATTACTGGATCTTCTGAAAAAACATCTGGACAATGAAGCATCCGAAGACCGGTCGGCACCCTAGTTAGTCCGGCAGCTGCACCCGGTGAAGTTTTTAAGTTTTACATTCCCGTTTCTTCAGCAATGCTTTCCATGGCCGAGACGGCAATTCCCATGAACTGCGGAAGTTCCATTCCCGCATATTCAGCCGCATCACGGATAAAATCACGATTTACCTTTGCGGCAAAAGCGGGGGATTTAAACTTTTTCATTAAAGAGGCGACTTTTGTACCGGCGATCTTTTTATCCGGTCGAAGAATAACGTATGCGGTGATCAGGCCCGTAATATTCTCCGCTCCGGCAAGGATATATTCCAGGCGGCTGTCCCGGCGGAAAGGCAGGCCGGGGATACCTTCCACGTGAGCCAAAATAGCGCTGAAAAGGGGAGGAATATCGTAAGCGGCTTCTTTCAGCAGTTCCACCGTGCGGGTTCCGTGCCGCAGCATGTCGTCTCCGATCTCGTCCAGATCCAGATCGTGCAGCAGTCCGCAGATCCCCCAGAATTCCGCATCTTCGCCAAGTTGTGCGGCCAGCGCCCGCATAATGACTTCGGTCTCCCGCGAATGGTGTCGTAAATATTTCGTTTTCAGGTACTTGTCAAAAAGCGCCTTTGCCTCCGCATAAGGGATGTGGGTTCTTCGGTCCATTCTCAATATCCTTTCTGTTTTACCGTTTAATTTACGAAAAGCGCCGCTTGGGAAAAGCAAATATTTGCAGAGTTCAAGTTAAGCGCCGATAATTACCGTTTTGGAAACGCAATTTTCAATATTAGCTTTTGCTTATAATGTGAATTTTTATTAAAATCCAAAGTGTACAACGGGTAATCATGAAGGAGTGGAAACATGAATTTACATTGGTTGGATTTCAGCGTTATCATTGTGTTTTTTATCGTGATCTTCGGGATTGCGGCCTATTATTCCCGGAAAGCCGGTCAGGGGACGGACCAATTCTTTCTTTCGGGGCGCAATCTGCCCTGGTGGCTGGCGGGAACGGCGATGGTTGCAACTACCTTTGCAGCCGATACGCCGCTTGCGGTAACCGAGCTGGTGGCAAAGAACGGTATTGCCGGGAACTGGCTTTGGTGGAACATGGCCATTGGCGGTATGCTGACCGTCTTTTTCTTTGCGCGTTTGTGGCGTCGCTCCGGCGTAATGACGGATGTGGAATTTGTGGAATTCCGCTATTCCGGGAAAACCGCCGCCTTTTTAAGGGGTTTTCGCGCCATTTATCTGGGGCTTTTCATGAATGTCATCATTCTTGGCTGGGTACATAAGGCCATGGAAAAAATATTCGCCGTGACGGTACCGGAAGTCAACGCTTTTCTGCTTGTTTGCATTACGGCGCTGATCATTGCGGTCTACGCTTCCGCATCGGGTTTGCTGGGAACGTCCCGCACGGACAGTTTTCAATTCCTTTTTGCCATTGTCGGTTGCATTATATTGGCTGTGATTGTAATTAAACTGCCGCAGATCGGAGGACTGGCAATGCTGAAAAGCAAGCTGCGCCCCGAGTTGCTGGAATTTGTACCGCGTATCGGGAATATGACGGCGAAAGGCATTACCGGGGGTGCAATGGCGCTGACTGCAGGCGCATTTGTTGCGCATATCGCTTTGCAGTGGTGGGGGACCTGGTATCCCGGTGCCGATCCCGGCGGCGGCGGTTATGTTGCTCAGCGCATGATGTCCGCCAAGGATGAAAAGCACAGCCTGTTTGCCACCCTTTGGTTTACCATTGCGCATTACTGTATCCGCCCCTGGCCCTGGATCCTGGTTGCGCTCTCGGCGCTGGTGCTGCTGCCCCGCGCCGAAAGTCCTGAGCTTCTGCGGGCGCAGGATCCCGAAATGTATGTCCTGGCAGAAGGCGTTTTCAATAATCCCTCGCTTTTGAAATCCGGGGAAGCGGTTTACCGGAGCGAAACTTTTCAGGCCTATTATGAAAAATACGAGAATACCATCGATCCCGGCCGCATGTACCCCAAACTGATGCTGCGATATCTTCCCAAAGGATTACTCGGACTGCTGATCGCAGTTTTTCTTGCCGCTTACATGTCCACAATCTCCTCACAGCTGAACTGGGGGACATCTTATATCATCAATGATTTTTACCGGCGTTTCTTAAGAAAGGATCAGAGTGAAAAGCATTACGTAATGGTTTCACGCATCACAATGCTGCTGATGATCACCATCTCTCTGCTGGTTACCCGTTATTTGCTGACCACCATATCCGGTGCCTGGGAATTCATTATCAACGCCAGCGCCGGGCTGGGACTGGTCCTTATCCTGCGCTGGTGGTGGTGGCGCGTCAACGCCTGGTCGGAAATAGCCGCAATGATCGCTCCGCTCATCATCTATCCCATTGCACGGGCATGCGGACTTGAATCGCCGATCACGCTGTATCCCACAATTTTCGGCACGACCCTGGTCTGGATCCTGGTTACGATTCTCACAAAACCTGCAGATGAGAAAACCCTGAAAAGTTTCTACCGGAAAGTGCATCCCGGCGGCTGGGGATGGAAAAAGATTGCCGCGCAACTGCCCGAGGTCAAGAGTGACAGCGGATTCGGACGCATGTTCCTTTCCTGGGGTGCCGGTGTTGTGCTTGTCTATACCTTCCTTTTCGGATTGGGTAAGCTCTTCTTCATGGAATGGGGAATGATGATCCTGTACTTTGTTTTGGCTGCCGCTTCGGCCGTTGTCATTTATTTCAATATGAAAAAACAGGGATTTGAGACGCTGGGAAAATAAGGGGAAAAATCTATGAGTGGTTTGATCGTTTATTATTCGACCTATGGTTCCACGCGGGACTACGCAGCCGCCCTGGCGGAAAAAACCGGCTGGCCTGCCCTGGAAATGAAAAAAGCGGGTCCGGATGATATCAAAAAATACAAAACCCTGATCCTGGCCTCCAATATCCGCATCGGAAAGATGGGGATCCGGAAATGGGCCCTGAAACACCGGGGGCTTTTGAAGGATCGGCAGGTACTGGCATTGATCGTCGGAGGAAATCCCTCCAATGTTCAGGATTATTACCAGGAAGTATGTCAAAAACAGCTGGATTTTCTCAAACTGGGAAGCGCCCAAATATTTGGACTTGGCGGAAGAAAGATCCGCGCGGAGATGAAAGGACTTGACGCTTTCATGTTCAAAATGCTCGAAAAGATGATCAAGGACGGCAAGGAACGGGAGGATATACTCCGGGATGTGGACTATATCAATCTTCAGGACCTGGACAGAGTTGTGATCTATCTGCAGGAAAACGGATTATTAACGAAAGGGAAAAAATGAAGCCCAAGCTATTTATGCGAATTCTTTTATTTACATTCAGCCTGATCATTGCCGCCTC
>JAQVTR010000081.1 GCA_028699915.1 Fidelibacterota bacterium
TTATTTCCGGCGGCGAAAAGATCAGCATTTTTAATGTTGAGTTGTAGAGGCGTCGAGGCGCCTGCCCGCCATAGTCTTGACGAAGGCGGGTTGATTTGTTGATATTCGTTTTGATTCAACATTGAAGACTCAAAATTCAAGGTAATTCCGCTGACCAGGCTTCCGAAGTTCCGAACTTCCCAAGCTCCTCTCTTAGCGTCTTCTGTCGTCGAACCAGCGCCGGAATCAAGGTTCAAAGCTCAATGTTCAAGGTTTAAAGAATATCGATTTGTCGAGGTGCCTGCCCGCCGTAGTCTTGACGAAGGCGGGTTGATTTGTTGATATTCGTTTTGATTCAACATATAAGACTCAAAATTCAAGGTAATTCCGCTGACCAGGCTTCCGAAGTTCCGAACTTCCCAAGCTCCTCTCTTAGCGTCTTCTGTCGTCGAACCAGCGCCGGAATCAAGGTTCAAAGCTCAATGTTCAAGGTTTAAAGAATGTCGAGGCGTCGAGATCCTGGAATTGTCAAATAAAACAGTTATTAAAAATCCGGTTTATCCTGTTATCCTGTTATCCTGTCTAAAAATATTCATCCCGGTATCGCGTCTGTGCAAAAAATTCTTGACATGATTAAATATTTAGAGTATTATCTAAATATTACTGGAGCCATTCATGAGCAATTTGAACAAAGTTTTCAGCGCCTTATCCGACGAGACCCGCCGGAAGATCCTGCTCCTGTTGCGCAAAGGAAGTTTATCGGCGGGGGAGATCGCCGAGCATTTTGCCATCAGCAAACCTTCAATCACTTTCCACCTGAACCTTCTCCGGGAAGCTGCACTGGTATACTCCCGAAAGCAAGGGCAATACGTGATCTATACTCTTCAGGTGTCGGTCTTTGAAGAAGCGATGATGATGTTTATGAATATGTTTAACAAAGAAAGGGAAAACCATGACCGCTAAAAAATTGATCGTAGGAAAATCAGTGTCCTGGAAAAGGGTCATCCTCTATGTCGGGATCACCTATGTGCTGACGCTGCTGCTTTGCGGATATGTCTATTTCGAGGGAAAAAAGCTGGACCCGGACAGGCCCGCGATCAAGCTCTTTACCGATATCATCATGATGGATAAAGCTGCCGTTGCGCATTTTCTTGAAACGCATCCGGAGGTCAATACCGAAGGACTGCCCAAGAGTGTCCCGGGTCCAAAAGGGCAGGTGGAGCTGCAAAGCCTGGAAGAACAGGTCGCTGTCTATGTTTCACAAAAATATCTGCCCATCCGGGCCTTTGGGATTATCATGATCTTTCCGGCCCTGGTGGCCGTTATTCTGCGCCTGATTCTTGCCGACGGTTTCCGGAACAGCGGCTTCCGTTTCGGGAAAGGGAAAAATTATCTGATCATGCTGAGCGTCATAGTGCTCTTCAGCTTCCTGAGCATCCTGCTGAACGTGCTGATCAGCGGAAAAAGTCCGGACTGGTATTTAAAGGGTATGGGAATGCGGGAGCTGCAGCTCCTGGGAAATACCGTATCCCCCTTTATTTTTTGGCTGTTCCAGTTCCTCATTGTCGGACTGGTCGCCAATATCACTTTTCCCATTATTATGATGTTCGGAGAGGAATACGGCTGGCGCTCCTACCTGCTGCAGAACCTGCTGCCCCTGGGATTCTGGAAGGCGAACCTGATCACCGGGACCGTCTGGGGACTCTGGCATGCGCCGGTCATTCTGATGGGCTATAATTACGGATATTACAACGTGATCGGAGTCTTTATGTTCATCGCGGTCTGTATATTGCTCGGAACCTTCTTTAATTACATGTATATCCGCGGGAACTCGGTGATCCTGGTATCCGCGGCGCACGGCTGGTTCAACGGCCTGGTGCCCTCCGTTGTCATGCTGACCGCCTTTATGGGCAAGGAGACCCTGCTGGCGCCCCTGGGAGCGCTGGGCATCGCGCTGATGCTGGTCTTTTCCATCATCGGCTACAAGCTGACAAACGGATATGATATCCGGAAATATATTGAGATCCGGGAGGACTAACATGAACACCTTTCGCCGGGAAATTGCCTTTCTTCTGCTGTTCTTTGCGATCAGTGCCGTCATATCGGTCTATTTTTATGCGGAGCTGAAAGCCGCGGGAGTCACAACGGTCCCGATCCACTGGAACATCCTGAACGAACCGGACCTCTTTGCGAAAACCCTGACGGCCGTTCTGATCGGTCCGCTCGCTATCCTGCTTATGATCGTCATACTGCTCAGCAGCGCTTTCCGGAAATATGAAAAGCAGGAGCAAAGATCCGTCCGTTTTGTTGTTCTTTTGATCTCCGCAGTGCTGGTTGTAATGAACTGGATCGCACTGTCGACCGCCTTGCGCTACGGAGCGGAGCGGGCAGAGGACTTCCGCTTGCTGCACCTTGTGCTTGGACTGCTGTTCATTCTGATCGGGAACCGCTTCGGCAAACTGCGGCCTTCCTACTGGATCGGCATCCGCACGCCGCTGACGCTGAGCAACGAGGAACTCTGGAACCGCGTACACCGCAAGGGCGGCCGCCTGATGGTCATATCGGGAATTTTTATTCTTGCCGGACTTTTCTTTGTCAACAAAAGCTGGTTCTGGGTCTTTTACCTGCCCCTGCTGATCAGTATTGTTCTTTCTGTTTTTGTGATCCCGCGGATCGAGAAAAGAAAAATGGAAATTTAAGACCTGCGAAACAAGGGTATTAATCAAGCATTGACGCAATGCCCAACAAGATCATTGAGTCAATGAAAATTATATCCATTGCGTCAATGGAAAAAAAATGATTGACTCAATGAAATGAAAAGAATTCAGGAATAAACGTTACTTCCGCTTCAATACTTTCTTTGCGGCCATTCTGCCGGTCATAATGCTGATCGGCAGTCCCGCGGGACTGTAGCTCCACTGGCCGGCCCGGTAAACATCCGGAAGAACGGTATTGACGGCGGTTGGCATTTGCATTATGGAAGTGGGGACGGGCAGGTAGGGATTGATAAAGGACCAGCCGACGATGGCGCCGTCCGTGCTGCCCACATGCCGCTGAATGCTGAGCGGCGTGGCCGAGAATCGGAGTTCGATATGCTTTGAGAAATCAGGGAAAACACTGCTTTCCAGGATCCCGATCATGCAGTCTTCGGCAAAGGTTTTAAATTCCTCATACCAGCCGGCATCGGTAATGAATTTTGTCAGATCGTAGTCAAACAATGTGCTGACGATCAGGCCGGTCTTGCCTTTCGGCGCCAGGCGCGCATCCCGCAGAACGGGGAAGGAGATCTCAAAAGTATTATAGCGGAAATAGTCCCGCAGATAATCCTTGATCATGGCTTTGCCCGCTTCGCTATCGCCGTCCTTTGCCTTTTCCAGGATCTCTGTGATGCGTCCGGGCTCCGTTTTGCTGATCCCGCTGCTGTCCGGGGTATAGAAAAAATGCTCGGAACAGCGTGAGGAAAAATATTCCTTTTCTAAGTTGATCCCCAGATACACCGAAAGAATAGACTCCGCTTCACGCAGAGGGGCAAGGGCGGACTGTTTTTCTTCAATGCGTTTTTGCAGTCCTTTATTCTTGATTGTGCCGGTATTGATGGAACTGTAGAGACGCTTCAGGTCCGCCGCCCAGATCAGCCGGGAATAGCTGTAAGACACTCCCTGTGCATCACGGACCATTTGCTGTTCCGGATCCAGGGCATTGATCTCGGTTCCCAGGCGGATCTCACCGCCCTTTTCGCGGATATAGCGTTCCAGTGCCTGCGAGAGCATACCCGTGCCGCCCCGTGGATAATGATAATCGAAATAAAATAAAAAGTAACTTAGTGCGAAGGAAGTCGGTGTGCCCTTGAAGAAATGCTGAATGATGATATCGATGAGCGATTGATTGTCCGTAAATTTTTTCAGATGTTCTTCCACCGGCAGCTGCAGCTTGTTGATCTTGGGAACGGTCCGGATGAGTTTCCACAGCCAGGGCAGCAGAACCTTCCGCATGTACGCGCCGTCTTTCCGTGTATCGCTGAAAGCCGGGGCGTCGCTGGCGAACAGCACCAGCATATAGTCCATGACCTTCCGGATCTCCCGGATGATCGCTTCGATGTTTTCCGCTTCGCCGGGATACAGATCTTTCAGCATGGCCTCGTATGCGGCAATGTCGGCCGTATCTTTCAGCGTAATGATATGGTCGGCGATTCCCAGGGAAACATGACTCTTGATCAGCGGGACCTCAATTCCGAGTTCCTTTAGGGTCGAGAGGATCATTCCGGAGCTTTCCACCGCCCGCAGACCGCCGTCGAACACGTAGCCCTCGCGTTCAAAGGAATTTACCAGTCCGCCGCTTTTTTCCTGTTTTTCAAAGAGGATCACGGGCTTTCCGGCCTGGACCAGGAAGGCTGCCGCGGTTAAGCCGGCCATACCGCCGCCGACAACAATAAAGGGATGCTGCTGCATACAATAAGCTCCTTTAGCGTATCTGATCTTTTCTGCTTCTGTCTGTGTTTTTTAACCGAATTTACGTTTCAGGAAACGCCGGTATATTTTATTCCAGTGCGGGATATTGTTGAAAATATCCCCCCACATGTCGTAATAATCCCGCTGCTGCACGATCAGACCCTCCGCGTTCAGCGTCAGTTTGCTGGCGCCGTACATCGGGGTGCTGGGATATTTCTTAAAGGACATCGTCATGATCCAGTCGAAGATAAAGACATTCCCGTTCCGGGCGATGGAAACGATCTCCATGTTCAGCGACTCGCAGCGCGTGGTCAGGCGATTGCAGACGCCAAGGAAGGCTTCTTTTCCTTCGACCTTTTGAATGGAATCCTGGAAAACGATATCCTCGTGATAATAGGGAAAAATATGGGACCAATCAGGCTTCCCCTCGGTATTGTAGGTTTTTGACCAGAGTTCCCGTACGTGCGCAACACTCAGCGCTTTTAATTTTTGGGGTGTGGATATTTCCTTTTCAGCCAAAGTTACATCCTGTGTTTTGTTACTAATTTAATTATACGCATATCTGCAAAAAAATCAAAAACTTTATTCAATGGATAAGGGATAATGAATAATTAAATGTACAATGGATAATTGACAATTAAAATTGATAATGGATAATGGAAAATTAAAATGCAGGGTATAAAATTTACCCTGATGATTTTTACTTTTTAGAATATAAACGTATTT
>JAQVTR010000082.1 GCA_028699915.1 Fidelibacterota bacterium
AATTAATTGAGCCAAATTAATTGAGCCAAATTAATTGGGTCAAATTAATTGACTCAAAACTGTAATCTCTGTATCCTGACACATACATCATATTGGCATTGTCAATTATCCATTGTCAATTATCCATTGTCAATTAACCATTGTCAATTATCCATTGTCAATTATCCATTGTCTATTATCCATTGTCTATTGTTAAGCTTTGCCTTTTACTTTAAATTTTTGTAAAATTGATTTTAAAATTTCACACGGGGAGTGATTTCATGCAGCAATACCTTGATATGGTCCGTTACGTTCTGGAAAACAGTGTTAAAAAAACAAATCGGACGGGTGTCTCGACCTTGTCCAGTTTCGCCTATTTTTATAAGGTTGATCTTTCGATAGGCTATCCCCTGCTGACGACCAAAAAGATGTATTTTAACTCCATGCTGCATGAGCTGCTGTGGTACCTCAGCGGCGAAGAGCATATTAAAAACCTTCGTACAAAAACAAAAATCTGGGATGCCTGGGCCGATAAAGACGGCCGCCTTGAAACTGCATACGGACGGTTCTGGCGGCGTTATCCGGTTCCCCTTAGCGGCCATCTACCCGGAGAAAACTGGAAGACGCGCTGGACCTATACCGATCCGGCGACCGGAACTCCGGTTTTTGACCAGATCCAATTCGTGATCGACACCCTGAAAGAGATCAAAATAAATCCCGAAACACCGAATCTGCGCCGCATGGTGGTCTCGGCCTGGCACCCGGGCAATGCGGCGGAGAGCAAACTGCCTCCCTGCCATTATACCTTTTGCTTCAATGTCAGCGGAAAGAAGCTTAACTGCCATTTGACCCAGCGCTCGGGCGACATTGCCCTGGGCATTCCCTTCAATCTTGCCTGTTATTCCCTGCTGACCCTGATGCTGGCGCAGGAATGCGGCTATGAACCGGGCGAATTCGCGCATACCGTGATCGACGCCCATATCTACGAAAATCATGTCGAAGGACTGAGGGAACAGCTGACCCGAACGCCGGGACCGCTGCCGACGGCCGGCATTGCGAAAAAAAGCATCTTTGACCTAAAATTCGAAGATTTTGAACTTCGGGACTACCATCCGCAGCCGAAAATCAATTTCGACGTGGCGGTTTAAGCGATAGCAGGAATCACTAATTGCATTGACTCAATGCATTCATGCCGGATTGAATCAATTGATTTTAATCCCATTGACTCAATGCATTCATTTCCGATTGAGTCAATGCGAATCGATCCGACAATCCGCTGCTTTTTTAATTTGAAAATATCACTTTTATTGATAAATTTATTTTTTATTAACAGGATCGGGGCCGGAACAGATTCGACAGATGAACAATGAATAATGAAACATCGCTAACAAATGAGGCCAGCATGAAGCAACCGGTGATCATAATTGCAGCTCTGTCACCCACGGGTATCATTGGAAAAGGCAATGAACTCCCCTGGCATATTCCCGAGGATCTGCAGCATTTTAAGCTTCAGACCAGCGGACAGACCGTGATCATGGGCGAAAACACCTTCCATTCGATGGGAAAAGCCTTGCCGAACCGGCAGAATATCGTGATTAGCCCAAAACTTGAATCTAACGAAAGCATTCACGTCTGCAGAACGCTGGATTCCGCGCTGGAAACGGCTCAGCGTTTTGGGAAAAGGATTTTTATCATCGGCGGCGCCTTTACCTATGAAAAAGCATTGCCCTTTGCCGATTTCCTCTATATTTCGCATCTGAAAAAAGATTATGAAGGTGATGTTTATTTTCCTATATTAAATTTTGATGATTGGATCAAAGCATCTTCAAAAGAATTTGACAGTTTCGTTTTTACAGTATATAAACGCAAATAAGTGGAGGTTATGAATGGAGTTGCCTTTTTATCATGCTTTGGGTATACAGGAAGAAAACAATGGGTGTTCCACCGGACAAAAATGGATCCGCAGCAAGAAAAACAAAATCCTGGATATTCAGTCCCCCATTGACGGGAAGCATATTGCCAGCGTGCACACTTGCACTAACGAAGATTATGTAGAGGTCCGCAAACAGGCCCTGCGCGCCTTTGAGATCTGGCGGAATGTGCCTGCGCCCAGGCGCGGTGAGATCGTACGGCAGATCGGACTGAAGCTGCGCCAGAACAAAGAGGCCCTGGGACGGCTGGTTACCCTGGAAATGGGCAAATCCCTGCAGGAAGGCTATGGCGAAATCCAGGAAATGATCGATATCTGCGATTTTGCGGTCGGTCTGTCCCGCCAGCTTTATGGATTCACCACCCATTCCGAACGCCCGGAACACCGCATGTATGATCAATACCACCCCATCGGTATCGTTGGGATCATTACCTCGTTCAATTTTCCGGTTGCCGTCTATGCATGGAATACCATGATCGCTGCCGTATGCGGTGATGTCTGCATCTGGAAGCCCTCCTCAAAAACGCCGCTGACAGCAATTGCCACCCAGAAGATCGTTGCCGAAGTACTAAAAGAGAACAAATTGCCCGAAGGTATTTTCAATCTGGTCATCGGCAGCGGCCGGGACGTAGGCGAAGCCATGCTGGAAGATGAACAGGTCGGACTGATCTCCATTACCGGTTCTACGGCGGTTGGACGTCATGCCAACGAAGTGGTCGCACGTCGCTTTGGAAAAATGATCTGTGAACTTGGCGGCAATAACGCAATCATCGTTTCCCGGCACGCGGATCTGAAGCTGGCCATTCCGGCCATCGTTTTCGGGGCAGTCGGCACTGCCGGTCAGCGCTGTACCTCGACCCGCCGGGTCATTATTCATGAAGAGATCTACGATACGGTCAAAAAATCCCTGCTTAAAGCCTACCGTTCCCTGAAGATCGGATCGCCTCTGGATGAAAAGAACCATGTCGGACCACTGATCGACAACGCGGCAGTCAAAGCTTTCAAGGAGGCCATCCGTCAGGCAAAGGAGAGCGGCGGGAACGTGATCTGCGGCGGACAGGTTATCAAGGGCAAGGGCTACGAATCCGGCAATTATGTCAAACCTTGCATCATCGAGGCCCGCAACGACATGCCTATCGTACAAGAAGAGACCTTTGCTCCCATTCTTTATATGATCCCTTACACCGGTGATATCGAAAATGCCGTCGCGTTGCAGAATGCGGTACGTCAGGGACTTTCTTCCGCGATCTTTACCCGGGACCTGCGGGAATCGGAAGTCTTCCTTTCCTGCCGCGGCTCGGATTGCGGCATCGCCAATGTCAATATCGGAACATCCGGCGCAGAGATCGGCGGGGCTTTCGGCGGCGAAAAAGAAACCGGCGGCGGACGCGAATCCGGTTCGGACGCCTGGAAAGCCTACATGCGGCGGCAGACCAACACCATTAACTGGAGCGAAGAACTGCCGCTGGCTCAAGGCATCAAATTCAATATTTAACAACAGTACTGAAAGGAGTATATATGGTTAACGCAACTGATGTAAAAACAATTCTTTCCAAACACATGCTGACAGACGGCTTCGATGTGGTCGTAGACCTCGACAAGTCGCACGGCTCCTGGCTGGTTGACAAACGGAACGGTGACGAATATTTGGATTTTTTCTCTATGTTCGCCTCCCTTTCGATTGGTTTCAACCATCCCTACCTGCTTGAGAAAAAATATGAGCTGGGCCGGGTGGCGGTCAATAAGCCGACCAATTCGGACGTCTATTCCGAAGAGATGGCGAATTTTGTCGAAACCTTTTCCCGCGTCGGCATTCCGGATTATCTGCCCCATCTTTTTCTGATCTCCGGTGGCGGGCTGGCAGTGGAAAACGCCCTGAAAGCCGCCTTTGACTGGAAGGTGCGGAAAAATTTCGAACACGGCGAAAAGGAAGCGGTCGGTTATAAGGTTCTGCACTTTAAGGAAGCCTTCCACGGACGTACCGGCTACACGCTGTCGCTGACCAACACCGCCGATCCGCGTAAGACCCAGTATTTTCCCAAATTCGACTGGCCGCGCGTGAGCAACCCGAAACTCCGCTTCCCGCTGGAAAAATATGAGGCCGAAAACAAGGCTGCGGAAGAAAAAGCGCTGGCCGAGATCGATGCTATCGTGAAAAAGGATGCAAAGAACATCGCCTGCATGATCATCGAACCCATACAGGGAGAAGGCGGCGACAATCATTTCAGTGAATCCTTCTTCAAAGCTATGCGCGAGATCTGCGACAAGAACGAGATCCTGCTGATCTTTGACGAGGTCCAGAGCGGCGTGGGACTGACCGGAAAATTCTGGGCGCACCAGCATTATGACGTCAAACCCGACATTATCGCTTTCGGCAAAAAGACCCAGGTCTGCGGCATCCTTGCCGGCCCCCGTCTGGATGAGGTTGATAAGAATGTCTTCAGGGAATCCAGCCGCATCAACTCCACCTGGGGCGGCAACCTGGTCGACATGGTGCGCTTTAAGTATACTCTTGAAGTTATTGAAAATGAGCATCTTGTTGATAACGCTTCAGTTATGGGCGGCTTATTGCTTCGTGAACTGCAGCATATTCAGGATCGTTTTCCGTCCCATATCTCCAATGTCCGCGGACGCGGTCTGATGTGTGCTTTTGATCTTCCGGACCATGCTCAGCGCAACGCTTTTTTAAAGAAACTCTGGGAGAACAAGATCATGATCCTGCCTTGCGGCGATCATTCGATCCGTTTTCGTCCGCACCTGAATATCAGCGAAGAAGAGATCCGTACCGGCGCCAAAGCGATCGGCAGAATTTTAAGCGAAATGTGATCCGCTTTAAATGATACGGGTTAATTTACATTAATCCCCTGCCTTCGGTCAGGGGATTTTTATCCTTTTTCGATTTTAACTTCACTATAGGTTGTATTTTTCTTCCCTGAAGCTTAAATTAAAATGATGATTTGTAACCATTTTCTTATCGGAGGATAGAATGAAACGAATCTTTTACAGCCTCTTCTTCTTTTTAGCGCCGCTCTGTGCGGATGTCAATATCACTAATACGGCGCAGCTGGACCTGCAGCGGAATGCGTTGCTGCCGTCCTTCAGTGCTGACGGGAGCAACATCCTGTTTTCCTCGGACGACGGGCTTTACCGTTACGAGACGGCCAGCGGCCGTATTCTGCGTTACGC
>JAQVTR010000030.1 GCA_028699915.1 Fidelibacterota bacterium
ACAAAAAAACGTCCGATGCAGGAATGGCTGAAACTCAGTGAAATCATTCAATTTAGCTTAGCGGCAGCCATTCATCCTGTTTGTGTTATACAAGTCAATCAATGATCATCCTGTAATGAACACGATCAAAACTTTTAATTTATCCTAAGGTCTGATCATCAGGTCAATATAACCCCAGTGAGCCGGTGCGATCGCATTCTGGACCTGTACGGTAACGCGGGAATTAACCACATCGATATCCGGAGGAATAACCTGAAGTTCCGTTGTTGTCGCCGAAACCACGGTTGCCGGCAGTGCGGTATGGCAAACCCAGTCCGTTATGTTGTTATAGCTGGTTACGGTCCGGACCATCTTGGTAAAACCGACCGGATCGTCCGGGGTGATTGCGACGCTTGTCAACACGAGCAGATCATTATCGCTGGTGGTGTACTCCGAAATGCTGCTTGCCGCCGTCAGCGTATCAACGGTGGTATTGCCGTCGATAGTCGTACTGACAATGGTGTTCAAGCCGCTGGTCGTGATTGTGACCGTCTTGAAATTCGTGGTCAGCGTATAGGTGCCGTCAACGGTAAGGGAATCCACGGTGACTGTCGTATCGCCGACGACCGGTTCGCTTACGGAATAGAAATACACAAAGTTTTCACTTTCTTCTTCGGAAAACTTCAATCCGGTAATGGTCAGTGTTTCGTCGGTGAACATAAAGGTTTTATCGACGGAAGTGATCGACGGCGTTTTCGCGTTTTCCGCATCGGGGTCCACCGGTGTATAAATGGAATCCGGGACCTGATAACAGCCGACGAAGGCAAACGCGATGATCACCAGGACTGCTAGACTGCGCATTATGCTTGTTTTCATTTTATGGTACCTCTTTTTTTATCTGATGACTATGAATTTTTTAATGATCGAATCGCCTTTGAAGAGCAGCGGCAGGCCGGTTTCAGGTTCATCGGTATCCTTGCTGACCTGAATATGGGCTACATACACGCCGCTTTTCACGACCTGACGTGAATCGGTATTGCTGTACCAGGCTTCGTCGGCAACTGCGGCCATACCTTCACGGGTCTGGTGTTCGATAACCTTGACCAGGTCACCGCGTTCGGTAAAAATGCGAATGGTACAGTTCCCCGGCAGGTTGTAGAACATCAGCTTATCCTTGTCCGTCGTTTCGCCGAAGGTGATGGTACGGTTCCGGATATTATAGGGATTCGGCACAACACGGATCATGCCCAGTACCGCGTGGATGCGTTCCTTGTCGCCGATCAGGCCGGCGGCATAGTCGCGGGCGATATCCGAGATCAGAACATCATCGTCCGTTACATCGCGCGGCGGTTTTTTCAGGCTGGTCGGAATGGTTGTCTGCGTATAGGCCCGGCCGCTCTCAATACGTTCCCCCGTGACGGGATCGATCTTATAGGCACTGATGTAATAATAGTAGTTGATACCGCGGAGAAGGTTTTTGTCATAGTACTGGGTCGCAACGGTCCCGTCCGTAATATTGCCGTCGAAGATGCAATGATAGAAAGAGTCCGGAGCCAGCATGGCGCGGTAAAGGCGGTAGCCTTCAAAATCCGGATCTTCTTCGGGATTGTCGGCCCATTCGATGGTGATCATATCCGGCTGTGGGGCAATGTTGAAACTCAGCGGCGGAGGCGGAGGCATCAGAATGCCGAAATCGCTGTCGTAGTTTTCCTTCGCGCGGATAAAGGTCTGTATAATGGAATCCTTGCCGGTATAGACCCAGGAGTCCTTATAAATATCATAGTCCGTTGCCGTTTCGGAAACCGCTTCCGGAGCCCGGTAAGGCGAAGGACCCGGCAAATCCAGGTCAACCGTATTGCCCTGGTAGGCAAGATACCATTTCTTTCCGACCTCAATGGCTTTCTTGCGGCTTAACCCCGAAACCCCCTCACACAACACGATCTTGACGGATTCGCCGTGGGGAATATCGAAAGGCCCGAAGCTGAGGTAACTGTTGGTCCCGGCACCGTCTTTCCCGACGATCAATTCATGGGGGGACATGCGGTCGGCAATTTTATGGCCGGCGCCGACATCCTGGGGCACATCGTACATACCCCTTCCCTCAAAATTTGCCGTCAGAAGACTCCAGGTTCCGGCGTCATCGCCTTCACCCGGTGCACCGTCTCCGATATACCAGCCGGTGCGGACTTTGCTTTTATCATCGGTCTCATCATTGTAGGCCTTGTCGATATGCAACACTCCCATTCCCGCAAATTGCGGTGAACGGATGCGGGCATTTTTGACCGAACCTTCGGCAGGGATATAGGGATGGCCGACATTGTTGTAAGCGATGGTGATAACCGCGGTTTTCAACTGTCCGAACCAGGTATAAAAATAGGGAATATCCGGGTTGTCGCTCATCGGGGTGTGGTATACCCACTGATGCGCGCCCCAGGTATTCGAACGCAGGTTCAGGCTTGCCGGTGTTTCCACTTCGCGGGAAGTACAATAGCGGGATATCAGACCGAAATAAAATGCGTTGATGGTGTTTGTCAGTTCGATATCCGCATCGTCATCGGTATTCCCGGTATTGGTAAAGGTATACTCGTAAATGAAATAATTGTCATTCAGCGTTTGGCTGAAAGCATATATTTTACGGGTCATTTCCACACCCATGCCGGTGCGTACAATATTGGTGACCACACGGTCGGCCGGCAGGTCCGGATCGATGTTGTCACCCAGATAGTCCGCGACATACTGGGTAACCCCGTCTACCGATATATTACAGTAGGGATATTTCCCGGTCTGTGTAAGTACCTGCGGGATCACATGGGTTGCAGAGGATCCGGTCATAAATTTCACCGACTTGTAGTTCAGTAAGTTTCCGCCGGTATCCGTGAAATCCCGGCAAGCCATAAACTGCCGGTCGATCACAAAGTTGTCCGAACGGTTGTACCAGGCGGGCCACTGCAATCCTTCGTAGATACCGTAGTTTGCATCCCAGCCACGCTCGGCGCCCCAGGCATCGACGGGTGACTGCAAAGAGCCGACCCGGATCCAGGTCCGGTTGCTTAAGGGTATGGCCGCAAAGCTCATACCGGCGATCAGAATGCAAATGGTTACAATTTTGAATATATTCTTCATAGTTTCCCTTAGGACTTAGAATGTTACTGCGATACCGATCCTGAAGGTTCTCGGATTCAAAAAGGTCATCGAGGTCAGGTTCGGCATGTCAATATACGCTTTTTTCTTGTACAGTTCTTCAACGGTGGCTTCATCCTGCAGGACAAACTGAGCGCCGTCCCAGCGATAGAAGGATTCGTCTCTGGCTTCGCCGTCCGCCTGATTGTGATAAAGCACATTGTCGAGCGGCTGGCCGACCTGCGTAAAGATATTGCCATGCGATTCGATCGGAACAAATTCGCCATAAGTATTGTAGTCACCGATCTTGTCATTGCCGTTAAAGATCCCTTCTTCCCAGAACAGATGCAGGGAGTTGATGTAGTCATCCTGCCAGTCAAGGGAACCCGTGCTTCCGGTAGAGGAGAGGTTCTTGATATTGAAGATATTATCGATATCAAGGTAAAGCTTTAGGTTATAGTTATTGAACGCAAAGATCTTGGAAGCGCGGAGGTCGCATGACCAGGTGTCTTTCCATTCGAAGGGATAATAGATCGTATTGTCCTGCGGAAGCGTCACACGGCTGTAGGCGGTCCTGCTGGAATAGCCTCCGTCATTCCAGGAAGCCAGCAGACTGAGCGTCCATCCGCCCGTCAGCGCCGGGCTCATACCGGCCAAAGAATAGTCCCTCGGAGTCTTCAGGATAATGCTTGCCCGCGCATAGGGTGCGGGATAGGGATAATATTCTACCGGGTTGGTCTTCAGGTCGTTTTCCAGCAGGGCGGGGTTGGTCTCGTACTCCTGCTTGACGTTCGGAATCCCGAAGGCGCCCGAACTGTACAGCTGATAGGTATAGTTCACGAAACCGCTGACAAAGGTACCCATCTTTTTGAGGGTCAGTTCAAAACCGCTCACGTCACGATAAGCCCTTGATTCGGCCAGGCGGTAGTTGGTTTTTCCCTTGCCGCTGCCCAGACCGATATAGCTGGTCCAGGTTTCCTGGTTCTTGGTGTCGTTGTAGAAGGCAGCGATCTTTGCCAGATAGCGGTCAAAGAAGCTGTGTTCGTAACCCAGCTCGTACATGATCGTCTTGGAAAAAGGCAGTTCCGGATTTCCAAGACGCTGAATGTTTCCGCCGTCGCCGTAGCGGTCAACGATATACAGGTAGGTGGCCGTCGGCATAGAGGAAAAGTGTCCGTAGTTGAAATAGAGTTTTGAATTCACCGTAATGGGGTGAGAGATACCGATACGCGGGTTCAGGCTGTAGACAGACTTTGTATGTTCATAATTTGCCAGCGTATCGAGGCCAAAACCGTACACCGCATTAAGCAGCGTGTCGTAAGGTGTCAGATCGTACCATTGTCCGTTGACATTGTACATGTCAAAGCGCAGTCCGGCATTCAGCACCAATCCTTCAAATTCCAGCTTGTCCAGCACATAGGCTCCCAGGCGGATCGGGGACTGGTCCCAGTTGTAGTATTGTTCCCAGGTGCTCATCGGTGCGACCAGCCAGGAATCCACGACGTTCCGGGTATGCACAAAGTTGAAGCCAGTCTTCAGCTCGTTGTTCCGGCTCAACTGGTTTTGATAATCGCCCTTGACGGTGGTAACGATGTTATAGCTTTCATCCCGGGCAAAACCGGCCCAGTCGGTACGCAGACCTTCAAGCAGTCCGGGACTGTAGCTTGGGTGATAGCCGTTCGGGAATTCGTTGATCATATCGTATTCATAGGCTCCGAAAACATCTTCAAAGAGTCGCAGCGTATCAGTAAGATCGAGCGAATCCAGCGGGAAGACATTATAATCGGTGCGCGTACGGTTGACGATCAGTTTACCCAAGGAACGTTCGTTGAACTGATGGTTCAGTTCCATACCGAATCCCAGGCGTGACACGTCGATCGGGTTGTTGTAGCCGTCCTGGAACATCGCATAAGACAGGCTGGCCTGATTCGCGACACTCCAGTTGGATGAATAATAGCCGCCGGTCGAAGGTGCGTTATTGCCGGTCGTGCTTACCGATTGCGTTTTGCCCCAGTTCCCCGACAGGGTCATGGTCGTTTTCGGGGTCAGGTCGGCTGTCAGGTTCATCCGGAAGGCGCCGTCGTCATGCGTATCGCGCGAAAGCGGAATGATATAAGCGGTCTGCTGTCCACGATAAGAGGCAAAGAAGCGCAGATTTCCCAGCTTGCTGCCTCCGGGTACCGGCCCGCCGAAACCCATATCGACAATATAATCGGGATCGTTGTGGGAAACCCGGCGCTTGTGTTCGTATTCATAGATCTTCTTCAGCTGCGCGGGGGTCAGATCGTTCGTCGGATCGGAATCGGCCATCAGTTCCTGGGACATTGCGTTGTATCCGTCTTCGAATGCGCGATACTGACGTTTGGTATACAAATCCCAGACACCGTTGTTACTTCCTGTCCAGCAGATATCTTCATCGAGAAACGCACGATGCCAGTAACCGTCCGGATCGTTGAGCGAACCGCCGAAGCTCTTTGCTTGCAGAGGGGTGTACTGAATGTCCACGGCTCCGGAGTAACGGGCTTTATCCCCTTTCCGGGTTACCACGCTGACAACACCGGAACGGGCGTTGTCGTATTCAGCGCTAAAACCGCCGACCTGCAGCTGCACTTCCTGAACGGATGACATGGGGATACTGGTATAGGGCGTATTGGAGCGCTGATCGTTCGTCGACATACCGTCAACCATATACAACACTTCATCCGCCGCACCGCCGCGGATCTCAAGTCCCGACACGCCGGCTTGCAGCGAGAGCGCTTCCGAAACGCTGGTAACCGGCATTTCCTGGATCTCGTCACTGGAAATATTGGTCTGGCTTCCGGAGATGTCGGTCCGGACAACCGGCCGCTTGGCGGTCACAACCACCTCCTGCCCTTTATAGGCCTCAACGGTCATGTTAAAATCCAGTTTTGTATTCAGGTCGATTTTCACAATGACCTCTTCCTGCTCCAGCCGCGCATAGCCCACGTAGGTCGCGGTGACGGAATAGCTGGCCGGCGGAACGTTCAGAATGGTATAATATCCTTCCGTATCGGTCGCCGCACCCAGTGCGGTTCCGCTCACGATCACGTTTGCACCGGCAAGGGGATCACCCGAGACGGCGTCTACGACACGTCCGCTGATCTTTCCGGTGGTGGCAGCAAAGGCGCTGATTGCAAATACGATCAGGAGCAAGGCTACCGTATATTTTTTCAAATTCATGTTTTTACCCGTTTTTTATTGATTTAAAAGGCATATCTCAGAGTAAAGCTCTGGGTGTTGTTAAATATACCGAACGGTGTAAAAGAATAGTCGATGCTAATCCCGGCATACTTAACTCCGGAACCGAAGGTCAGTCCGCGTTCATCCCGGTTGCCCATATAGCCGACACGGGCAAAAAACACATCCATCAGTCTGTACTCTACGCCAACATCAATATATTCCGGATAGGATCTCGGGTGGCTGGCGTCAATGCTCAGCAGTACCGCATGCTGTTCCGGACGGTCTTTCATAAAGTCCAGCAGGTCCATCGATACGCCCATGGTAAAGGTAAGAGGAAGCTGGAAACTTTCTTCTTCATACATGACCTCGCCGGAGAAGTTCCGGACGCTCATGCCGAACACAAAGCTTTTCCAGCCGGTGCGGAAGAAGGTTCCAAAGTCGAAGGCAAAGGCATTGGCCACGTTCTGACGGGTAATGATCTCCGACTGTCCGGTCTGCAGGTCCTCGATCAAGACGTTGCTGCGTCCCAGATTCTGTCCGGCCCAGCGGACCTGTCCGCCGACGGAAAATTTGGTGCTCAGAGACTTTGCATAACCGATGCTTAAATGCATGGCGCTGGGATAGATCTCTCCGGTTTCAATGTAACCCTGATCGTTACCCCAGAATTCCGTTGCTTCGATCACGCCGTAATCGACATTGGCAAAGGAGACGGCAACAGCGCCGTAACGGCCTTCATCAATGTTAAAGGCAGCGGAAAAGGCATTGTGTTTGATATCCGCGATCCAGACGTTGTAAGAAGCGGTCACATCGATTGTGCCCGCCATAAAACCCAGGGTCGCCGGGTTGTAATAAACCGCGGCCGATCCGCATTCAACGGCATTCAGGGCGCCGGCCATGCCATTGGCCCGGGCATCCGAACGAACGCTAAGGAACTGAAAACCGGTCTGTGCAATCTTCTTGTACAGCTCCTGCGCACTGAGCATCCCAACGCTGATGACCAGGATCAAAATGAGTGCGAGTTTTTTATTCTTCATGACATTTTCCTCTTCTATTTAATTGCCTTGGATAACCAGGTTGACACCGTCTTCTTCACCGTCGTAGGTTAAAGAAACGATGTAAAGCCCGGGAACGAAGCTATAGAAATAGCTGACGTTGTCAAACTCGGTACTTACGAACATTTCTTTAAAGGTAATTCCTTTAACGTGTGGATTATATGCTGCAAAACGCATTCCGCCGGTTGACATTACCGCCGTACGCTGGTAGATCATCATAGAACCGCCGTTCGAGTAGATAACAAGGGTGTCGGCATCAAGGGAATCCAGCTTAAGTAAGAATAATCCTTCCGGAAGTTCCTGGTCATACTTCAGGAAAATGCCTTTATTGATGTGATCAACAACAATGCTGTCCAGACCGTTCACAATGGCACTGGCTTTGCTGGCATCACGTAAAAGATCGTTGGGTATCAGTGTTTGACCTTCCGCCCATAAGCTTGTATCGCATTGGGAAGCGCTTTTCGTTTGAATTTCAATTTCCGGATCCAGCAGCTTTGCCGCAACATCCTCAATCTCGGGATCCGCTTCATAGGTGCTGAAGAAAACTCCCGCGCGGAAACGGAAATAGTTGGTCGTGGCTTCGCCTTCCATTTTGGTGGATTCGGCACGGATCCAGCGCACCAGATAACGGCCGGGCTTCAGGTCGTATTCGGCTCTGGCCAGGACTTTGCCTTCATTGACATCGGCGCGTCCGCCGTAATTGGCAGCCATTTCGAGCGGCATTCCGTTGTCCGACATCGGGATGCGGGTCCCGGTGGAATCCCAGACACGCATAGACATATAACTATTAAAGTAGAAAGTGTAGATGTCCTCTTTATCGACTTCCAGCATACTGTAAAGCGACATCACTTCGACTGCGGCACAGGTAACCAGGAAGGAGCGCTCATTGACGTTAAGCACCGGAATGGAACCGTTCTTCCCGTAGAGGCAGCGCGTGGCTTCGACAAAGAAATCATACTTGCTCATGGGATCGGTAATGGTGAAATCCTGCTGAGCACCCTTGCTGTGCAGGCTGTCGAATTCCGCCGCGATGGCCGCTTCGATATTGTCCGTGATCACCACTTTGCTGTAGGTCTGTCCGCTGAGCAGCGCATCGACCGTAGCCGCCGTCTTGTTCAGATACAGCTCGATCGTAGATACGGAATCATAAAAGTTTTCAATGGTCGCAAACGCAACGGTCGAAACAACGGAATCCTTTTCGCCGGTAGCAAGCACGGCATTGATCTTCGTTTCGATGTTGATGATCCCATCCGCATCGTTCAGCCATGCGTCAATGTTCTTGTCATCAAGAAAGTAGGGATCATTGTTTGCATAGAGCGTCTTTCCCGTGGTCAGACCTTTGTCGACCGTAATGCAGGCCGCTTCATCAAAGCGATCCATCGGGAACACCGTTGTGTCGCTGGGGAAGTATTCGCATCCTCCCAGCACCAACAACACAACGACAATCAGGTACACTGCGATTTTTTTCATTTTTACCTCTGCTTTTTAACGAATTATAATGAATTTTTTGATCATGGTATCGCCCTTCTTCAGCTGGACGCCGTTTTTCGGATTCGTATAATCCTCCTCCATCTCAAAATAAGCAATGTATACGCCGCTTACCAGGATCTGCTGCCATTCTGTGGTCAGATACCAGGCATAGCCGGCCTCGGATTCGGTAACGTCCGTCACAAAATCTCCCCTTTCGGTGAAGATCCGGATCCGGCATCCGCCGGGAACGCCGGCAAAGAGCAGCTTGTTGACATTGCCCTTAAACTGGATATCTTCGTTCCGGACGTTAATGGGATTGGGAACCACACGTACCAGCAGTTCCATCAGCGCTTTGCGGTCTGCAGGATTCGTAAGGTCGTAATCGTCGATGTTGAGTTTTTCATTCGGAGCGGGCGGACTCTTGACGGTGGCCGCACGGTTGGTGCGTGTCAGGAAAGGGCTGCTCTGCAGCGGAACGCCGGGTTTAATATCATTCGTTGTTCCGTCATCGTAAGATACGATATAATAAAAGTAGTTCTGCCCGCGCTGCGGCTGCGTATCCAGGAATTCAAATTCGTCGGTCGCATTGGCAACACGGTAAGCGTCCAGATTATTGTCGGTACTGATATTGCAGTCAAGTACCTGTCGGTAAGTGGAGTCTTTTTCCACAAAAGCCCGGTAGATCTTGAATCCTTCAAATTTTGGATGCGTCAGCGCTTCACTGGCTTTCCAATTGATCTTTACACCGTCTTCGGTAGAGAAGATCTCCACACTCTCGGGAGGACGCGGGGCTTCCGGGATCCCATCATAAAAACCGTCTTTATACAGATTGATGGCACGGCGGAAGGTGTTCATCAGCGAATCGCGTCCGCTGTACACCATTTTATCCTTCCAGACATCGGCTTCTGCAGCCGTGATCTGAAGGGTGGAGCCGGGATTGTCCGGATCGACCACTTCGACGGTCTCTCCCTTATACTTGGCCTTGTGCCACTGCTGACCTACCTCATAACCGCGGTAGTGTCCCAATCCGGCGGCACATTCGGCAAAGACGATCTTGACCTTCTGGCCGGGAGCGATCGTATAGGGGCCGTATGCAAGCATCTGCGAAAATCCTGTCGCGCCTTTGGACTTTGAATAAGCGCCGGCATCGGCCAGCAGGCCGTCCGGAGAAGCCTGAGTGTTCCATACGTCCTGCGCATGGCTGCCCATATTCCCGTTTGCAATGTACTGCGTATATTTTTGGGTCATCGTCGCAGCGTCATACTGGTTCAAGCCGGCGGTAAAGAGTTGCGTATGGTCGGAATTGATAAATGCGTTGGAACGGGGCTGGGACGGATCGTCGCTTTTGTCGGTTGCCGACTTGTCCGCATGGATTACGACAGCTCCCTTATATTGTGCGGCACCCAAACGCCCGTCATTGAGTACGGACAGTCCGTTATGGGCAACACCCTTTACCAGCGGCGAACCGATGTTGTTGTAGCCGAAATCGGACCAGTAGCCCATCCAGGAAACATAACCGCGCATCCAGTTGCCCTGGTCGTCCTGGGCGTCCTGACCGGTCTTGTCAATGTAGGTCGAGACCGCTGTGGGATTGTCCTGATCTTCCCCGATCACATCGTTCATCATGCTGAAACCCCAGCGTACGTCACGGACGCTGGTCTCAATCCAGTTTCGGTATAAGGGGACCGTCAAATAGGCACCGTTCCAGCAGCCTTCCTGCGCAATGGCATCCCGCCACTGCCAGTGAAAATATACGCCTTCCAGGGTTTGTGAATGTACTGCACCCGCAGCGTTATAAATCCCGGTATTCTCAAATTCGTATTCCAGGATGTGAATATTGTCATAATTCTGCTGCGTCACGGCATAGACGTTCCGGGTCAGCGTCAGACCCAGAGAAGTATTGACGACATTATGAAAGACGCGGTCCGCCTTAATGGCCGGATCGACCTCGTCAACGTCATCGTTCTTCGCATCGGCGGCATTCATCATGTCCGAACCTTCACTGCCGTCAACCAGTACTTCCGGATGATCATAACGGGCGATCAGCCTGATCTCCTGCGGCATAAATTCACGCATTTCGATATCCGTAACGCTGCGCGGGCCGTTATGGATCACTTTATGATTATAGGTTGTATTCATCACCGGATCAAAGAAATTGGTCGCTCCGATCCACATCCCTTTTGCAGCCTGCATGTCCGTGTCCCGGAAAAAGGAATCCCAGGTATAGCCCCATTGCTGGCGCGCATAGACCACTTCTTCCCACTCGGTACCGGTATCGTAATAAAAGTTCTGCAAGGAACCGATCACGATCCACTTATACCGGGTGGCGCCGTGAAGTGACGCTGCAAACAGGATCAGAAACGTCAGTAGTAAGATTCTTACAAGGGCTGATTTTTTCATATCTTGCTCGCTTTTTGATTATAAATCGATGGATAACTGCAAACCGACATAGATATCCCGCGGACTAAGGAACATATAGGGTGTATTCGCCGGATTGTCAATGTACGCTTTGTTGTTAAGGATCTCGATCATCTCATTGTCCGGTACCGCTACGATACTGCTGCCTTCAATGCGGGACCAGGTCTGGGTCTGATCCAGATAGTAGATCACGGAAGGATCCGTAACCTGGGTGCTGTTGGAAGCATAGGCCAGGGGCTGATAGTCAACGCCCAAGGGACGGTAATCGTAGTATTTATCGGCTTTTTTCTTGGTTCCTTCCGGGTAATGAACCGGAGAAATGTGGTTCTGGCTCGTTTCTTCATAGGCCGCAGTCGGGAAATGCAGCGAAGCAATGTAATTATCCAGCTGATAACCGTCGATCAGCGCATAGCTGGATCCGATCGACTGTCCTGCAAGGCTGAGGCGTTTGAGGTTGAACACATTGTTGATCTCCATCACAAAAGAAAGGTTGAAGCGGTCGAAACGGAAAGGCTTCATCAGCTTCATGTCGCAATACCAGGAGTCGCGGATCTCAATAATGTTGGAATAGAAACCGCGGGTGCGGTTAATATAGTAGCCGGCATCGTACCAGCTGCCCTGTACCGACAAGCTCCAGTCACCCAGCACGGTTCCCAGCCTCGAAGGTGTCCGGAAGACCAGGTTGGTCTTGGCGGAAGGCAGCGGGGTGCTCTTGGACTGTTTTTTGCTTTCGGTGTTCTGGATCATGTTTTTATACGCTTCCGAACCTTCGTCCTCATAAATGGTCGGCCAGGCAAAGGAACCGCTGCTGTAGGCGCTGTAGTTCAGATTGACAAAGCCGCGGAACCACTCGCCGTAAAGCTTCTTAAAGGTCACTTCCAGACCCCGGACATCCTGATAGTTCCGGTCATCTGTCACCGAGTAGCTGTTCCCGGCGATACTGCGGTAGGTGGTTGTTGCCGCCTGATTGCTCTTGTCTTTGTAATAAGCGGCGATATGGATCAAATAATCGCGTCCGATCGCCTGGTCAAAACCCAATTCGTAGGAAACGGTCTTTTCAAACTGGGTTTCCGGATCGCCGATCCAGGAGAGGCTGTAATCGCCGTAGCGGCGCATCTGGAAATAATAATCCGGGTCCATCTTTTGATACATATGACCGTAATTGAAGTATAGTTTGGAGGTTTCGGTGATCGGGTGCGAAATACCCAGGCGGGGCATCAGATGGAACTGACCCCGCGCGCGGCGCATCGGGAAGGTGGCATTTGCCAGTGAATCGTTCAATGCATAGGGTTTGAACAGATCGCTTGAGAAAATTTCAAGCCAGCGCACGCTGTCCATGTCAAACCATTCGCAGTTGGGATTCCAGTATTCGCCGCGGAGTCCGACCGACGCGACAAAACCTTCATATTCCAGTTTGTCCTGGATGTAGAAATCGATCTGATAGGGATTCTGCACCCACATGGTATTGGTCGCGCTGGAGGCCGTCAGCGAGCGGTGCGAACCGTAGTTCATGTCATAAACCCAGTACTGGAACTGCGCACCGGCCTTGACCTCGTTCCGGTCGTTGACCTGAGATTTAATGTTATAGGTGGCCCGGACGTTGGACGTTTTCGTACTGTCGTAAGGCCACTGTACATAACCGGTAAAAAAGTTGGTACTGGCATAGGTGGTGGTCATGGCGGGCCAGAACCCGTAAGGCCGCTCGTCCATCCAGAGATCGGCACCGTCGACACCGTCAAAAAGGTTGTATACGGTACTGTCACGGTCCGCTGCCATGTAGGTACTGTAGGCGGTCTGAGAATATTCCAGAATGCCTTCCCAGTAGGTCTTTTCATCCACGATGTTTTTCAGGGTTGCGGCATAGAGCTGATTGTGGCGTTCCGCGATACCGTAATAATTCGGATAGAAAAGGCGCGCCATGGACCAGCCGCCGTCAATGGCACCCGAACCGTTCGAATAGACGCCGGCTCCGCCGGTCTGGCTGCTTGCCGTACCATAATATTTATTTTGCATGCCGTAAAGTGTTAGTTTCATCTTATGGCTCAGATCACTGGTTACCTTTCCGGTCCAGGTCCAGTCGTTGTATTTGTCGGTTGCCAGCGGCTGCAGATAGGCCATCTGGTTACCCACATAGGTCGTAAAGAAACGCAATCCGCCCAGTTTTTTGGAAACAAAGGGTACCGGACCGCTGAATCCGAGGTCCAGATGGTAATCGGGGATCTGTTTGGCATAGAAATCATCCCCGCGGCGGGTCAGGTAGCGGAACTGTTCCTGCAAGGCCTGGGGGGTCAGATCATTGCCCGGATCATCGTCTGCCATCAGGCGTTCGCTGACCACATTCCAGCCTACAAATTCGGGATATTCGCCCATGGTCCAGGAGTCCCAATTGCCGTTGCGGGTGCCGGTCCAGCAGACCTCCTCGTCCAGATAGGGGCGCAGGAACACGGAATTTTCGTCAAACATGGAGCTTACGACGTTTCCGCTGATATCCGTAAACGCAAAATTGCGGGGCCTGTAGGGACTGTATTTTGCATTCAGGTTCAAAGAGTATTTCTCCTGACTTCCTTCCCGGGTCACAATACTGACCACACCGGACTGAAGATCACTGTATTCGGCGCTAAAACCGCCGGACTGGATCATGACCTCCTGGATCGAGGACAGGGAAACCGTGGAGATGGGGTCGCCGGTACGACTGTCTTTCATGGTCAGACCGTCAACCAGCAATGTGGTCTCGTCCAGATCGCCGGAACGCACTTGAAGTCCGCTCATGCCGGCTTCCATACCCACAACATCGGAAATGGAGGTTGCCGGGAGGTCGGAGATCTCGTCCCGGCTGATATTGACCTGGCTGGATGCGATATCCACCTGTACCACTTTTCGTTCCGCGGTCACCAGAATCTCTTCGCCCTGATAAGCCTGGACCCGCATTCCAAAATCCAGCATGGTAGTCAGATCGATCCGAACCCGGACATCCGTCTGCTGAACGGTTGCATAGCCCATATAACTGGCAACGACCTCATATTCTCCGGGAGGAATATTGAGAACAACATAGAAGCCTTCTGCATTTGTGGCGGCTCCCATCGTGGTGTTACGGATGAGTACGTTGGCACCCGCTAAAGGTTCACCCGTCTCAGCATCCGTCACATAACCGGAAAGCTTTCCGGTCGTGGCGGCGTAGGAAATGCTGAATACAAGTAAAACTCCCGCTAAAATCCATCTTAGCCTCATATAACAACTCCTTAAATATTTACCGGTTTGCTCTGTCACAATCGCGTTTGTTGCCTGCCTGCTTAGTCTTACTGTAGCAATTTAATGTACTTTCCTCTAAATCTCTATAATTAATCCCAATCGTCAGAATTTATACCAATAAATACCCTTTGTCAACGATTTATAACAATTCTCCCTCAAAACTTTGAATTACCTGCTGCACCGCTCCGTCGACCTTGCTGTTTTTAATGGCCTTCTCCGAATCGGGAACCGTATTTTTTTCGACGCGCAGCCGGTAAGCGTAGTGAAAAACTTTTTTCAGGCAGGAGCGGATCAGTGCCTCGCTTCGCTGGAGAGAATTGTAGGAATAATCATCTTCCACCGTCAGCACCAGGGTCCCGCCGTTCGCCCGCATCAGGCCAACCCGGCAGAGCAGGCCCGCCAATGCCGGTTTTTGGGGCTGGACACAATCGATCACTTCCTGCCAGCGATCTTTGATCTCCTCTGCCCCTGCCGGTGCTTCCGGACTCCCGGTTTTTTCCGCTGCAGCCTCGGGAACCGCTTCCCTGATCTGTGCCGCCGGCGGCGCGGTTTTTACGGCTGCGGCTTTGGGAGCTGCAGCTGTGCGCGGATCTTCCGCTTTCCCTTTTAAGCCGTTCAGGACCTGTTCCAGATCACGGAAGTCCTGCAGGCGGGATAATTTGATGAACAGTGATTCACAGAGAATTTTCACATTTGCAGAACGCCCGATATCCGGCAGCTGTTCGTTCACGATGATCAGCATGCGGACAATCGTGCGCGCATCTTGGGTCGAAGCCAGAGCTTCATAATCGTTCTTGAGCGTTTCGGTCGTATTGAGCAGTTCGGCGGAACCTTGGATCTTGGTCATATAAAGGTCACGGAGAAAAATGGAGAAGTGCGTGACAAATTCCGCTGCGTCATAGCCGCGCATCAGCATCTCATCCAAAAGCGACAGGGCGCGGTCGGCGCTTCCCCCGCTCAGGGCGCGGTACAATTCAAAAAATACGTCCTCCCGGATCACACCCAGCATATTTAAGATGCCTTCATAACTGATGGCTTCGCCGGAAAAAGCGATCACCTGTTCCAGAATGCTTTCGCTGTCTCGAATACTGCCGTCTCCTTTTTTGGCGATCAGCATCAGGGCGGCGTCATCAATTTTTGCACCTTCACGTTCGGCAATCTGGCGGAGCAGCTGTACGACCTGCGGAATGGGAATGCGGCGGAATTCAAAGCGTTGGCAGCGGCTGAGAATGGTGGGCAACACCTTGTGCAGTTCAGTCGTGGCAAAAATAAAGAGAACGTGTTTCGGGGGCTCTTCAAGCGTCTTGAGCAGCGCGTTAAAGGCTTCTTTGGTTATTTGATGAAATTCGTCAATGATATAGACTTTGTATTTTCCGCGCGTAGGAGGATATTTTACCTGTTCGCGCAAATCGCGAATGCTGTCAATACCGCGGTTGGATGCACCGTCGATCTCGTGAACGTCCATGCTGCGCCCCTCGGTGATCTCACGGCAGCTTACACAGGTATTACAGGGATTCCCGTCCTGCGGATTCTCGCAGTTCGCCAGTTTTGCCAGCAGACGCGCGGTTGTGGTCTTGCCCGTGCCGCGGGGACCCGAAAATATGTACGCATGCCCCAGGCGCCCTTTTTTAAGGGCGTTCTGCAATGTCACCGTGATATGTTCCTGTCCCACAACATCTTCAAAGCGCTGAGGACGGTACTTCAGACTGATGACCTGATGACTCATATAATTATCCCTGTTTGTGCATGAAAAGACCTCAGGTTGCTTGACGCGCAGAATAATCACTTGCCGCTGCTTCCTTCCGGACCTGACGGGGTTCAGCAATACGCTGCCGACGAAGGCCTGAGGTCGTTTTAAGATACTCAATGAGTCCCAATTTTCCAATCAATTTTCAGGATAAATTTTTCGCCCGGACTCTTCCGGACAGGAATAACAATTCCGGCGGCGCACAGCGGACAACAGCGCTATTTCGGCATTAAATTTATCGTTTTTTGAATTTTTTATCTTTATATTGAAAGATGTGAGATTGAGGTATAAAGTAATATGAATAAATCGCTTTCCCTGCTTTTTTTAATTCTTGCCCTGCTAACGGGCTGTGCTTTCCGGGATTCCGGCAATCTGCCGCCGGCACCCGTAACACCCTTTGATGTCGCCGCTTTCGACACCTTGTATTCCGATAAGGAAATGGGCTGCAGTTACGAGAACGGCCGCTTCACATTCCGGATCTTTGCGCCCCGCGCAAGTTCCGTCCGCCTGGCCCTTTTTAAAACGGCAAAAGGACCCGAAACGGAAAGCTATTACCTGCAGCGGGACAATCAGGGTGTATGGGAGATCTCGATCAATAAGAAATTGTGGAATTATTATTACGGATATTACATCGGCGCCAATAACGGTCCCGGAGATATCTTTCAGCCGAACACCCTGGTGCCGGATCCCTATTCCACCGCGGTATCGACTCAAAATCATTATCAGATCCATGCGCGAAGTTTTATTCACAAATGCAATTTCGACTGGGGCGACGATACCTGGATGTCGCCGCGGGATCCGCGGGACCTGATCATTTACGAGACCCATCTGCGCGATATGAGCGCACATAAAAGCGCCGGGACCAAAGAAAAGGGCACCTATAACGCTTTTATCGAGAAAATCCCCTATCTCAAAAAACTCGGCGTCAACGCCGTGGAATTCCTGCCGCTGCACGATTTTGCCAATATTGAGATTCCCTTCCGGGATACCTCCACGGCGCTGTTCAATACCTGGAATCCTTACGCGCGGAATCACTGGGGCTACATGAGCACCTTTTTCTTTGCACCTGAGAACTATTACAGTTCGGCAGGCCATATGAACCAGGACGCCTACATTGACGATAAAGGCAAAGCTGTCAGGGAATTCAAATCCCTGGTCAAATCACTGCATTCCGCGGGATTTGCGGTGATCATGGATGTGGTCTACAATCACACCAGCACCTACGATCCCAATCCCTTCAAAATGGCCGACAAGAAATACTATTACCGTCTGGATGCGAAGCAGGATTTTACCAGCGTAAGCGGCTGCGGGAATGATTTTAAGACCGAAAACCTTATGGCGCGGAAAATGATCATAGAAAGCGTGCTGTTCTGGATGCGGGAATATCACATTGACGGCTTCCGCTTTGACCTTGCGGCCATGATCGACGACGGGACACTGGAGGCGATCCGGCGTGAAGCGGTTAAGCTGAACCCGAACGTGGTCCTGATCGCCGAACCCTGGGGCGGCACCTACAATCCGGATCATTTCAGCGATCTGGGCTGGGCTTCCTGGAACGATCAGTTCCGCAACGGCATCAAAGGACAGAATCCGCATTCGCGACCGGGTTTTATCTTTGGCCGCTGGGATGACGGCGTCAGCCGTGAGAATGCCCTGCGCTTCCTGATGGGTTCCCTGCTCCCGGACGGCGGGCAGTACCGGGATGCCCGGCATTCCGTGAATTATCTGGAATCGCACGATGATCACACTTTCGGTGATTTTGTGCGGCTGCATCTGAAGAAAAACCGCGAAGACGAAGTTGTGCGCGACCTTCTTGCCCACGGAAAGCTCACGCCCGGGGAAATGCGCTATCACAAGCTCGGCGCTTTTATTCTGGGAAGTTCTCAGGGCATCTGCATGCTGCATTCCGGCCAGGAATTCGGCCGCAGCAAAGTGATCGAGATCAATGATTTCCCGGATCCGGATCAGGGCAAGATCGACCACAATTCCTACAACAAGGACAACACAAGCAATTATATCAATTACAACATCGCCGCCCAAAACCGGGAGCTGGTCGATTTTTATTCCAACCTCTTCCGCTTGCGGCAGATCTATCCGCAGCTGCGAAAGTCCCCGCGTGAAGCGCTGAGCCCGCATTATGCCGACGCCGCTTTCGGTATCGGCTACCACATTATGCCCTGGGGAAATTACAGCGAGGAGTTGCTGGTCCTTGCAAACGGATCCAAAGACAAAGACGCTTTCTATACCTTGCCCGAAGGCGGCTGGGTAACCCTGATCAGCACACAACCGTTCTCCCAGGAACGTATTTTCGGTGCCGTCAGCCTGGGGCCCTCTTCCGGAATGATCCTCATTAAGCGCTGATCACCCCAAATCCCGCACATAAGCGAAGAAATCCCTGCTGACGTAAAATGCCTTTTTCTGCATGCCCGTTCTGTCCCGTATCCCCGCGCAATTAAATCTTAAATCTTAAATTTTAAATCTTGAGTCCTGAGTCTTGAGTATGTCTTTCCCGTCCGGCATGCAAACAAACCTTTCTGAGGGGGGACAGGGAGAACAAGTCTTCGAAAAACAAAGATCCCCTCTTGTTTTTTGGCAAAAGGGGATCAGGTAAAATTATTCCCGCGCCGCAGCACGGTCCTGTTTCTCCGTTTTTATTCAGGCATTTTCATTGCCGACCTTGACTTCCGTGGACAAATGCCGGAACCAGGTAAAATACAGGCCGGTACTGAGAGCAAGGAAAACCAATCCCAGGACCAGCGCCTGGCTCCAGGCTTTAAAGACCAGGTTCATCATAAACATAAACAGTGACAATTGCCAGGGAACGGCAAGAAACACAGAAATAATGTCCCGGGTATTTTCCTTTTTAATGCCAATGCGGACAGGTTCGGGAAGCATTTCACGGTATTTTTTCCAGGCGCCGAAGGGGCGTGTGATGTTGTAAAAATTGGCCGTTACCTTTTCATCGATGGGGCGCGTAGCCAGTGTTCCGATAATAATCCCGAGCAGCGACATCAGGGATGCGGCTGCAAAGGCGTAATATTCCGGCGTTAAAGCATCCGGCAGAAGCCCGGTCTTCATAAAAACCTTCCAGAGGATAGCCGTCAGCATTCCGGCGCCGATGCCGATCGCATAACCGTAGCCGTTCAGGCGATGCCAGTACCAGCGAACCAGCTGCGGGATCAGAAGTCCCGCACCCAGCCCCATGGTGATCCAGGACCAGATCTCATTGATGTTCTTAATAAAGACCGTCAGCGCCAGTCCCAACACCACGATCAGGATCGAGGCGCCGTAACTGTGTTTCATCAGCTGTTTATCCGTTGCTTTCGGATTGATATACTGCTGGTAGATGTCTTTGACCCAGTACGCCGCGCCGGCGTTGACGGTGGAATCAAAGGTGGACATGGCGGCGGCCATCAGTCCGGCAATAATGAATCCCTTTATTCCTGCCGGCAATACCGTAACCACCGCCGGAAGCACCATTTCGGGATCGGAGATGCTGGTCCCGAGTGAAATGCCCCAGACGGCCAGCGCCGCAATAAAAGGCCAGCGGAAAGACAGTAATCCGGTCCAGAACAGGGACAGCAGTCCCGCCTCGCGGTCATTCCGTGCGGCATAGTAGCGCTGGATCATATAATTGCCCGTGCCGCCGCTGCCTTCCAGGATCACCTTGAACAGG
>JAQVTR010000031.1 GCA_028699915.1 Fidelibacterota bacterium
TCCCCGGTCATTTTATCCAGATCTTCTTTCCTTGCGTTCCATCCCTTTGACCATTGGGAACTGTTCCCGCGGGAATAGATCTCCGTGGCGAGCGCAAACAGAGAATTTCCGCCCAGATCCTCAATACCGTCCATTTCGGTGGCCATGATCAGATAGCCGTAATAATCGATGATATCCCTGAGCGGGTGGTACATCATTTCGCGGTAAAGCGCCTCGCCTTCAGCAAATTCAAAGGTCCATGCATTGTCGATATAACGCTGGTCGTACTCGTTGGAAAAAAAGGCGTTGACCGAAAAAACGATCTTTGAGCCGCTTGGTGAAATTTGGGTCACGTTCATGGTGATCCGGTAAGGAACGATGAAATCGTAATTCTCATTGCTGAAACTGTTGGAATAAATATAGCGCTCGATCGTGTTCTTCAGTTCTCCGATAATGCGTTCTTCCTGGGCATTCAGGTTTTGCCCCTCGATATTGATATTCGGCACAAAGGTTTGCGCCATCAGAAAGGAAATGAAGAGAAGACTTATTATTGCGAGCTTTTTCATAGGTATCCCCGGTTTTTCTGAATGTATTAATTTGAAATTAAGAATTCAAGGCTTTACAATGTAAAGTTCTTGTATTATTATTTCGATGATAAATTGATAAAGCGGAGTAATCTTGAAAAAAATACCACATTTATTTATCCTGTTGACCTTACTGGCGATGAGCAGACCTGCGGAAGGCGCATACTCCGTGCGAACTTGCACGGACGGATATTTGTACACCGATCTTTCCCGTTCCCGCATTTACGCCTTCAAAGACAGCGTTACCGTACTTGTGGAAGGGCCCGGAGCAGGATTCTACTATACATTATCCTGCGATCAGCGTTATATCGGTTTCAAATGGCGCGAACAGCCCGGCGGATTGGAAGCGCCGGCGCTTTACGAACTGGAAAGCGGTGAAACGCGATTACTGCATGAACCCGTAGCCCTTACGGGACAGGTCTCCTTTTCGCTGAAGGGGGACATTGCCTATACCATAGGAAATGTATTATATGTAATAAGTGATGAAAAAACAAGTACTTATGATCTTGGAAACTATGCCGGTCTGGCGCCGATTTCCCCGGACGGAAAAAAAGTGGTCTACAACGACCGGCAGGATCAGCTGTGGATACTCGATCTGGAAAGCGGAAGCAAGAAAGCGATCACCCAAAGCAGTTACGGGAACGTTCTGCCTTCCTGGTCGCCGGACAGCCGTTATATTGCCTATAACCGCCTGGATGGTATTCTTTATATGTATGACACCCAAAAGGGCAGTGAGCGGGAGATCGGCCGCGGCGCGGATCTGCGCTGGTCGGAAAACGGGGACAGCTATCTGTATACCCGCATTGAACTTGACGATGCGGAAAGTATTGTCAACTCCGATATCGTTTTTGCCGCTGTGAACGGGGAGCTGCTTGCGGAGACCCGGACCCCGGATGTCTTTGAAGACAATCCCTGGTTCATGCAGGATGGCAGTCCGGTATATCTGCGGGATCATGCAAAGCTTGTCCGTATGGAAAACCCCTCACTTAAAAAACAAACGCTCCTGCGGGAGCTACCGGACCGCTTCCCGACGGAACCGCGATTCTTTGAAAAAAAAGCGCCGGCGGAAGATGTCACTCTGGATGTCCCGTACATTCACCAGGTCTATGATACTCCCGGTCCGCGGGGCTACAGCAGCTGTGCTCCTACAACTGCCGCCATGGTCATGGCCTATTACGGGATTCTGCCGAAATGGCCGTTCATGTCCGGGTTTAACAATATGAGCGATTACGGCGCCTATGTGCATGAGCGCTATTATTATAACGGCAGCTATTTCAATCAGAGCCGGCAGGACTGCAACGGCGCCGGTACGGTATGTTATACCAATTACGGGGGCTACGGTTATATGTGGACCGACGGCAGTCCAAACTCCAGGATGAACAATTATTACGCATTGCACGGGATCAGCGGAAATCAGACCTGGAACACCTCCTGGTCCACCGTCGCGGCGGAGATCGATAAGCAGGAACCCTTTTCCATTTGCAATTATCTGTCCAGTGCGGGACATCTGGTAGCGGCGATCGGACGCTCCGCTTCGGATCAGCGCAGCGTTATTGTCAACGATCCCTACGGTGACCGTAACAGGTCGAGCTGGCCGAATTACTACGGAGCCGGTGTCTATTATGACTGGCCGGGCTATAATCACGGTCATGCCAGCCTGAACTATGCCAACAGCAGTTACAGCAGCATGCCCTGGTGCATTGCAACTCAATATAACGCACCCGCTCCGGCGGATTCCCTGGTCGAAGATAAACATTTTACCCGCGGTTTTTACATCAAAGCCGAGGGCAATACCGTTCCCATGCGCTATTATCACAGCGAGAACAGCGGACACGGCGGGCACCACTGGTGGACCTATACGGAAGCCGGACAAAAAGATATTTGCTTTGTGAGCTGGACGCCGCAACTGGATAAAAGCGGCTATTATGAGATCTTTGCCTATATTCCCGTCAATGCAAACGCCGTTTCCGCCCCTTACCGGATCCGGCATGCCGGCGGCGAGACCAGGGTGACGGTGGATCAGAGCGCTGTTGACAACGACTGGGTTTCCCTTGGCAAATATTTATTCTCGAACGACGGCAGCGATCATGTCTCCCTGGGCGACAGCAGTGCCGTTGCCGAACAGATCGTGGCATTTGATGCCATGAAATGGGAATCGGCGGATAGCGGTGTTATGGATTTCTTTGCCGATTATACGGTCAGAGTACCGGAATACGGCATTACCTTTAGCGCGATAACGCCTTTGCCGGAAGGCGAATACCGCTATCTCTGGGATTTTGGCGACGGACAAAGCGGAAGCGGTGAAGAGGTCACTCATGCCTACGCAGCTGAGGGCATCTATCATGTGACCCTGGATATTGAAGCAAAAGATGCTGCGGTTCAGATATTTAAAGAAAATTATATTTGGATCATTTCAAATATAAAAGGGGATTTTGCCCTGGTCAGCCCCGACAGTATGGAACTGGTCCGGACACGAAGCCCCCGCCTGATCTGGGAGGAGGTCCCGGCTGCGGACCGCTATCTTCTCTATATTGGCGAGACCCTGGATTTCGGCAGTATGGCACCCATTGTTTGCGATACGAATTTTTACCGTCTTACAGACGCATTGGCGGAAGATAAAACCGCTTACTGGCATGTACGGGCCGTCACAACGGCGAATGACACCTTGCGGTCGACATTCTGGCGTTTTGAGGTCAACAGCAGCAACAGCGCACCCCATACCTTTGCATTGCAGCAGCCGCTGTCGGGCTCGATCCAGGATACTTTACGGCCTTCCTTCTCCTGGGATGCGACAAAGGACCCCGATCTGCGCGACAGCCTGTACTACCGTCTGATCCTGGGAACGCATCCGGACAGCATGTATTGCGTATATGCAGGTAATGCCACTGTTTACACCATGACGGGAGACCTGAAGGAAAACGGCTACTACCGCTGGTATGTCGAAGCCGTAGACGCCGCGTCTGCGGCAAGCCCTTCCCGGGAAATACGCAATTTTGCCGTTAACAGCGTCAACGAAGCACCTTCGGCGCCCGTACAGCTGGCACCGCTGCATAACAGCTATCAGACGAGCCGTTATCCGCACATGGAGTGGACGGCCGCCACGGATCCCGATCCGGGCGATCAGGTCACTTATAGGATCTATTACGGACAGAGTGATTCGACGATGAATTTTATGATCAATACGAACAATACCGCATACGATAAACGCAGTTTTACGGACCGGCGCGCCTACTACTGGACGGTTGCGGCTATTGACAAGGCCGGTTTACGCTCCTATAGCGATACGCTGGTCTTTTATATCGACAGCGAACTGGATGTAGCCGAGGTTCCGCAGGATTATATGCTGGGCAGGAATTATCCCAATCCCTTTAATCCCCGCACCCGCATTCCCTATGCAATTCCCGAAGCAAAGCACGTACGTATCGCCCTCTATGATCTTTCCGGCAAAAAGGTCGCGACATTAACGGATGCATACCATGTTCCCGGCACCTATGTCCTTGAATTCAACGGCACGGATCTTTCAAGCGGCATCTATGTCTATGTCATGCAGACGGATGATTTTTACCAAAGCAGAAAAATGCTGTTGATGAAGTAAACTTGACGCAAGTTTTTCGAATCAAAACAGCAGCGTCAGTGCGGCATTGGGCTCGGGCTCGGGATGGACAGTCCACGCCTCCGCATTTTCCTCGTAGCCGATCATGATCTCGGCACCCAGACGCAACCCCATCCGGATTTTTTCCCCGAGGGGCAAGGACCCGTGCAAGGCCAGTCCGGGATTTACATAGAAGTAATAATCATAATACGGATCATCGGGGAATAATGAAGGCCCGATAATATCAAATACACCATGGATAAATCCGGCATTCAGATCCAGTTTGAATTTGTCCCTTGCATTCATAAAGGTATAAGCAGCAAAGAGATTGTAGGATATTTGTGTTGGAGCTGCAAGTGCGATCCCCATGCTTGAATACAACGCAAAGCGATTATTGAATTGACGGCAAATACCGGCTTTCAAACCTGTATAAAGGTCAAATTCGGTGTAAAAGCGGTTTTTTTTTGTTTCCTGTGCCGATAATACCGTCCCCAAAAGCAATGCTAAAATCACCAGTATTTTACGGGTTTTCATGAGCATGTTCCTGATCAGAGTGGTCTTCGATAATTTTTATGTGGATTTTCCGCGTCCGGGGGCCATCGAATTCGCAGAGGTAAATACCTTGCCAGGTACCGAGCAGGCATTTTTTATTCTCAAAAATGAGTGTCAGTGAAGGCGAGAACAATGAAGATTTCAGGTGGCTGTCGCTATTACCCTCACAGTGTTTGTATTGTCTTTCCCGATTTGGGATTAGGGAATTGATCTTCCAGTCCAGATCGTGCAGAACATCGGGATCGGCATTTTCATTGATCGTAAGCGCAGCGGTCGTATGGGGCGTGAAGATGCATACGATCCCCGAATCGCAGCTTGATTGGCGAAGCGCTTCTTCCACGATGGAACCGATATCAATAAAGGCGGTTCGTTTCCCGGTGTTGACACTGAAGGTCAGACGTTTCATACTTATCTCCCGACTGCCGAAATTTACACTATTTATGCGAAAATAAAAGTACCTATTTTTTTCAGGACGGCTGCAGGGGATTTTCAGACGAAAAAAAGAAACGCCCTGTTCTCAGGACGTTTCTTTGATTTAATATTTTAGGCCGGATCAGGCTTCGGCTTCTTTGTTTTTCTTTTCCTTGCGACCGCTCAGGATCAGAACCGCAACCATGATGAGCAGAAGGATGGGAGTCGCAAATCCATACTGTTTGCCGGAGTATTCGATGAGGTCATTGAAACGGCCGATAAGCAGAGAGATACGCCCCATGACGGCAAAGCCGAAAGAGGCGCCGAAATATACCATCAGGAAGTAGATACCGATGCGGGAAACGATTTTCAAAGCGCCCTTATGTTCGACGGAGAAGAAAAAGTAGAATAATCCGGTCAGCACGCCGACGATCAGAATGATATTGTTGATGCTTTCACCCAGATTGCCGGTCCAAAGCGGCAGCATGGTTGCATGGATCTGTCCGATCACGTCAGAGCTCATATATCCGTAGAGGCGCAAACCCGCGGCCATTCCGATCACATAGGCCAGCGACCAGCGGCTGAGCCAGCCGATCTTGGGAATAAGGCGGAAAAGCATGAACACGCCCAGGATAAAAGCGATCAGGTAGCTCAGATTTTGAGGCTGATCGCCGATGCCGCGGTAAAGGACACCGTTGATGGTCTCTTCGGGGAATACCTTTTCGAACAGAACATGCAGTACATGGTAGATCCCGTACCAGAATTTATTGAATCCTTCCAGGGCGGCGACTTCGGCCTGCGGCCAGAGCCGGCCGAAGAGATTGGGCTGAACCTGGTTCCAGAAAGCTATGGTTGCCCAGTGAGCGGCTGAAACACCCACAAAGATATGTTCGGAAAGCTTATAAAACACATTATCTTTATAAAGATAGCTCAGGATGGACAGTGTGAGAAAAACGGCGACCCATGCGCCTAATATTCCGATATACATTGGTCACCTCCTAATATTTTTGTTGTTTTTTACGTTTGACAAAATAGGAAATATTACCGAGGATAATAAAGAGCACAATGACAAGATGGGCGATCGATTGCGCGTCCATGAATTTAGTTGCGTCACGGTTTTCTTTAAAATTTGGCAGCAGAGCATGCGCTTTGTTGACCAGGAGGCCTTCTTTCCCCTCGACTTTCTGTATGAGCAGGGTTTCATACTCCGCCGCACCGGGCATTCCGGCAATCACGCCTTTCATTTGTCCGGACTTAACATAGGGCAGCAGCTGATTTACCTGAATGGAGGAATTTCCGCTGGATACCGGGACCTGAAGGGGGTCGCCGGCGTAGAGGACCCATTCGATTGCTCCGGGGTAACCGGCAGAGAAACTGAAGATAAAATCTACATCCCGGGCGGTTTGCACATCCTGCATAATGGGTATTTGGGAGATCGGAATACCGCGGGAGTCAACCGAGAAGTTGGCTTCAAAGCTCTTGGTGATCCCCTTGATCACGGCCTCATTGCCGGGCCGGTAGCCCAGGTTGACGTAATCAACCCCATATTCCAGCTTGAATTCATCGTGCGCGACCAGTTCCAGCGCCTCATTCGCCATAAAAAGTCCGTCCGGCCAGAGACACATGATAACCACTTCATTTCCCTTGGAAAACAGATGGCGCAGTACGCTAACGGCCATCGGATGGATCTCGGGTTTGGACGAGGGTCCGTATTCGAATGAAAGCAAGACCTTTGCATTTGCGGGCAGATCTTCGATAGCATAAAAGGCATCTTCGGTCAGGTTGGTCGTTTCGATCGGTAAACCCAGCGGAATCAGCAAGGGGATCAGGACCACTAATCCTATGATCAGAAAAATGACACGGCGGTCGAGACTATCGAGTTTTTCCAGAAAATTTGTGAATTTTCCCATATTAGTCGCCTCCCATAAACGATTTCTCAATTCCAAGGATCACCCGCAAAGAGGTGCCGACGATACCCAGTCCGATACCGATCATGATCGCACGTGCTCCGGCGGCGTTCGGATACTGGTAAAGCCATTCCTGTATGGTCGGCAGATGCATCCAGGAAAGCCAGGATATTTTCTGTGTCCATGCCGTCAGGTATGCGCCCAGCGGAACACGTCCGAGCATAATGAAAATACCGGCCAGCAGCAGCACGGTCGCTTCGGCGTTCCGGATCTTGAATGCACGGTAGGATGCAGAGGCAACAAAGAAGGCAAGCAGCGCAAACATGGTTGCGGACAGGGGAGTGAAGAAGGAATAGAAAACCCAGCGGTAATAGGTATTTTGTCCCTGCACGTGGGATCCCCACTTTAATTCGCCCATGCTGACGGTTGCTCCGAGGGTCTCGAGTTCCTCAATGATCTTTTGTGCGTACCTTTTGGTAACGACGGCCTTTTGCATAATGATGCGTTCACCGTTAGCGGACGGATAGGCGTAGAGGTTTCGGACTTCTTCAACGCCGATAGCGGTGACTTCGGAAATCCGTGAGTAAACGGCTTCGGGATTGTCGCCCGCTGAGATCAGGACGGGATAATAACCGCCCTTGATGAAGAAACCGAAAGTGAGTGTCATAAAAAACGCCAGAATGGCTGCAAGACTGTAAAACCAGCCTTTCTGGTGCTTGATAACCTTGCGCCCCTGGAGTTTCAACAGGTTCAGCGCGCCGAGTATCATTGCAAAGCTGGCGATAATGTCGTACCACTGCGTTGCATGGATCTCGAGTTCGTCAAAAGGAGCGTGCGGAATGAACCATGACAGAAGCATGATCACGCCAACGGCACCGACGATGATGGCAGGAATTGTTCGTTTCCAAAACATATGGTATTACCTCTTTTGATTATGATCCCAAGAACAGGTTCTTGAAGAAATGAACGTTAAAGGTCTCAAATAAAATACCGATCCCGATACAGACCATCAAAATGGCTTTGACGATATCCTGGCCCTTGATGGAGCCGAGCAGTTTGGGATCGCTGCCCAGATAGGCGCTGGCGGCAAAAAATTCCTCGCCGATCAGCGTATAATCACAGGCGGTGACAAAGAAAGGAATCTGGGAGGGTGAACCCGTGCCGGCGATTTGAATGGCGCCGATCGAATTTCCGGTTTCGGCCATGATCAGCGATTCGGCGTAAAATTTACCCTGTAAAAAGACCGCAGCCGGTTTTTCACGCAACATCACTCCGTCAACGGCAGCAGCAAAGGCAAACTGGTCATCCGTATAATAGTGCACCATATCCTGCGAATACAGGTCCGGCCGGCCTTCGCTGATATAAGAAGCCTGCACGGTTTCGCGGCCGGATTCCATAACCAGGGAACGGGATACCGGCACGTTGAGATCCGCTTCGTAACGGGCGGTCATTTTTGCCACGTGTCCCAAAATGATCAGACCGGAGATGGTCTCAACCTGATCAAGGTCCATAATTCCCGGTACAAAAAGCACCGAACGCCCCATCTCCGTTGCGCGTCCCACGGCTTCCTCAAAAGCCTGAAGTCCGGCAACCGGACGCAGGTATATTTTCTTGTTCAGGCGGGCGCGGGTAATGTAATACAGAATGATCCCGGAGATGAGAATAAGAGCTATAAAACGATTTAAACGTTTAATATTGAACCACTTGGCCTCTGTCGTGATGGCCTCCGAAACGGCTTCTGCAAGCACATTACGGTTCACGTCAAGCGCAGTTACCTTGAAACGGGTGGAAATATCATTTTCGATATTTGTATTGAATTCAAGGTCACGGGTTTCGATGACCGAGACCCATTCCCCGGACTCAAGGCTTTTTTGAATAAGGTAGCTGCTGGCATTGGGAACCGGCGTTAAGGTGATGATGACCTTATTGCCGTCCGCTTCCGTATGAACGACCTCGGCATTGATACTCAGTTCGGCAAAAGCCAGGCCGCTGCTAACGCTGATGATGGCCAGCAGCCATCCGATGCGTTTAATGGTCATTTAATCCTCCACTTTCGTTATATCTTTATTTCTTTTTTGTTTCCGGCTGCGCTTTGAAGGTGTCTTTCGGGGCATAGCGTCCTCCATTTCTTCCACACGTTGCAGAATCGCTTCAATATTCTCGCGCTTCTCGAGAAAAGCCGTAAAATCATAATAACGATTCTCTTTTTTGAGGAAGGCTTCGATGATGGGACCGAAAAAATTCAGTGTCTGCGCGCCGAAAAAATTCAGAGGTTTTAGAACCTCCATGAACAATACCGCCGGCACGGATAGCCGGCGTTCAACGATCTTTGAGGCGATCTTGTCGATCATCTCTCTTTCGAATGCATTCTCTTCCAAATACGCTGCCCCGATAATGTCTTAAGAATACTCCAATAAGCCAATTAAAGCTTATGAAAAATACGATAACGGAAAAATATAATATAAAAACGATGAAAAACAAATTTTAATGTCGGCAGCATAGAACAAATTTTCGTGAATATCCCTGCTCAGATCATACATCCTTTCCCTCCGGATGCACCTCGATCTTGCGATGAACGATCTCCAGCACCTGATCGCGGTTCTGCTTGCAGATGATGAGAAAAGAACGATAATTGTCAAGCCGGGAAGCCCGGCTCATCGTATACAGTTTGATCGCATTGCCGGCAGTATCGAAACGCCGGAATTCTTCCCAGCGGCGCTGCTGACGCGAAAAGGGCATTTTTTTTACGATCATTTCTTCGGTCAGGATATAGCTTACAGGTAAATAATAGGGGAGTACCATGATCAGAAGGACCAGCAGGGCTATAACGGTCAGCAGAACATCTTTCATGGTCAGGAAAACAAAATAGCTGCAGATGAAAATGATCACCGCGACCGAAAGTGCGCGTGCCGGATTGTTTTTTGCCATTAAAACCTTCCAGCTTAGCAGGGCGCCGGACTCTTTGCTGATGTTCTTCACTTTAGGATTCCTTAAAACCGGTCAGCCGGACTCCGTTCCCGGGGAGCGGGGAATAGTGTACCACACCGCGTTCGATGCGGACACCTTCGGCGATATCGCGCGCAAGCAGCAGCGGACCGTCCATGTCCACATAATCCAGCAGCGGCAAAAGCTGGGCGATCCCGGAGATCCCCACTGTCGATTCGGTCATACAGCCGACCATGACTTTCATCTTCAGTTCCCGTGCCCGCTTGATCATACGCAGTGCGGGAGTAAGCCCGCCGCATTTGACAACCTTGATATTGACCCCGTGAAAAAATCCGTGACAACGATCCACATCCGACTCGGAAATGCAGCTTTCATCGGCGATCAGAGGCAGGGCGGATTTTTCAAAAACTTTTTTCATATCCGCAGCAGAGGCATCGGCTTCCATCGGCTGTTCGATAAATTCGACATCCAGTTCCTTTAATACCTGCGCGTATTCGATGGTTTGGTCCGCTGTCCAGGCACAATTGGCATCAATGCGCAGGACGGCCTTCGTATGCGCCCGCAATGTGCGCATAATCGCCATATCGTGATCCGTACCAAGCTTGATCTTAAAGACCGGCCAGTCATGGAATTCTTCCATTTTTTTGATCATAATTTCCGTGTCATCGATACCGATCGTGTAATCGGTCACTACGTTTTTTGATGGATCGAGACCCCAGAGCCGGTAGGTGGTTTTGTTCTTTTTCTTTCCGTACAGATCCCAGAGCGCCATGTCCAGCGCGCATTGTGCAAAGGGATTATGCCGCAGCAAATAATTGCATTGTTCCCAGAGAATATCGGGCGCTGTTCGGTCAAGGTCCGCTTTCATCAGAACAGATGAAGCCTTTGCGATATCTTCCCGGATCATGTCAATGGTGAATTTATAATACTTATGGTTGGCCACACATTCCCCGTAGCCGGATAAGGGGCCGTCTTTAACTTCGACAATGGCCGTTTTCTGAACCGTCCGGGTTTCCCGGGATATGCCGAATTTATATTTCAGGGGCAAGTCGAATTCGTGAACCTTGATTTGCATTTTTTTCCTCTGCCGCAGTGCGCTTATCATGTTAAACCTTACAAAGTTATTACAGGTGCCTGAATTTACACGTATATCCATAGTCAAACAATAAAAAATCTTCAGTTCCGCTTCTTCCGATCGGCCGGCAATTAGCGCTGCTCGTTTGATCTGCAAATACAATGCCGGTAAACATCCGTTTTTTACGATCATTTTATTCGGGATCAGGGAATATTTTATGCAATTGGCAGGCTTTTTATAAAAAACTATTACATTCTTTCAAAAACTCATTTATATTACATTTAAGTATACAAACATAAGGAGTGAAGGCAATGAGAAAAATCGCTGCAGTCGTATTGCTGATGCTCTTGATCGGCATGCCGCAGTTAATCTATGCAAATGATAATGAAGATACGGGATTAACCTCCATGTTCGAAACGGGGCTTGGGATCGGTGCGGTTACCATTAACGGTGAATTGTACAATCAGATCGCTTTCCGCCCGACCTTCAGTATCGGGAAATTGAGCATGGGGCTGGATCTTGCCGTCTACATCAACGCTGAAGGCAAGATCAGCAAGCACAATTGGGATGATTTTGAAGATTACCTCAATGTTTTGTACTTTTTGAGCTGGGCGACCAAATATGACCCCTTTTATTTCCGCATCGGCGGATTGGATCAGGTGACCTTTGTAAACGGCATTTCCATCGACCGTTATACGAACATGCTGCAATATCCGGTAAAAAAACGTTTTGGAACGGAGATCGCCCTGAGCAACCGTAAAAAGGAAGAGCGCGGCATTGCGCTTGGATTTTACGGTTTTATTGCGGACTGGACGGAACTGGGAGGTTCAAGTTTCATACCGGGTTTGCTGGGCGGACGTTTTGCCGTGGGCGGATTTATTGAATTCGGACTCAGCACCGTCGCGGACATGAATCCCTTCAATGCCTTTAAAGAAGATATTGACGGCGACGGCTATGCGGATCTGATGGATATGTATCCGAACAATCCGAGCTATTATGTCGATACGGACGGTGACGGCATTCCCGACAACGGAGATATTGATGTCGACGGGAACAATCTCTGGGAATACCGGCCCGTGCCGGGACTGACCACGGAGATCATCGAAACGTACATAGCTCCCATGTTCCCCGGTTATGACGGCTATGAATGTCTCGATACCGTTCAGACCTTATACATTCCCACCATTGACACCCTGATGAGAGAGCACCCCACCGTATTTTCCGCCAGCGCCGACGTGACCGTTCCGATTTTCCGCAGCAGCGGATTTTCCCTTGAGATCTATTCCGTTGCCGCGATCCTCGGCTATCTGGAAAGCGGTACGAACATTCTGGACTTTACCCGGGATGATGTCTTTATCGGGACTTCACCGGTGGGAATTGGTTTTACGATCGGCAATTTCCTGACGGCAAAACTGGAATACCGCTGGGCACAGGAAAATTTTCAATATGGGTTTTTTGACAAGAATTACGATCTGAACCGCGTTTATTTTATCCAGGATGAAAACCAACGCTTTGTCGCCAAAACCAAATTTGACCAGTTGCTGGCAATGCAGCTGCCAAGTTCGCAGGGCTTTTACGGAGCTGTCGGGATCAATATCATGAACTTCTTTACGCTGGACTGCAATTATATGAATATGGTATCCGGGATCGGGAACGTATTGCAGACATTTCAGATAGAAGCTTCGATACCGCCCGACGCCATTCCGCTGGTCTCCGAGATCACGGCTTATTACCACAGAAATAACGATCCGAATCCCTGGGATTTCAAAAATCCTTCCGAACGGACGCTTATGGGTGCCAGTATCGGCATGGATTTGGGCGGCGGCGTGAGCATTGTGTATAACTATATGCGTACTTACCGCGATATGAACGGTGACGGAACCATTTTGCCCAAGGAAGAAGCCGTGACCGTCATGAACGTTGAGACCGGTTTTAACTTTTAGTTTTTATCGGGCTGATTTTTCCTTATATTTTCCCGTCCCGAACTGAATCGGGACGGGTTTTTAATGTACTAAGAAAGGAGTTCGCATGCATTGGGTGGATATCGTTATCATTGTCTTGTTTATGGGAACGGTCTTTATAGCCGGATCATGGATGGGACGCAGCGTAAAAAACATGAAAGATTATTTCAGTGCCAGCAATAATCTGCCCTGGTGGACCGTTATGGTTTCCATCGTTGCTGCGGAAACCTCGGTACTGACATTCTTGTCCATTCCGGGTGTTGCCTATATGACAAATTTTACCTACCTGCAGATATGTATCGGTTACATCGTCGGACGTATTCTTGTCGCCTTTGTTTTTATTCCCATGTACGCAAAAGGAAATTTCATATCCGTGTATCAGGCGGTGACCGAAAAGGGCGGCGTGACCATGCAGCGCATCATGTCCATTACCTTTATGCTGACGCGCCTGCTGGCGGACGGCGTCCGGCTTTTTGCGGTTGCAATCCCGCTTTCCATGATCACCGGTCTGCCTTACTTTTACTCCCTGCTCATCCTGGGCGTTGTTACGGTAGCCTATACGCTGATGGGCGGGATCAAGGGCGTGGTATGGATGGATTTTTTTCAGTGGATCGTTTATATGGTTGCCGCCGTTGTTGCCCTGGTTATCGGGCTGCGTATGCTGCCCGATGCAGCAGCATCTTTTGACTGGGTTGCCGAATTGGAAAAGATCAGATTCATTAATTTTAAAGGTTTGTCCGGTTACACCCTTTGGGGCGGCGTGATCGGCGGAGCCATGCTCTCCATGGCCAGCCACGGTACCGACCAGCTTATCGTGCAGCGTATTTTAAGCTGCAAGAATGTACGGGACTCCCAAAAGGCCATGATCGGCAGCGGCGTGATTGTTTTCGTTCAGTTTGCGCTTTTCCTCGTGATCGGCCTGATGCTGTACATGGTCTGGCAAGGTGCCGGTTTTGAAGCGCTGGGTATTACGAAACCGGATGAATTGTTTACCAAATTTATCATTGATCACCTTCCTCCCGTTGTTAAAGGGATCACCGTTGCCGGCATTTTTGCGGCTTCCATGACAACCCTCAGCGGCTCGCTGAGCGCAATGTCCAGTTCAATTACCGTTGATATTTTCAGGCCGGTCTTTAAAGGGATTACGGATGAGGGCAAATGGCTCAAAGTGGGAAGAGGCACAACCCTGGCCTGGGGACTGATCATGGTCTTCGGTGCAATGATCTTTAAGAATCAGAACAGTCCATTGGTGGAGGTCGCACTTGCGATCGCCTCTTTTACATACGGAGGAACACTGGGATTGTTCGTTACGGTTCGCTTCTTTAAAAAATGCGAACTCTGGCAGTATGTCGTTCCCTTTTTCTTTTCCATCGCCGTAATGAGCTTTGTAATCGTTGCGGGATGGTCGGACCTGTTCAAAGTCAACTGGACCTGGTACACGCTGATCGGCGTGACATCGTCGCTGCTGATGAACCGCTTGCTGGTCTGGATCAAAAAACCGGAGATAAAAACCGGAGCATAGTTAAAAAATTATTTTTATCGCGGCGGAGGTCGGCGGCAAAAAATATAAATAGTTTGATAGTAAACTTTAAAATAAATATATTCCCGTCATAAATATCGATGAAAGGTTCGGCATGATGAAAGTTGCATTAGTCGGTTGCGGGAGGATATCCAAACGCCACATTGAAGCGATCAGCGAAACAAAAGGCATTGAAGTGGCCCTGGTCTGCGATATTATTGAAGACCGCGCAAAGGAATTGGCGAAAAAGCTATCGGTACCCTATGTCTGTGACTACCGGAAGATCCGCAATGTGGATGTGATATCCGTATTGACGCCCTCGGGCGACCATCCGCGCCATGGAGCCGAGATCGCGGAAACGACCGATGCTCCGTATATCGTTTGCGAAAAACCCATCAGCCTGACCGTGCGCGAGGCAGACGAGCTTTTTAAGCGTGTCGACAAGGCGGGCAAGGTCCTGCTGCCCGTATATCAAAACCGTTATAATCCGCTGATAGTCATGGTTAAAGAACTAATAGACTCCGGCAGGCTCGGAAAGGTCTATCAGTTTATCTGTAACGCATTGTGGAACAGGGATGACAACTATTTTAAGAACGGCTGGCACGGGACCCGGGCTCAGGACGGAGGCGTGCTGTACACGCAGGCCAGCCATTATGTCGATATGCTGCATTACTTTTTCGGTGAACTTGCCAGCGGCAAGGGGCAGGGAGGATTTTTGCGCGGCATGGAGGTCTTTGACACCGTTTCTGCCGTCATGCGTTTTCAATCCGGTGCGGTCGGGTCCCTGAATGCAACAGTGAGCGTGTACCGTCAGAACTATGAAACGGAATTTACGCTGATCGCCGAAAAAGGAACGGTCCGGCTGGCCGGCACCAATCTGAATCATATTACGCACTGGGATGTGGAAGGGATGGAAAAACCGGGCCTGGATTTTCATCTGGATCATATTTACGGCAAGGGACACAACACGATGTATGAATATATCGCTGCCGGGAAGTGGGAAATGTTCCCCTCCCGCGAGGATGTGCTTTCGGGTATTCATTTAATGGAAAAACTGAGCTATTAAGAGGTTTTTATGGAATTCTGCGATCTGCACCGTCAGTATCTGCAATATCAGTCCGAGATCGATACGGCCATTGCCGGCGTGATCCGCGACACATCCTTCATTAACGGTCCCGATATTGCCGCACTGGAATCCGAACTTGCCGCCTTCTGTAAGGCGGAACATGCCGTTGCCTGCAGTTCGGGATCGGATGCCATTTCGCTTGCGCTGATGGCTTTGGATGTGCAGCCGGGAGATGAGGTTCTGTGCCCGGCCTTTACCTTTATTGCTACGGGAACCATGATCAGCATTGTCGGCGCCGTTCCGGTATTTGTCGATGCGGAACCCCGGACCTTCAATATCGATCCCGAAAAACTGGAAGCAAAGATCGGTCCCCGTACCAAAGGGATTATCGCCGTTTCGCTCTTTGGGCAGTGCGCCGATTTCGATGCGATCCGGAAGGTCGCCGACAAACACGGCCTCTGGGTCCTTGAAGACGGGGCACAGTCTTTCGGCGCGACCTATAAAGGCAAATATTCCTGTGCGCTGACCGGGATCGCCACCACCAGTTTTTTTCCGGCCAAGCCCTTGGGTTGCTACGGTGACGGCGGTGCGATCTTTACGGACAATGCGGCGCTCGCCGAAAAACTGCGCATGCTCCGCAATCACGGCCAGGAAAAACGTTATCATCATAAAATGATCGGGGTAAACGCCCGGATGGATACCCTGCAGGCAGCCATCCTGCGCGTAAAACTGCGGCATTTTCAAGAAGAGATCCCCGAACGCCGCCGCGTTGCGGATGCTTACACCCGGGCATTGAAAGGTATCGTCAATACGCCGGAAGTTCCGGAATACAATACTTCGGTATGGGCGCAATATACCATCCGCGTGAAGGAGCGCGAATCCCTGCGCGAACATTTAAGGACCAAAGGCATCCCGACCGCCGTGCATTATCCGATGCCCCTGCCTTCGCAGGAAGCTTTCCGATCATTGCAGCAGGGTGAGGATTTCCCGGTATCGAACCGTCTTGCCAAAACGGTGATGTCGCTGCCGATGCATCCTTATCTGAGCGCAGCGGAGATCGGCCTGATTACACAAAGCATAAAGGAATACCTGCATGCCTGATTATTTTGTACACGAAAGCGCATACGCGGATGCCGGCGCAAAGATCGGCAAGGGGACCCGGATCTGGCACTTTTCCCATATTATGTCCGGAGCAGTCATCGGGGAACGCTGTTCCATCGGCCAGAACGTGAATATCGGGTCTAAAGCGATCGTCGGCAACGGTGTCAAGATCCAGAATAATGTCTCGGTCTACGATTCCGTGCTCATTGAGGATGATGTCTTTTGCGGCCCCAGCTGCGTATTTACCAATGTCGTCAATCCGCGTGCTTTTATCGAGCGCAAAAGCGAATACAAGATCACGCACATCAAAAAAGGCGCGTCCATCGGCGCAAATGCCACGATTGTCTGCGGAGTAACGCTTGGAGAGTACTGTTTTGTCGGCGCCGGCGCCGTGGTGACCCGCGATGTTTCGCCCTATGCCCTGGTGGCCGGAGTCCCGGCCCGTCAAAAAGGCTGGGTCAGCAGGGCGGGGGAGATCCTCGGCGAAGATCTGCGTTGTCCGGCTACCGGCGAAAGGTACGAAATCCGGGACGGGCAGTTAACCCCGCTTTAATCCTTAGCTTTCCTCTTCCGTTTTCTCCGTTTCCTGCATTTTGCGCCATTTGCTTTATTCTTGAATTCCTCATATTTATTTATCATATTTCACTTGGAATACAGCTCATGGGGAGGGGAGTATCGGGAAGCACAAACGGATCATATCTTTAGATTTTATGCGCGGACTGGCCATTGCCGGAGTCCTGATCTCGCACAATCTTATCCTGGATGTCTGGTACGGACGGCAAGCCTTTCAAATTGTCCCGCCCTGGATCATCGGACTGCTTTTCCCGCTGCTGATCATTTTTACCTGGGCGGGCAGTTTTGTGCTGATCAGCGGCATCAGCACCGCGTATACGGCATTCCGGCGTTTTGATAACGGTGTACCCGCAAAAAAAATTATCAGCCCCATTTTGATCAACGGTATTGCACTTTTGCTGCTGGATCCGCTGCGCACGCTGGTATTCAGCCGGCCGCATCTGTTCCGCGGCGAAATGACCCATTCCATATTTTCGAAGCTGATCATGACCGGAGAATGGGGGCTGCCTTCTCCGGAGCGTCTGTACCTGATCGGCGCCCTGCCCATGATCGGACTGAGCGGCTGCGTGGCGGCCCTGCTGGTCTGGCTGCTTTTCCGCAAGGACCGGGAAAGCCGTTTTGAGCGGAACCTGGGCATTCTCTTTGTCGCCGGCTTCGTGTTCTCCCTGGTCTCGATCCCGCTTTCCTACACGATGGAACCGCTGATTGACCGGATGCTGAGCGTGGATAACCCGCACTACATCGCGGCCTACCTCCTGCGCATCCTGGGGAGCGCCCAGCTCTCCTTCTTCCCGATGGGCTGCTACGTCTTTTTCGGCGTGGCCTACGGCATGCTGCTGGCCTCCGGGAAGGCGCCGGCCTACGTGGACGGGATGCTGAAACGTTTCGGAAACCTCTTCTTCATCGCCACGGCGGTCTCGATCCCCGTGACCTTCCTCTTTACGAAAAATCCCATCCGCTTCCTGGGGAACATCGATATCTATTCGCCGACCATCATCTATTTCAGCCTGGGCTGCATCACCTATATCTTTAAGGCGCTGGTAAAGCACGTCGAATTCGGGGAGATCGAGAAACGCCGCCGCTTTGCCGAACGGACCCGCTGGCTCCGCCGTTTCGGCATTCTGACACTGACCCTTTATATTGTTGATGCGGTTCCCGGCATGTTTGCCGGCGAATGGTTTCACCACCTTTTTGGGGGCAAGGCCTTGTGGGCGCCCTTAACGGAAGGCCGGGATGCCTTTATGACCAATCCCTTTGCCATTATTGTTTTTGTCGCTCTGATGTTCGCTTTTTGGTTCTTGATGATATCGCTGTGGGAAAAAAGCAATTTTGCGGGAAGCTTTGAATGGCTGATGGTGAAAATTAGCGGCCTGTTCCGGAAAGAATCTTCCCGGCGTCTGGATCTTCGGAATAATCTTTACGAGGACGAGACGGAGGGAGGGGGGACCTGAGCATCGGGGAAAGTGCGGCAGACAGAAAAACCAATTTATGATCCAACAGCCTTCTTAGACGAGTTGTGTGGCTTTACCCAGAAGAGGATTGCGGGGATGGGCTGCCAAACTCTTGCTATTGGGGTTTGGCTTTTCCCATTTTTTTAAAATTTGCAATCATGTTACGGCTGTGTTATTTTTTGGTTTGCGTACAACGTTCCGCGGTTATATGAAGTTTTTGCGTAGCAAAAATGTGGCGAAGCCCAAGCCAAAGGAGCCGCATATATTTGCTGTTAGATGCTGTATGTCAATTGGGCTTACAAGCCTTAAAAATCATACCCTTTGTAACAATATATCCCTTAATGGGAATCCAAAATGCTTTATAATAATTGAAAGAGATATCAATAAAACCTGATTCTTTTAAAAGATTACGGATATTCTTCTCATCATAAAGTTGAAACCCAATTTTCTTTATATCTTTTGTATGATCTTGGCCGTCTTCCAAATTAAAAGCCATTTCTATTACAATCCTTCCTCCCGGTTTTAGAACACGATAAATCTCTAACAAGGCGTTTTCAATATTCTCCCAAAAGAAAAATGATTCAATACTAATGATGACTGAAAATGAATCATCACTCCAAGGTAATGATAGAATGTTTCCTTCTATAAGTTCTAGTTTTTTTTCATCAAGCAATTTACTGTTTATCTCTTTTGCTAATTCAACCATATCTGGTGAAATATCCAATCCGGCAATATGTTTTATATGTTTTGCATATTTATTAATAAACATTCCAGAACCAAACCCGATTTCAAGCAATTCATCAGATTCTGTTAATTCAGCAACTGAAGCTGTATTTTTATAAAAATCCTTATGACCAAAAGCAAATCCTTTTGCCAGTATTTTCCCCAGTTTTCCTGTAGGTTTACCAAATTGAGTCATAAGAATCTCCATTTATCAAAACG
>JAQVTR010000032.1 GCA_028699915.1 Fidelibacterota bacterium
GGAGGTGTTTATCCCGGACATTGAATAAGCCCGCATTCGCAAAGGACGTTTCCTTTGGGAAGGATTCCGCGATTTTTTGCCCTTTGACGGATTTGATGCGGAGATCTCGCTGGGCGAAGGCGCAACACCGCTGATCGCCGCTCCGGCAAGTCTGAAGGCCTATTGCAGTGTTGAGAGCCTGAGTCTGAAGAATGAGACCGCGAATCCGACCTGGAGTTTCAAGGATCGCGGAACGCTGACCTGCATTGCAATGAGCAAGGCGATGAACGAAGATCTGGCAGCAACCGTTTCTACCGGCAATATGGGGCATTCACTGGCGGCTTACGGGGCAAAAGCGGGAATGCAGGTGCTGGTGTTTGTACCGGAATATACCCCGGCGGAAAAGATCGCCGCAATGGCGATCCACGGGGCTGAAATTTTCCGGGTCCGGACAAAAGACTACGCCGGAATGAAAAAAGCGGTCCTGGCCCTGGCGGAAAAGCAGGGACTGCGTGTCGTGTCCGGCAACGGACCCTTCCGCGTGGAAGGCTATAAGCTTACGGCATTTGAGATCTTTGAACAAACCCGGGGCAGACTGCCGGACTATATTGCCGTGCCCACTTCCGCTTGCGGGCATATCCGTGGGTTGTTCAAGGGATTTGTGGAATTGCAAAAAGCCGGTCTGATCGGGGACTTGCCCAAAATGATCGTGGTGCAGGCGGAAAACTGCAGCCCCATTGTTACGGCCTTCCGGCAGAAAAAACGCGAGATCATCCCGTTTTACAAGGGGTATACGGTCGCGGAAGCTATCAGCGGCGGCGATCCGCCGGGCGGAAACGAGATCCTCGATAAAGCTTACCGCTTTGCCTGGCTTGCAGAGACAGTCAGCGAAGAGGAGATCCTGGCCTCGCAGGCAGCATTGGCCCGTTCGGGGTATTTTGTCGAAGCGGCGGCGGCAACAGGTTCGGGCGCCGTAAAAAAACTTTGCGCTGCCGGGAGCATCATGCCGTCCGACAAGGTGCTTCTGATGCTGACCGGCACGGGGCTTAAGGATGCGGGCACCCTGAAACGGCATTCCCTGAATGTCCGTGAAATCACGCCGCAGGCACTGGAAGCGGAAATGCGGAAGATCATCTATAATGCGGGAGAGCGGTCGGGTGAAACAATATATTGATATTGACAAATGGGAGCGTGCTGCGGAATTCCGCCATTTTATCAGCTACAGCCATCCGTATTTCGGAGTTTGCGTTAACCTGGACTGTAGCAAGGCTTATGCCCGCGCCAAAGGGGAGGGAATATCCTTCTTTTTATATTATTTCTATCGCTCCCTTGCAGCGGCAAATGAGATACCGCAGTTCCGTACCCGCATCGAAGCCGGAAAACCCGTGGTCTATGACGAAGTACACGGATCACCCACCATTTTACGGGATGACGGCGGACTGGGATACGCCCTGCTTTTGTGGAATGCGGATTTTGAGACGTTCCGCATTCAGGCTGAAAAGGAAATTGCCGGTGTTAAAGCGCAAACCGCACTGAGCACATCCAAAGACCGGCCGGATACGATCTATTATTCCATTCTTCCCTGGCTGTGCTTCACTGCCGTTTCGCACCCGCTGAACCTGCCCCGGACCGAGGGCGTGCCCATCCTGACCTTTGGCAAATGCTTCGAAGAAAAGGACCGCCGGCTAATGCCGGTCGCCGTCCACGCCCACCACGCCCTGATGGACGGCCTGCATATCAGCCGCTTTCTGGAACGCCTTGAAGAAAGTCTGAACAAATCCTGAAAAAATCGGCAAAAGAAGCGATTTAACGTTTGAGCTGTATTATTTCATCTTGCAATTTACAAATAAAATCACGTAAATTTAACACTGTAAACAAACGGAGGCGTAGCTCAGCTGGTTAGAGCGTTCGCGTCACATGCGAAAGGCCGCGGGTTCGAATCCCTCTGCCTCCACCAGCAAAATCGTAATTCACCCTTGCGTTCGGAGCGACTCGCATGGATCAGGCACTCTTGACATTGTTGCGGGGAGATCCCATTCGGAACCGGGCGGCACTGGGATTTTTTGAAAACCAGCAGATCCTGCGCGCATACCGGCGCGGGAATTGCGCGCTGATCTTGGGAGAAAGCGACCATGTTTGGGCACATTGCATCGGCGAAGCAGGTCCGGACATGAAGGCGCTGCTGAACGCGCATTATCACGAAACGCCCTATTATTATTCTCTGGAAGATCCGCTTATTCCGCTGGTCAGCGCCGCTGCAGATACGGAATGGATCTTTCCGACCATCCGCTATTTTCTTGAGGAAGCACACAAAATTGCCGCTCCGACGGTCCGGGTACAGCCCCTCGCTCCGGAATGGATCCCGGAACTTTATGCACAGTCTGATTATAAAGATTACACATCCGAAGCTTATATCCTCGATCGTCTGAACCGGGATATTTCCGCCTGTGTCGTGTACGAGGGTCAGTTAGTTGCCTGGGGCTTTACGCATGACGACGGTTCGCTGGGATTTTTGCATGTGCGCCCGCAGCAACGGCGTAAAGGATTCGGATCCCAGGTTCTCCGCGCATTGATCCAAATGCGCGCGGCAGCCGGTAAGGCGGTCTTTTGCAATATCGTTCCCGAAAACACCGCTTCCATCCGCATGGCAGAGAAACTGGGATTCCGGGCGGAGCGACGGGTTTCCTGGCTGAAACTGAAAGAATCCTGAACAAAAAGGAACTACAATGGATAATAAAAGCATTTTGGCTTTTTCGGGCAGTAACAGTGCCCGGTCGATCAATCAGGAACTGCTGATCTATGCCGCCGGTCTGATAAAGACCTGCCGGGTTCAGCTGATCTCATTGCGCGATTATTCCGCCCCGCTTTACAACATGGACATTGAAATAAGCGAGGGATTCCCCGAAAAAATGAAGGAACTGAACGCATTGTTCAATAAGCAGGATGCTTTTTTGCTGGCCTTGCCGGAACATAACGGATCAGTGACGCCGGTCTTTAAAAACACCATTGACTGGCTTTCGCGCATAGAAATGCCGATATTCCGGAATAAGCCGCTGTGTCTGCTCAGCGCTTCTCCGGGTCTGCGCGGCGGGGCGCATAATCGGGAACATGTTACCGGATTAATGCTCTTTTGGGGCGGCAAGGTCGTGTCCGCTTGCTCGATTGGGAAATTTCCGGAAAAATGGGACGGAAAGCAGCATCGGCCGGCCGACGCTGAAACACAAGCGATGTTGCGGAATACGATCCGCATCTTTGAAAAGGAGATATGTCAATGAAACGATCAAAATTAGCCCTGAATCTTGCCGCGATCGCATTTGCCGCTTTCGGTCTGATCCTCTTTATTGCACCCGGCATTCTGAAGAGTGTTGGAATTGGGATCATCGATAACGGACCGGGGGCGGTGGAACTGCGCGCCTTTTACGGCGGGATCCAGCTTGGTCTGGCTGCCTTTTTTGCATTGGCGGCAAGACGCCCGGAATGGATAAAAACGGCGCTTATGGGCCTCGTGCTGGTTCTGGGCGGCGTAGTGCTGATCCGGGGATTTGCTTTGCTGATCGCGGGATTCCAAGCAAACCTGCTGATCTACCTCAGTTGGCTGGGTGAAACGGCGCTCTTTGTCTATGCACTTTTGGCGCTGGCACGTAACGAGAACGAATAAGGCGGGGGAAAAGGGAAAAACCGTCAAGCTAAGGGAATTATGGTAAAAAAACAGCAAAGCATGTACCGTTCCGTGATGGAAGTGGCATCGCGGGATTGTGCGGTCCTGCAGGAAGCATCCACCGTTCGCGATGCACTTGACTACATTCGCGAACGCGGCATTGCGGAAAAGATCATTTATTTTTATGTGCTGGATCAAATGCAGCACCTGATCGGAGTGATTCCCACTCGCCGTCTGCTGACCGCCGGACTGGATCAAACGGTCCGTGAAGTTATGATCAAAAAAGTGCTCAGCATCCCGGAAGATGCCACTATTCTGGACGCGCATGAACTTCTTGCACGCTATAAGTACCTCGCACTGCCCGTGGTCGATAAGGAACGAAAGCTGATCGGCACCGTGGATGTAGGTATGTTCCTGGAAGAAAAATTCATGGTACCTTCAAAAACCCGCATGGATGAGGTCTTTGAAACCATCGGTTTCCGGGTGTCGCAGGTGCGTGGCGCAACGCCCTTCCGGGCCTTTCGTTTCCGTTTTCCCTGGCTGCTGTCCACGATTGCCGGCGGTCTGCTTTGCGCCGTACTGACCAGCGTTTACAATGCAACATTAGAGCAAAGCCTGATCCTTGCTTTTTTTCTGACCCTGGTCCTGGGATTGGGAGAAAGCGTCAGCATGCAATCCATGACAGTTACCATTCAGGCCTTACGCAGTACGCAGCCGACACTGAAATGGTATCTGCGCTCCTTTTGGCACGAGACCGGGACCGCACTGATGCTGGGGGCCGCATCGGGACTGCTGGTGGGATTGGTCGTATTCCTCTGGCGCGGCGTGCCCAGAGAAGCGCTGGTGATCGGGGGGGGCATCGTGTTGTCGATGACCGGTGCCTGCCTTTTCGGATTATCTATTCCCGCCCTGCTGCATGCCGTACGGCTGGATCCCAAGATCGCGGCCGGACCGCTGACGCTGGCGATCGCCGATATTTGCACCATCGTATTCTACTTTGGACTGGCAGCCCTGTTGCTGTAAATTCATTACCCGGAAAAGGATCCGTTTAACTATCAACCAATAACAATAAGCGGGAATTTTCCGCTCAAGCCGTGAGAAAACAATGAAACAACTGCTGACGATCGGATTGCTGATCCTTTCGAATTCCTTTATGACCCTGGCCTGGTACGGCCATTTGAAATTCGGCGAAATGAAAGGTTTTTCCAAGCTCGGCTTGTTTGCCATTATTCTGATCAGCTGGGGCATTGCCTTTTTTGAATACTGCTTTCAGGTGCCGGCTAACCGCCTGGGTTATATCGGCAACGGCGGCCCTTTTACACTGGTGGAACTCAAAGTTCTGCAGGAAGTCATCACGCTCACTGTATTTGCGATCTTTACCTTGCTGGTCTTCCGCACGGAAACTTTCCGCATCAATCATATTATCGGTTTTGCTTTTTTGGTCCTGGCCGTGTATTTTATTTTCAAGAAATAATTCTGGGTGTTGCGCCCGGCGGCGGCAATGTCCTGAACCCGGAGGATTGTTTATGGAATTCAAAGAAGATCTGTACGGCGAACGGCTCGTTCTCGGCCGGACCCGCCCCACCCGCAAGATGGCGAAACTGATCTTCCTCGCCGTGGATGAAAGCCGTGAACATTTACGGCTCTTCTGTCCCTGGGAAAAGAACGACGATTCCGTCGAAAGTGTCCTGAATTATTTAAAAAATAAAGAGGTCAAAACCGGGGAAGGCGAACGCGTGGAGTACGGGATCTTCCTGCGCGAAAGCGGTGAGTATATCGGGAATATCCAGGTATTTGATATATCACCCGAAAAACGCAGCGGCGAGATCGGCTACTGGCTTAAAAAAAGCGCGACCGGTAAAGGCTATATGCGGGAAGCCCTGCGCATTCTGGAAAAATACTGTTTTACGGAACTGGGATTGTACCGGCTTCAGCTGGGCTGTGACACCCGGAACCGGGCTTCGGCCGCGGTCATCGCCGCCTGCGGCTACCGTTTCGAAGGCCTTCTGCGCGGGGACCGCAAGGGCATATCCGAAGATTCCACCGGAGACAGCTATTTGTTCGCCAAAACCCGTTCTGACCATATCAAAGACATGCACGCCCCCCGGACGGGAAAATACCGCATTGTGAGCATGCAGAAACATCCCGGCGGGATCGCGGAAGCCCTTGCCTATTATCAAGGCAAATGGGGCAGAAAAGAAAATTATGCCTTTTTCGAAGATGCGATCCGGCATCCCGGAGATATGCCCCGGCGCATACCGCAGTTCTTTGTCTTGTTAAAAGGAAAGCGTATTGTCGGTTGCTGCGGATTGATCATGAACGATTTTGTCAGCCGCAACGATCTGTACCCCTGGCTTTGCGGACTGTATGTCGAAGAGAAGGAACGCGGGAAAGCGCTGGGATATATGCTGATGCGGCACGCGGAATGGGAAGCGGAACTGGCAGGTTTCCGGGCGCTGTTCATCACGACCGATCATATTGGATATTATGAACGCTATGGCTGGGAATTCCTCGGAACGGCCTATGAGCCTTCCGGCGCGGGAACCCGGATCTACAAGAAGACGCTCTGATAAAAAATCAAAATTAATATTTCCGGCGCCGTATCCCGAAGAGAAGGGGACATATACGCCTTATTCCCGGATTTGTCCTTCGCCCAGGACAATCCATTTGTAGCTGGTCAGTTCTTCCAGCCCCATGGGACCCCGCGCATGCAGGCGGTCCGTGGAGATTCCGATCTCGGCTCCCAGGCCGTATACGCTGCCGTCCGCCAGGCGCGTACTGGCGTTCACGATCACCGAAGCGCTGTCCGTATTTCGGATGAAGGCATTTGCCGTATCGATATCGCGGGTGATAATGGCATCGGTATGTGCGGAACCGTATTTGTTGATATGTGATACTGCAGCTGCAAGACCGTCAACGATCCGGACAGCCAGGATCAGGTCCAGGAACTCCGCATAATAATCTTTTTCGCCGGCCGGTTTCACACCGGACCCATAAATTGCGCGGGTCCGTTCGCAGCCGCGGATCTCCACGCCGGCTTTCTGCAGAGCGTCAAGTGCGGCAGGCAGGAATTCCCCGGCAATGCCGGCATCGACCAGCAGGGTTTCGGCGGCATTGCAAACGCCTGGCCGCTGGACCTTGGCATTCAGGATGATCTTTTCGGCCATTGGCAGATCCGCTTTTTCGTGCACATAGACATGGCAAACGCCTTTGTAATGCTTCAGTACCGGAATGCGGGATTTTTCCACCACGTGGCGGATCAGGCCTTCACCGCCGCGGGGAATGATGAGGTGGATCAGATCATCCTGCTGCAGCAGTTCGTCAACGGCACTGCGTTCTGGGGAATCCAGATAACTTAGCAAATGTTCATCCACATCATTTTCACGCAAGGCTTCCCGCAAAACGGAAACCAGTGCCATATTGGAGTGATAGGCCGAGCTTCCCCCACGCAGGATCACGGCATTTCCGGATTTGAGGCACAGTGCGGCGGCTTCAACGGTAACATTGGGGCGCGCTTCGTAAATGATAGCGATCACCCCGATGGGCACGCGCATTTTTCCGACCCTGAATCCGCCCGGCCGAACTTTCAAGTCATCGATCTTTCCCACAGGGTCATTCAGCGCAATGATCTCCCGGCAGGAACGGATCATGCCGTCTATCCCTGCGTCGTTCAGGGTAAGGCGGTCGATAAAGGCCGCTGAAAGTCCCTGCTCTTTGCCGGCCGCCAGATCTTTGCGGTTTTCTGCAATCAGTTCCCCGCGCCGAATATCCAGTTTATTGGCAAGGACCTCAAGGATCCGGTTTTTTAACTCGCCGGATCCGTGTTCCAAAAAGTAATGATAAGCTTGATTGCTTTTTTTTGCTAACTCGCGTACTTCCATGTCATTCCTCTCTTTTGATCACGACCATATTGTCGCGGTGAACAATCTCCTGATAAAAGCGCGGAACCTCGCCCTTTAAAATGCTCCCGCTCTGACGCCCCCGGATCTTTTCGACATCCGTGCTGGCATAATAAGAGATGCCTTTTCCGATTAATTGTTGTTCGTTGTTGTAAATACCAACCAGCGCTCCTTCGGGAAACTTCCCTTCTACCGCCGTTACGCCGCCGGGGAGCAGACTTTTGCCATGCCGCAGCAGAGCGGTCTCGGCACCCTTGTCCACGATGATCTTTCCCCGGATCTTGCTATTGAAATAGATCCAGCGTTTCCGTTTGCTCTGGAATTTCCGGTCCGCCTTAATAAAGGTTCCAATATCACGGCCTTCCAGGATGCCCGCCAGGTCCGGTGTGATACCGTCGCCGATCACGACCGAGGCACCCCCCTGCGTACAGCGTTGTGCCGCCTGCAGTTTAGAAAGCATGCCGCCCAGCGAATGTGCGTTCTGACGGTCTTCAACAAGCCGATAAACGGTTTCATCGATCTTATCCAGGTATCCGATGCGCTGCGCTTCCGCACTACGCTTGGGGTTTCCGGTATAAAGTCCTCCGGTGTCGGTAAAGAGGACCAGCAGATCAGCATCGATCAAAATGGAGACCAGTGCCGAAAGCGTGTCATTGTCGCCGAATTTCAATTCATCGACCGAAACGCTGTCGTTTTCGTTGATGATGGGCACGGCACCGTAGCGAAACAGGGTCAGCAGGCAGTCCCGCGTATGCAGAAAGCGCTTACGGTTCTCAATAATGTCATAAGTCACCAGGATCTGGCCGGTATTCAGTCCGTGAGAGCGAAAAAGTTCATTCCATTTCTGCATCAGCAAAGCCTGTCCGATCGATGCAAGGGCCTGCTTTTTTTTCAAATCGCTGGGACGCGCATCGAGCCCCAGCAGCTGCATTCCGAAGCCCACAGCCCCGGAGCTGACAATGGCAAATTCATAGCCTTTTTTCATATATGTGGCAATATCGTCGATCAGACGGAGGATCTTTCCGTCCTTTCCGCCGGAAAGATAATGGGAAAGAAGCACCTTGGTTCCCAGTTTCAGCACGATACGCCTGGCATGGCGGACGGAATCGCTCCGCTCATCCGGTCTTTCTTGTTCTCCCATGTCTTGCAGGCCTTTCATTCTTTTAATCCAAAATTGATATTATCAACCAAAATTTCAAAATAAATGTATAAATATCAAGAAAAAGAACGAATAATACAAACAATAATTGGAATAAATGTGCAAACAGGCGATATAATTAAATATTTCAGTGCAAATAACGGAGCTGCAGACTACAGACTGCGGACAACTGACTTCCGGTTCCGGATAAATGGATAATTTTCTTTTTAATATTCCGCATTATGGATATCTTTGCAGTAGAAAAAAGGAGTCAGATTTGCCCGGGATCCGGATACTTTCCGAACAACTTGCCAATAAGATCGCTGCCGGCGAAGTCGTTCAGCGCCCCTCATCGGTTGTTAAAGAACTGATGGAGAATGCCATTGACGCCGGTGCCTCCGATATTTTGGTTTCCATTATCAACGGCGGCAAGGACGAGATACGGGTTGTCGACAACGGCGCCGGCATGCAGGAAGACGATCTCCTGCTGGCCTTTGAACAGCATGCCACCAGCAAGATCGCGAATCTGGACGATCTGGAAAATATCCGAACATTGGGTTTTCGAGGTGAAGCCCTGCCCAGCATTGCTTCGGTTGCCATGGTGGAGGCGCGTTCCTGTCCGGAAGGCGGTACCGAAGGACGCCGCCTGCATATCAACGGCGGCGAGATCCAGGGGATCGAGCCCATTTCCATGCAGCCCGGGACGCACGTCACGGTTCGCCGCCTTTTTTACAATACGCCTGCCCGGCGTAAATTCTTAAAATCCCCCAATACCGAATACCGGCACATTATAGATACTGTCCGGCGTTTTGCCCTGGGTTATCCGGAGCTGCGCTTTAAACTTTATTCCAATGATGCCGAGATCTTTGTTCTGGAGCCTGCGGACCTGAAGCAGCGCATTACGGATGTGTTTTCCCCGCTCTACATGCAAAAGCTCATTCAGGTTGAAAGTGCCGACGGCGCGCACCGGATCAACGGTTTTGTCGGCGGACTTGACCTGGTACGCAATAAAAGCGGGGAGCAGTATTTGTTTGTGAACGAGCGTCTGGTGAATGATCGTCTGATGAATTCGGCGGTTTACAACGCCTTTGCACCTATGATCGAACGGGGCGAATATCCTTTTTTTGTCCTTAAGGTAAATCTTTCGCCGCGGGATATTGATGTGAATGTGCATCCGCAAAAGACCGAGATCAAATTCCGCAACGAATGGCAGGTCTATCATTTTATCCGGAACACCGTTTTTGCGGTTTTACGCGATAATCTGCGGGTTGTGCCCGGTATGGGTGAAATGCCGCCTTCTCCGGTTTTTAATCCCCCCCTTTATCGCAGCCGTGATGGCCGGGACAGTCAACAGCAGATTTTTTCGGGAAATCCGCCGCAGATGCAGCTGCCGCCCCCGCCGCCGCTGCCGGAAGAACATCCGCTGACAAAGCGCATCGAACAGTTCAACCAAAACCGCGTTGACAGCGCGCCGCTTACAGAATCCCGCCGTTTTGCAATTTCTCTCTGGCAGGCCCACAATAAATATATTTTTGCCCAGATCGCCTCTGCGGTCATTGTGATCGACCAGCATGCGGCGCATGAACGCATTCTCTTTGAAAAAGCACTGAAAACCTTTTCAGGCACTTATGCTCAGGCCAGCCAGCAGCTGCTTTTTCCGGTCAGCCTGGAACTTTCACCCGACGATTTTTCCCTGCTGGCGGATGTTCTGGACGCCTTTGAAAAACTGGGATTTTCCATGCGGGCTTTCGGCAAGAATACCATGCTGATCGAAGCTGTTCCAGCCGATCTCCGTTCCATCGACGAAGGCAGGGTGGTGCTTGAAATTCTGGATTATTACCGCGAACGCCGCGAAACGCGTCCGAACAAGCTTTATAACATGGCTGCATCCTATGCCTGCAAATCGGCGATCAAATCCGGCGATCCGCTTGAACCCGCCGAAATGCAAAATCTGGTGGATCAGCTGTTTCAAACGGAATCTCCCTATGCTTGTCCTCACGGGCGGCCGACCATTATCAATCTGACCCTGGACGAACTGGACAAGCGTTTTAAACGCAGCTGAAAAAACTTCCGCTTCTCAGCATCCCGCAAAACGCAATAAATACTAATTGGTAAAGAGGGATTTTTTTCCTATAATAAAAGGTCTTCGGGGAAGGGAGTATTTCCCTGCCGGCGGTGATAGCCCGCGAGCGCGCATAAGGCGGAACAAAGACCTTTCATGCATGCAGAGACTGTGAAATTCAGTTGCCGACGGTACAGTCCGGATGGGAGAAGACCAAGCCATTTCCCCGTTTGACGCGGGATTTTTTTATGCAGACGGAAAAACAAAGGATTGTTGAAGTCCTGATGCGGCAGGCACTGGCCGAAGCCGCAGCGGGAAACTGCCGGGTATCGCCGAATCCCCGCACCGGCGCATTGATCCTGCGTAAAGGGAAGGTGATCGGCAAAGGCCGGCACGCATGCTGCGGCGGTCCGCATGCGGAGATCAATGCCATGCAAAATAGCAGCGGCGATCTGCGCGGCACAAGTATGGTGGTAACGCTGGAACCCTGCTGTCATTATGGAAAAACGCCCCCCTGCACCGAGGCGATCATCCGTGCGGGGATCTCAGAAGTCTATGTGGGGATGCAGGACCCGAATCCGCAAGTTTCCGGCAAGGGAATCCGCGCTTTGAAAGCAGCGGGTATCCGGGTTCACACCAATATTCTGCGCAAAGAATGCGAAGCGCTGAACCAGCCCTTTATTAAAATGATGACGCGAGGTTTTCCTTACATTATTGCCAAAGCCGCCCTTACACTGGATGCTTTTATGGCGGACAGCCGCGGAAATTCCAAATGGATCTCCGGTCCGGAGTCCCGGCGCCGGGTACACCGCATGCGTGCCGCTTACGATGCTGTGCTGGTGGGGATGGGAACGGTGCTGAAGGATGACCCCGAACTGACGGTCCGTGACATCGAAGGCGATCATCCGCTGCGGGTGGTATACGATCCCCGCGGCAGCCTGCAGGAAAACACAAAACTGGTTCAGACCAGCGCCGTTGCCCCGCTTTTTGTGATCTGCGGAATGACGTGCAGTTCCGCCTGGAAAAAGAAAATGGGAAAGCGGGGTGTCCGCTTGATTACGGTAGAAGAAGATGGCAGGGCCGGGCTTATCGACGGTTTGCGCAAACTTGGAGCCTTCGGCATTCAATCGGTGTTGGCGGAGGGCGGTGCCGCCCTGCACGGTATGCTGACCGCAGCAGATGAAATCGACCGGCTGGAACTCTTCATTGCCCCGCGTCTTTTGGGCGAAGGTCTGCCGCTGATGAAATTCCCCCCGCGCCTGATGCCCGATGCCCGGGAATTTCATCGGGTGCTTTGGGAGCAGAGCGGAACGGACATGCATTTTAGCGGAATACTTCAACATTACACGGGAGGAAATTAATGTTTACCGGAATTATTGAAAGCATAGGCACTGTTGCTGAAATTAAGCGGGAACAGGGTGCCGCAAGAATCCGGATTACAGATATGCGAATCGCCGGGGAGCTTCAGACAGACGATTCCGTGGCGATCAACGGTATTTGCCTGACGGTTGTGGCAAGCGCAGGAAATGACTTTGAGGCCGATGCCGTTCCTGAAAGCCTCTCCAGGACAACAATCCCGGACTGGAAAAAAGGCCGTAAGGTCAATCTCGAGCGCGGAATGCCGGTATCGGGGCGTTTCGACGGACATCTGGTACAGGGACATGTTGACGCTACGGCGCGTTTGCAGTTGCGGAAAAAACAGGGAAAGAGCCGGATCCTGACCTTTGAGACCGCTGAAGATCTCAGCGCCATGATGGTCGAAAAAGGCAGTATCGCCATCGACGGCGTCAGCCTTACACTGCTCAGGGTCGAAGCGCGACGCTTCAGCGTCGCCCTGATCCCCTATACCCTTGAGCACAGTACGCTTGGAGCGTTACGTCAGGGTGAACAGGTCAATATCGAAACCGATATCGTCGGAAAATACATCGTACGGCAAATACAGGCCAATAAAAATTTAACGGAAGAACTTTTAAAAAAATGGGGTTACCGCTGGTAAACACCGGGAGTAAAATGGAAGCGACACTAAAACTCAGTACGGTCGAAGAAGCCGTTGAAGAGATCCAAAAAGGGAAAATGATCATTGTGGTGGACGATCCGCGGCGGGAAAACGAGGGCGATCTGGTGCAAGCGGGGGAATTTGTAACGCCGGCGTCGGTCAATTTTGCCGCAAAGGAGGGGCGGGGACTGATCTGCGCGGCGGTGGAGCAGGAAATCGCCGAACGCCTGGAACTGCATGAAATGGCCGGAGAAAATTCCTCCTTGCACTGCACGCGCTTCACCGTCAGTGTGGATGCGCTGGAAGGTACGAGCACCGGGATCTCCGCTGCCGACAGAGCCAAAACCTTTGCGGTACTTACGGCTCCGGATAGTACGCCCAAAGAGCTGGGGCGCCCGGGACATATTTTCCCCATCGTGGCAAAGAAGGGCGGCGTGCTGCGCCGTACCGGACATACCGAGGCATCCGTGGACCTCTGCCGCCTTGCCGGCCTGCGTCCGGTTGGAATGATGTGCGAGATCATGGCTGAAGACGGCACCATGATGCGTTTGCCGCAGCTCGGCACCTTTGCCGAAAAACACGGGCTGAAGATTCTTGCCATAGAAGACCTGATCCGCTACCGGCGTAAAAAGGAACGTCTGATAGAAAAAGTGACGACCGTCAATTTTCCCAACGCATACGGGGATTTCAAATTAACGCTGTACCGCGATCTTACGGACAATAAGGAACACATGGCCATTACGATGGGAAATTTTGAGTCCGACACCCCGGTATTGGTTCGAATGCATTCGGAATGCATCACCGGGGACGTTTTTCACTCGGCGCGCTGTGATTGCGGGGAGCAAAAGGACGCCGCCCTGAAAAAGATCGCCGAAGAAGGATGCGGTGCGCTGATCTATCTGCGTCAGGAAGGACGCGGGATTGGACTGAAGCATAAGATCATGGCCTATGAACTGCAGGATCAGGGACTGGATACGGTTGAAGCGAATATCAGGCTCGGTTTTCAGCCGGATCTGCGGGATTACGGGGCCGGTGCGCAGATCATCAAAGATCTGGGCATCCGCAGAATAAAGCTGATGACCAACAATCCCAAAAAGATCATCGGCCTTTCCGGCTATGATCTGGAGATTGTGGAACGGGTGCCGCTGGAGATCGCGGCCACCGTCAATAATAAATCCTATCTTGAGACCAAACGGGACAAGATGGGACATTTTATCTTGAACGGCAACAAAGAGAGAAAGGAATAAAACAATGCAACAATTCGAAGGAAAACTTATTGCAAAAGGGATGAAGATCGCTTTGGTGGTCTCGCGTTTCAATGACCTGATCACCAAGGAACTGCTTGCCGGCGCTGAAGATTGCTTTTTGCGTCACGGCGGCAGTGGTAACGATCTGGATGTTGTCTGGGTGCCCGGCGCCTTTGAAATTCCCCTGGCGGCTCAAATGGCGGCAAAGAAGAATTACGACGCCGTTGTTTGCCTGGGAGCGGTGATCCGGGGAGCCACGCCGCATTTTGATTATGTGGCCGCGGAGGTCAGCAAGGGCGTTGCACGCGTTTCCCTGGAAAGTGGAAAACCGGTCATCTTTGGCGTGATCACCAGCGACACCATCGAGCAAGCGCTGGAACGCGCCGGAAGCAAGGCGGGCAATAAAGGCTGGAACGCCCTGCTTGGCGCCATCGAAATGGTAGATCTCGGGAAATCGCTGAAAGCCTGAATTCAGCCGTAAATCCCATTGCGGGAACCCTGCAGCCTGTAACCTTTTTATTGATCAAGGAGTCGCGTATGTTTAGCGTGGAAAGCATTCAGTTATTGCTGATCATTTTTTTTGCCCGCGTATGTGATGTTTCACTGGGCACCCTGCGTCATGTGATGGTAATAAAAGAAAGACGCCTGCTGGCCGTTGTCTTCTCTTTCGTTGAGGCCCTGATCTGGGTCTACGCAGTATCCAAGGTACTTTCGGAATTATCCTCCCCCATGACCATCATTGCTTTTGCGTTGGGATTTGCATGCGGGACCTTCGTCGGCATGAGCATTGACCGCTTATTCAAGATCGGGGATCAGGTCCTTCGCATTTTTACGGTGAAGGGCGGGATCATTGCCGCGTATCTCCGGGATCTGGGATACCGGGTCACAGAGATAGAAGGAAAAGGCCGCGACGGCCGCATTGATCTCCTTTTTGTCCAGCTGAAGCGGAAAAAGACCGCTTGTGTGACGCGCGAAGCCCGGAACCTGGACCCCGCCTGTTATTTTGTCATTGACGATATTCGCGTGGCAAACGTCGCAATTCCACCGGTCAGAAAATAAAAAAATATTCGGCTAAAAACCGCTAAATGCGTATAATATGGTAAATGCATAAAAAGGAGTCTATGTGGATACATACAGAGAAGCCTGGGATAAGATCCTGCAGGAATCCGAATTCGCCTGGTGGGAATGGGATATTCCCGGCAACACCGTACGCCATAACGACCTAAAAGCCCGGATGCTGGATTATGATCCCGAATATTTCGACGGAAAAGGGTATCAGGGTTTTACTGAGCTGGTACATCCCGATGATTATGAAAAGACCATGGATGCGATGCGGGATGTTTTAGGGGGTAAGACAAAGCTATATCAGATCGACTACCGCATCCGTACCCGGGCCGGCTATTATGTCTGGTTTATGGACCGCGGCATTATCACGCTAACGGATGCGGAAGGGAAACCGCAAAAAATTCGCGGCATCGTGATAGATCTGGGAAAAGAGTCGGAGCGCGGTACCGATATTGAAGCACTGATCGAGGTTTTTAACCGTTCAGCTTCTACCGCCGGCGGCGCCTTTTCCTTCCTGACCATCTGCAGCATCTGCCGCCGGGTAAAAAAAGCAAATACAAAATGGATCATTGTTCGGGACCCTATTTCCGCACTGATCGGTGAACGGATATCCCACGGCATCTGCCCCGACTGCATCAAACAGCTGTACCCCCATATCGCCGAAGAGGTCCTTGCACAACTCGGTGAATGAGCTCTTACGGCGTAGCGGAAATCTTCAAAAACCGGGTAATTATTTGAGCGGTATTCCCGCCAATCCCGTCCCCGGGAAGGCAATTCGGCCTGTCGCTGCAGGCCGGCGCTTTTGCGGATTCTTGCCAATTGCATTTTCACCTATGTCATTGTATATTAGGCGGCTGAAACAAAAAGGAGTGTTCTGTGAACATCGACGTAAAAACAATGGGTCCGAATGAGCGTGAATTGAGCCTGGAACGGAGCTGGGCGGAAATGGAAAAGGATTACGGGCTTTTTGTCCGCAAATTTGCCCGGGATATTGAGCTGCCCGGTTTCCGCAAAGGGAAAGTTCCGCTTTCACTGGTTGAACTGAAGTTCGGTCCCCGTATCGATCTGGATTTTATCAATGAAAAATTTTCCGGCTATTACGGAGAAGCGCTGAAAGAAAAAAAACTGCTGCCGGTCAATGATCCCGAGATCACAGACTGGAGTTTTAAAAAGGGCGATCCGCTCAAGATCACAGTCAAATTCGAGGTAATGCCCGATTGGGAGCTGCCGAAATACAGGGACAGCATCACTTTGGAAAACCATCAGCACGAGATCGATGAAGAAGACGTTCAGGAATACCTCCAGCGCCTGCGTGAAAATGCTGCTGAAGTAAGACAGGTCGAAGACGGTGCCAAATCCGGACAGCACCTGATCGCGAATGTTCAGGAACTCCACGGGGAAAGCGAAATCATCAACGAATCCAAAGACACCCGCATTATTCTCGGCCAGCCGCCCTTTGACGGGGACGCGCTGCAGCAGCTTCTGGGTGCCAAAGCCGGAGAGACCCGCGAGATTCGGCTGAAATCACAGGACAAGGATCATGATCACGACCATCTTTACAAGCTGGAAATTACGGCAATTGAGGAACATACCCTTCCCGAGCTGAACGATGATTTTGCCAAAACCGTCAATCCCGATGCCGAAAATCTGGATGATCTGAAAGCAAAGATCCGTAAGGAACTTGAAGAATACTGGAACGGCCAGGCAAAGCACAAGATCGAAGAAGATATCGCGGATCATTTCATTAACAAAATGAAAGATGTCGAACTGCCCGCTTCGGTTGTTAAAGAACAGGCAAAGGCTATTTACGAAGACATTCGCAAGCGTTATCCCTCCGCACCGGAGCTGGAGGAAAAAACAATTTCGGAACAGTACGGTGACACCGCCGAAAAAAGTCTGAAATGGCAACTGGTAAAAAACCGCATTGTTCGGGACGAGGAACTCAGTGTCAGCGATGCCGACATCAATGCCTATATCGACGAGATGCTGAAAGACGTCAAAGAAGAATTGCGTGAAACCTACGGCAAGTATTATCAGTCGCCGCAGATCAAAAATCAGTTGCATGACGATATCATCAGCAAGAAGATCCTTGATCACATCAAGTCACAGGCAAAGATCAAAAATAAAACCATAACGCGCAAAATGCGCATGAAGGAAGCGGGAAAATGAACCTGATCCCCATGGTCATTGAGAGCAGCGGCAAGGGAGAACGGTCTTACGATATTTACTCGCGACTGCTGAAAGAGCGCATCGTTTTTATCAACGGGGAGATCAATGACAATCTCAGCTCGCTGGTCATTGCGCAGCTCCTCTTTCTGGAAGCGGAAGATCCGGAAAAGGATGTCAATATTTATATCAATTCTCCGGGCGGCGTGATCACAGCCGGGCTGGCGATCTTTGATACGATGAATTACATCAAGCCGGATATCGTCACGATCTGCGTGGGCCAGGCCGCGTCCATGGCGGCAGTTCTGCTGGCCTCCGGTACGCCCGGAAAACGCATGGCGCTTCCGAATGCGCGTATCATGCTGCATCAGCCGCTGGGGGGTGCGCAAGGTCAGGCCAGCGATATCGAGATCCACGCCAAAGAGATCCTGTATCTGCGCGAACGTCTGAACCGGATCCTCAGTGACGGCAGCGGTCAGACGCTGAAAAAGATCCAGGTCGACACCGAACGCGATTTTTTCATGTCCGCCGAAGATGCAATTAAATACGGACTGATCGACAAGATCATTAAAAAGAAGAAATAATGTCAAAAGAGAAAAAAATATGTCATTTTTGCGGCAGGCCGGAAAATGAGACCGGCATGCTTATCCACGGGATTTTCGAAGATACTTATATTTGTGATTCCTGTATTCAGACTGCCGGGGAAATTCTGCAGCTGAATGAAAGAGAAAAAAAACAGGATCAGGCGCAGCAGTTTCATTTAAAGAAACTCCCGACACCTTCGCAGATCCATAAGGAACTGAACCGCTATGTGATCGGACAGGAAAACGCAAAGCGCATGGTTTCGGTGGCGGTGTACAACCACTATAAACGTATTAACAATCACATCTCCAATCCGGACATCGAGATCGATAAAAGCAATATCCTCATGCTGGGACCGACGGGAACCGGCAAAACGCTGATCGCCCAAACCCTGGCCCGGCAGCTGCAGGTGCCATTTGCCATTGCCGATGCCACCGTGCTGACCGAAGCCGGCTATGTGGGCGAGGATGTCGAGAACATTCTGGTGCGCCTTCTGCAGGCCGCGGACTACGACGAGAAAAAAGCCGAATACGGTATTGTGTATCTGGATGAACTGGACAAGATCGCGCGCAAATCCGCGAATCCCTCCATCACGCGGGATGTCAGCGGTGAAGGCGTTCAGCAGTCCCTGCTGAAGATCCTGGAAGGCACTGTTGCGCACGTCCCGCCCAAAGGCGGGCGTAAACATCCCGAAGCCAATATGGTGCATATCGATACCCGGAATATTCTCTTTATTTGCGGCGGTGCTTTTGACGGCATTGAGGATGTCATCGCGCGGCGCATCGGGAAAAAGGAGATCGGCTTTGGGGAGAAACAACAGAGCGGAAAGACCCTGGACAAAAACGCGCTGTTGGCACAGATCAGTCCCGAGGATTTGATCCAGTACGGTTTTATTCCCGAGCTCGTGGGACGGCTGGCCGTATTGACCAGTCTGAGCGAATTGGACGAAGCGGCCATGATCAGTATTCTGACCGAACCCAAAAACGCGCTGATCAAACAATATACCTTTTTGCTGAAACAGGAAGGCATTGACCTGGATTTTAAAAAAAGCGCCCTTAACGCCATTGTCGCGCAGGCCATGACCCGAAAGACCGGTGCCCGCGCCCTGCGGGCCGTGATGGAAAATGTGATGCTGGACCTGATGTACCGCGCGCCGGATATGAAGAATATCGAAAAGGTCACGATCGACGCCGATGTGGTAAGCGGGGAAAAAGATTATATTCTGAAGAAGTCAGAAGCCCCGCCTTCGCCCCGACCAATCGGGGCTACGGCGGACAGGCGGAAGCCGGAAGCCGGGAGTCGGTAGTCGGAAACCGGTAGTCGGAATTCAGAAGATCGGAAGTTAGGAAGTTGGGAAGTTAGGAAGATTGGTCAAAGGAAAACGTTATACTTTGAAGCACCGGACGCGCGGAGGCGGTTTCTTTGGTTGAGCATTAACATCATCTGTCTTTACCGTCTTTTTTATTGAGCAATCTTTTTTCCATTTCTTCTAATTCTTTCAAATCCTCTTCATCCGCTTTTTTTGCTTCTGTGATTTTTCTCTTTTTATCAAATGCTTCATAGCGCTCTTCTGCAATCATTTTAGCCACTTCTGCTTTTACCGATCCTGCATGGGTGAGCAGCTCTTCTTCATTTTGCTTCAAAAAGGTATCAAGTTTATCAGACCATTCTGCCATCGTGACAG
>JAQVTR010000033.1 GCA_028699915.1 Fidelibacterota bacterium
TCATGTTTCACCTTAATCTTAATTTACCTTTTCTCCATTTCCAAGTGAATCAAAACAGTCATCCTAACTTCCCAACTTCCTAACTTCCCACCTTCCTTCTTCCGTCTTCCGGCTCCTGTTTTTTCTTTTGTTTAATCCCGCCGTTTCGCTTACATTTACGCCGGACAGCGAGGAAGCTACATGGATCACGATAAAATACAAAAATTTACCCGCGACTTACTGATCGAACTGGGCGAAGACCCACAGCGCGAAGGACTGCTGAAAACACCGGAACGTGTTGCCCGCGCCTGGGAATACCTGTCCCGCGGCTATCGCCAGAACGTCAGGGACGTCATCAACGGCGCGCTTTTCGAGGAAAATGCGCACGGCATGGTCATTGTACGGGATATCGAGTTCTACAGCATGTGCGAGCATCACCTGCTCCCCTTCTTCGGTGTTGCGCATATCGGTTACATTCCCGATAAAAAGCTCCTGGGCATTTCCAAGATCCCACGTATTGTAGACATGTTCGCCCGCCGTCTGCAGCTGCAGGAACGGCTGACCCAGCAGATCGCCGACATCCTTTTTGAGACCCTTAAACCCATCGGGGTCGGCGTGGTTATGGAAGCGCGGCACATGTGCATGCAGATGCGCGGCGTCCAGAAGTCGCAATCCGTCACGACCACCAGCGCCGTCCTGGGCGAATTCCACGACGATGCGGAAACGCGGGAAGAATTCCTTAGAATGATCTCAAAACCAACGTAATAATACTTTCGAGATGTCGATTTGTCGAGGCGTCGAGAACTGATTCTTTTGATTTATAAGTAATTTATATCGTTTGCGGATATTTTCAGCGATCAGACGAGTTCCCGTTCGTAATTAAAATTTGAAACGCTTTTTTCATCCGGCCGGGCATGTGTCTGATCCGTATAGGTGGATACCGGCGGCAGATCCCGGGCCGGCAGCGAAAAAACCGCTGAAGGATAGAGGGAGCTAAAGGTCCGCTGTTTTTCGATCAGAAAGGCCGCACCGCGACCGTCATTGACAGTCCCGCTGACCGGGAGCAGCGCCCGGGTTTGCAGAATGGGAAGGCGTCCGTAAACATAGATCTCTGCCAACGCGCCGTAGCGTTCCGCCAGCATTTTCAGAACGGGCTTTTCAAGTTCCGCCCAGAGCTGCACTTTCTGTGCGCCGAGTTCCAGGAGCTGCTCAAAAGCCGGGTGGTTGCAGACCGGCAGGGGAAAACTGCTGCTGATCACGATATCGTCAAAAACATCCAGCAGGGCAAAATGAAAGAGCGCGGTCACCCGGAAGTGACGTATACCCTTTTGCCGGGCAAGCGTAATTTTTTCTTTCAGATCCGGCAGTTCATCTTCCGGACAGAAAAAAGGCAGGATCCATTCCTCGCCGGGGGCCGCGACCTGTTCCCGGGCAAGCATGGCGTAGTGCGGTTCCGCCGGTATTTTTCCGTCGTTCCCGCAGGCCAGGGTGTGCAGGGGCTTCCCCTCCGAGAGAATCCGTGTTTCCGTCCGGAATTCCGCCCGGGGATTGGGAAGGAATTGTTCCGCCAGCCAGGCGTTCGTGCGCTGGCGAAGGTGGCGCAGATCTCGCTGTGAAAGAAAATATGCGCCCTTGATATCGACGCTAACTCGCCGGACACCCAGCTTTTCATTACCGGTTTTTCGGAATTCCTCCGTAAAATTTCCCACGGAAACGGCATGTTTTTCCGCCGGAGGCAGATCCGTTTCGATGCGCAAAGGATTCAGATGCGGGTGCGTTTCGACCTGTACCGTGACCTGTCCGGCACTTACCCGGATCTCGAGATCAATACGGTCCTGCCAGGCCGGCAGACTTTCGATGCGTCCCCGCAGGTCCTTCACGGAGGTCCCGATCTTGAAAACGCGTCCGTTCAGCGGCACTTTCTTGTCGCAGTACACAAAAACTTCTTCCCCGGCGGCTGCCCGGTAAACCGGTTTATCCCCCTGGCGCATTTTAGTCAGTGTCAGCGCCGGACCCTCATCCCCGCTCTCCGGCTGAATGCGGATCTTGTCCCCGATATACAGATTTTGCGTGAGTAATATTTCAAATCCGCCCCTGCTGCTGCGGATCACTTTGCCGCAGGATTTCCCGGACACTCCCAGCTGCGCGGGTTCCACGATCTTGTCAAAATCGTTCTTTTCAAAAAAACCGGCGGACCATTTACGGCCCAGTGCGGAACTCAGGACAGCCCGGGCTTCGGGCAGCAGCGCCGGAACATCCTTGCCCTCCGCGTCCAGGATCATGCGGTAGGCCTTAACCGTGGAAGCCACATAATCGGATTTGCGAAGACGGCCTTCGATCTTGAGCGATTCGATGCCCATCCTTTTCAGTTCGGGTATATGTTCCAGGGTATACAGATCGTTCGTGGAAAAGAAAAAGCCGTTGCCGTCCGGACTGTAATAGCGGCGGCGACAGGGCTGCTTGCATTTCCCGCGGTTGCCGCTGTGTCCGCCCATCCAGGAGGAAAAGAGGCAGACGCCCGAGAGGCTGCAGCAGAGCGCGCCGTGGATAAAGACTTCCATTTCGATCTGTGTTTTGCTGCGTATGGCCCGTAGTTCATCCAGTGTTACCTGGCGTTCCAGAATGACCCGGCTGATGCCGAGCCGCTGCGCCACTTCCATGCCCGCGCTGTTGTGAATGCCCATCTGGGTCGAGGCGTGAAGGGGAATATGCGGAAAATACTTCCGCATCATGCTCAGCACGCCGACGTCCTGTACGATCACCGCATCAGGCAGAAGCCGGCAGACACGGTCGAGATTTTCAAGCGCTTCGACAAGTTCATTCTCCTTGATCAGCGTATTGAAGGTGAGATAGACCTTTTTGCCGTCTGCGGCCGCGGCCGCCATCAGTTTTCCGTAATCTTCCGGACTAAAATTCTGCGTCCGCTCGCGGGCGTTGAACTTTGAAAGTCCGGCGTACACTGCATCCGCACCGTTGTTAAAAGCCGTCAAGGCCGCGTTCAGATCACCGGCTGGCGCCAGCAGTTCGGGAATTTTCTTCATAGCGGAATGTAAGTATAATAAGTCCCGAATGGAACGAAAAAGCCAAAGTGACGAGTTGCTGTGGTGCCTGCCCGCCTTCGCCCCGATGGATCGGGGCGAAGGCGGGTTGATTAGTTGATATCCGCTTTGATTCAACATTTAAGATTTAAAATTCAATGTCATTCCACTGACGAAACATACCCTTCGTAGTCCCGATTGACCGGGACGAAGCAGGGGTTTTTATCTTCCTAACTTCCAAACTTCCCTCTCTTTGTCTCTTCCGCGCCCAGCACATGTTTCAGGGTTTTCCGCTGACCAAGGTTCTTATCTTCCTGTCTTCCTTCTGAAGGAAACTTGACTCAAGTCTTTTTACCTAATTCCATAAGCCATAAAAATCTTCGTGATAATTCGTGAAAATTCCCCGCTTTGCGGGGCAGGCTGTAGAGTGAAATTTCGTGTGAATTTGCGGACTGAAATTCCGCGGAGATCCGCGGATCAGATCAGTCCGCGTTTTTCTGCTGCGCTGCGCAGCTGTTCCATGGCCTTTTTCAGCGTGCAGGTGCAGGTGCCGATGTTCATGCGCATAAAGCCGGTACCGCATTCTCCGAATGTGCTGCCGTCATTGAGTCCCATCTTTGCTTCCTGAATAAAAAAACGGTTCAACGCTTCCTGCGTCATCCCCCATTCCCTGCAATCCAGCCAAAGCAGAAAGGTGCTCTCCGGCCGCCGGATCTTCAGGGAGGGAATATTCGCTTCGGCATAGGAGATCACGAAATCGATGTTGTGTTCAAGCAGGCGCATCAGTTCCTTCAACCATTTTTCGCCGTATTTGTAGGCGGCGATCAGGGCCGCATCACCCAGGATATTCCCGTTGCAGATGTGCAGAGTTTCGGTGATGTGGCGGAATTTTTTCCGGATCTCCTCATTCGAAATGATAATCTCTGAGGTCGCGAATCCGGCAATATTAAAGGTCTTACTGGGCGCCATACAGGTAATGGTAATATCGGAATACTTCTTGTCGATGGAGGCGATGGGAACATGCTTAAAAGGCGCGTAGACGATATCCGCATGGATCTCGTCCGAAACGATGACAATATTGTTCTTCAGGCAAATGTCCCCGAGCCGGCTCAGTTCTTCGCGGCTAAAGACCCTGCCCACCGGATTATGCGGATTACAGAGAATCAGCATGCGCGTTTTAACGCTGATCTTACGCTCCAGGTCGTCGAAATCGATGCGGTAACGGCCCTCCTCTTCCCTGAGCGGATTGGTGACCAGGGTTCGTTTCTGATCGGTGACGGCGTAGAAAAAGGGCGGATACACCGGCGGTTGGACAATGATCTCATCGCCGGGCTCGCTCAGGGCCATAACGGCAATATTGATGGCGGGCACGATGCCCGGCGTGCAGGTGATCCATTCTTTTTCGACGCTGTAGTCGAAGCGTTTCAGCCATTTGATAATGGATTCGAAAAAACATTTGTTGTGCAGGGAGTAACCATAGACGGGATGCCGCACGCGGCGTATCAGGGCTTTCTGCACTTCCCGGGGAGCGGGAATGTCCATATCCGCTACCCAGAGTGGAATGATATCGCGGGTTCCAAAGACTTTTTCAACTGCGTCGTATTTCAGACAGTCCGTATTGTATCGGTCGATCTTTCGGTTCAGCAAGACAGCACCTCGTTTGCCAAGTTTTTTATGCCCGAATATAATCAATTTTTGCCGGCTTATAAATGCTTTTATCCCCGCTTTTCGCTTTTTTTTCATTTGGCTTTAGCATAAATTGGAGCATGATTGAAAACGCGCTGCATAAATTACGGAACCGGCATTTTTGTGTGATCGGCGATGTCATTCTGGATATTTTCAGCTACGGCGGCGTCACCCGGATGTCTCCCGAAGCCCCCGTTCCCGTTCTGGATGTAAAAAAGCGGAACGAAGTCCCGGGCGGCGCTCTGAACGTCTGCAACAATCTGCGTTCCCTGGACGCATCGGTGGAGATCATCGGCGTTCTGGGAGACGATTACGAGGCTTTCCGGCTGGAATACCTCTGCGAGAAGGCGGGCATTAAAAAAACGGGGCTGCTGCGGGACCTGCGGCGCGTCACGACATCCAAGACGCGTTTTTTCGACGGCGCCAAAGCGCTTTTGCGCTCGGATATGGAACAGCGCGACCCCCTGCCCCCGCATCTGGAAGACAAAATGCTGCAGGAGGTCCGCCGTGCGCTGAAGACCTCGGACGCTTGCATCGTCCAGGATTACAACAAGGGCGTTCTGACCCCGCGCCTGATCCCGGAGATCCTGCGCCTGGCTGCCGATGCGGACGTTCCGGTCTTTGTGGATCCCAAATTTGATCATGTTTTTTCTTATGGCGGAGCCTTTTTGATCAAGCCCAACCGAACGGAGACCGAACGTATGAGCGCTAAGCGCATTGCCGCGTACGAAGATGCCGAAGCGCTTTCGACGGAGCTGCGCGAAAAACTGCGCTGCGAAAATCTTTTGATCACCTTGGGTCACGAAGGCATGCTGCTGCAAACGCCGGAAGCCCGGCATTATTATCCGGCACGCAAGCTTCAGACGGCGGACATTACCGGCGCCGGCGATACGGTGATCGCGGTGCTGGCGGCGCTATACAGCGCGGGCCTTCCCCTGGAAAGGGCTGCGGAATTTGCAAACCGTGCCGCAGCGGCTGTTTGTGCACTGCCCGGCGTGGTCTGCGTCCGGCCCGAGATGCTGGCGGAATAAGGAAGCGCATCACGAAAAAACTATTGCCATTTTTAAAAGCTTTGACTTATATTAACGCGCTTTCTATGGTGGATGTAGCTCAGTTGGCAGAGCGCTTGGTTGTGGCCCAAGTGGTCGTGGGTTCAAGTCCCATCATTCACCCACCCGGGGCCTCGCGCCCCGATTTCACTTGACAAGGTTTATCTGCCAAAACCATTCGGGGCGTAGCGCAGCCCGGTTAGCGCGCCTGCTTTGGGAGCAGGAAGTCGGAAGTTCAAATCTTCTCGCCCCGACGACCGGCAGAAGCCGGAAGACAGAAGTCAGAAGGCAGAATGCCCCGATAGCTCAATTGGATAGAGCAACGGTCTTCTAAACCGTAGGCTACAGGTTCGATTCCTGTTCGGGGTACAAGATAATTCAGAAGACAGAAGTCGGAAGTTGGGAAGATTGGTCAGCGGAATAAGCTTGTTCTTTGAACATTGAATCCTGCACCAAATGCATAGCGATGATAGCGCTAATGTGGAGATGAATATTGTGTCGGTAATCACACTCCGGAATTGCCTGTTTGAAAGAAACAGGTTTAAGTATAAATTTTACAGGGATCATAAACAAGCTGGAGTAAAAATAATTTGCATGGTATAAACTTAAATCACACACCATATCAACAGTACCCGCGCGGCATACCATAAGAACTGCTCGCGGGTCCTTTTTTATTATGGCTGAAAATAATACAAAGACCATTGATAAACAAATTACCCTGCTCAAAAGCAGAGGAATGATAATGAAAGATAAGAATAACGCCAATAATATGTTTTCCAGGATCAGTTATTATCGTCTGGAGGTTTATTGGTGGGATATACAGATAAATAAAACCTTACATATTTTTGGCAAAAACGCTTGTTTTGAAAATGTTATTATTCGTTATGAATTTGATCAAAAGTTACGATCGCTTCTTTTTAAATCAGCTGAGATCATTGAAATATCGTTAAGAAGCAAATTGATCTATCTGTGTAAAAGTTTAAGCAGTGAACATTAAATTCGAAAAGAGATTCTTAGATTATTCTGCGAATATCCCGGATTGCCAATACATAAGTTAGGTTTTACAAAGAGCTGGGATAAGCATCCGTTTTGGGAATAAAATTATATCTGCATACAGATAAGACAAACGGTTAATAAACGCCAAAATTCTCTTCAAAACCCAGCCCTGCCGCCGTGCCCGCTGCTCTTAAAATAGTCGCATTGTGTCAATGTATTCCTCACGCGAATTGAATCTGGAATTTTAAATTTTGAATTAGCAGAAATAATCTTTTCAATCCAGCCGCGGTTCGCTCCTTTTCGGAGCACTTAGGGTGAGCATGCTCCTACGCTCTTCGAGCATCCAGCCTTCATCCCGAACGATCAGGGCTTCGGCATGGCTCGCCGCTGACAGGCAGGCTAAAAGATGCAAGATTCAAGACTCAAGATTTAAGATTTAAGAGCCGGGGAGGCGGAGTTTTTTCCGGATTTCGGATATCTTGTATCTGTTTGCAGACGAATACCGCAATATATTGATGTAAAAATTCCTTTTTTCATTTTGACTTTTATCGAAAATGCCGTTATCTTTGCAACAGGTATTCGAGGATTTAGTGAAATTCATTTTGCGTTTCCTGATCGTTGCTGTTATGACGCTTCCGGCTTTTTTGCCGGCGAATGAACGCTATCCTCAATCTTTGCAAAAAACCACGGATTTGTTTGCCGACTACACGCATTATACCACCGTCGGTCAGCTGGGCCTGACCATTACAAACTTCGGCGTGATCGGCGAAGGCTACAACAATCCGAATCAACCCAGCTGCATGTACCGGCAGTATCCCGACAACATCAAGGAACAGGTCGAGCATATGTCCTATGGCGGTCTCTGGGTCGGCGGTATGATCAACGGGGAAAAACGCGTCAGTACCGGCGTGGTCGACGGTGTTTTCGATTATGGCGCCCAGGGATTTGAATTTACCAACAACGGCGATTCCGTCTTTGAGCGTTCCTCCATTCCCACCTCCAAAGTCTACTCGCCCTATGCCATCTCCCATCAGGACTATACGGCGATCTTTCATGATGAGAAAGATGTCGTCGATCACAAGCCCCTGCACATTCAGGTGGAAATGAAGACCTATACCTGGAACTATTCCTTTACGGATGCCTTTGTCATTCTTAATTACCATATCACCAACATCGGTTCCAACACCATCAAGGATGTCTATGTGGGCATCTGGGCGGACGCCGCGGTGGGCAACATGAACTATACCAGTATTTACGAACCCGGCGGCGGATGGAGCTGGTACGATAACCAGAACGGCTTTGATGAATCGGTTTTTGACCCTGTGCCCGATGATGCTTTTGAAGGACTTGACAGGGATATCGCCTATCAGTTCGATGCCGACGGCGATAACGGCTATGCGCAGAGTTATGTGGGATTCACCTTTCTCGGGACCGAAACGGTTCCCCGCGCTTTCTGGGACACTTACTACAATCAATGGAAGTGGAACAATTCCGCGGACCGGGATTATCCGGAATATTTTATGCCGCTGACGGACGAGGAACGCTACGAAAAACTGAGAACTTCAGCGCCCCGGCATCCGGGCAATGAATTGTACACTGACGAGGGCTATCCTTCGACGCCCGCCAGCTGGATGCTTCTGGTCTCTGCAGGACCTTTTGGGACCTTTCCGGCGTCTTCGGACAGTTCATCCTGGCAGATCCCGGCCGGCGAATCCATCGACGTCGCATTTGCCGTGGTTTGCGGCCGCTGGGCCAATGAGGACGAGAATGACAGTCCGGCACGCAGAGAACTCCTGCGCATCAATGCCGACTGGGCGCAAAAGGCCTTTAACGGCGAAGATATCAACGGAAACGGCAGACTTGACCACGACATCAACGAAGATCAGAACGGCAACGGCATACTCGACCGTTTTGTGCTGCCCGCTCCGCCCCCCTCCCCTAAACTGCAAGCCGTACCCGAAGAGGGAAAAGTAACGCTGTATTGGAACAATCTTCCGGAATTTGCCGAAGATCCCATTTCCCGTGAGCGGGATTTTGAGGGCTATAAAATCTATGCCCGCAGAAAAACATCCGGCGTCAGCGCCGAATGGACCCTGCTGGCCAACTTTGACCTGATCAACGAATTCGGTTACAATACCGGGTTTGATTATATCCGCATCAAGGACGAACTCGGCAATCCTTCTTACGAAGTTTTCGGACAGGACACCTTCCACTATAAATTCGAGAACCGCAACCTGCTGAACGGCTGGCCGGACAAAAATATTTTTGCCGTTACATCCTATGACCGGGGCGATCCGCGCACAGGTCTGGAATCGCTGGAATCTTCGCAGCTCGAAAACAGGGTCACGGTCGTTACCGGCAAAATGGCCATTGACGATGAAATGACGAAAGTCGGTGTTTATCCCAATCCGTACCGGATCGGTGCAAGCTGGGACGGTTTGGGCGTGCGCGACCGCATGGTCTGGTTCACCGGCTTGCCGCAACAGTCGACCATCCGCGTTTTCACGATCTCGGGGGAACTGGTAAAGACCATCGAACACGACGCCCCTGGTTATTCCGGAGCCGGAACCCGGCGGCTGGAAGCGGCGCTGGGTACAGAGACCGTCTATGCCGGCGGCGAACATGCCTGGGACCTGATCACGGATCATGACCAGGCGCTGGCGACCGGCATGTACCTGTTCGCCGTGGAAAACAAACAAACTGGATTTGTTAAAACAGGCAGATTCCTTGTCATAAAATAAATAAAGGAGATCCTAATGAAAAAAATACTGCTCATGCTTATGTCCGTCCTGTTGGGCGCCGCCGCCTTTGCGACGAGCATCAGAGACATACAGTATACAACAGCCGCCAGCGGAGACTCGCCCCTGAAAGGGCAGACGGTGACGGTTTCCGGTATTGTATCCGGCGAACCTTACGCTTTTGGCGGAAATATCATGTTCATTCACGATGCGGAAGGTCCCTGGAACGGGATCATGGTCGATCTGGGCGTTCCCGTTGAAGACCTGGTCGCAGAAGGCGTCATTGTCGCCCAAGGCGATTCCGTCACGGTCAGCGGAACGGTCGTCGAAACCAACGGCATGACCCAGATCGCGAGCGTAACATCGCTGGTGCACGAAAAAGCCGGCGTAGGATGTTTTGCTCCAACAGCGCTAACAACCGGTACGGCAGGAGACGAACAGTATGAAGCCTGTTTGATCCGGGTGAACAATGCCGCTATCAGCAGCGGGAATACCGGGAACGGCGAATGGGAAGTGAATGATGGCAGCGGTGTTTTAAAGATCGCTAATCAGGACATGGCCCCTTACTATTTCTGGCCCGAAGAGTACCAGAACTGCCTTTCAATTAGCGGCCTGCTATATTACGGCAATGCCGCTTTTAAAGTACTCCCGAGACTTGCCTGGGATATTGTTGAAGGGCCCAAGATCGGTGAAACCACGACATACACCCGTATTCAGCGTATCCAGCAGGTACGCGTATCCGACCTGATGAAAACCCCGGATGATGAAATGTCGGATATGTCCTATTTTGTCGGCGATACCAATAACGTAATTCACGTAAAAGGTATCGTAACCATGCCTACCGGTATTTCTTTTGCCGGCGACGGCGTTAAATTCATCCTGTCCGATGTACACAGCGGCCCCTGGAGCGCCATTCTTTCTTATAACGCCGATGCCTCCATATATCCCGACCTCTTTGCCGGCGATCTGATCGAAATGAGCGGCTATATCGATGAATTTACGAGAGCTCCTGCAAATATGACCGAATTTTTCCTGCGCGGGGATATCGTCGTACTGGATTTTGATGTCGATCTGCCGGATACCTCACTTATTAAAACAGGCGATCTTAGACATCCTGTTACAGCAGAACAATGGGGCAATTGCTTTGTAAAGATTGAAAATGCCGTCATTAAAGACAATGATGTCCAGTATTATATATTTGAGGTTGACGACGGCAGTGGTTCCTGCCTGATCGGTTACGATTCCGACAGCCTTGCTTCAAGAGCCGGGAACGCCTTTATGCGTGCACCTGTCGGTACCAACATTGAATCGATTAACGGCTGGGTTTACCACCATTACGGATCTTATGACGACTCTACGACTTACAATATCAATCCATTGTACAAGCACGATATTGTCCTGGGCGATGGCCCTGTTATGCTGATGGATGCAACGCGTTCCCCCTCGGGTATACCGGCTTCGGACCAGAGTGTTACCGTTTCCATCCATGCATTTACCGCGCGAAAAATCGAAACAGCAAAACTCTATTACAAAGTCGATGGCGCTGCGTTCACGGAACTTGACATGGTCGACACCGGAAACGACATATGGTCGGCGGTTATACCGGAACAAAGCAATAACGCTATTGTCGAATACTACTATTATTTTACCGATGATTCCAGTGATGTCTCGGCGCTTCCCGAGAAATACAACGAACGTCTCTTTGCCTACAAAGTTCTTGATAATGCACCCACAATCTACGACATCCAATACACCCATGCGCAGAGCGGCCTCAGCCCTCTGCACGGCTGCAGTGTGGAAATCGTCGCTTATGTCACAATGGAAGGCAGTCAGGGCGTCGGGTTTACCGACAACAACGGCCGCGGAATTGTTTCCGTTGCGGCAACATCGGACCCCTGGAATGCCGTTTGGGTCCTGACGGATACCCTGACCTTGAAAAAACTGCACATTGGAGACCTGGTTACCGTAAGCGGCAAAGTGGATGACGATCATGACAGTTACGACAAATGGCAGAAGAACACGTATATTGTCGGTACCGTTAGAATCGATCTTGCCGGTGAATTCCCGCCCGCTCCCCTGCCGGTCACCCTTGATGAACTCGAAAACAATTTTGAAGCGTATGAAGGTGTTCTGGTATCGCTGACGGCTCCTGCTAAAATAAGCGCCGTAAACGAATATGATATTACCGTCACCGACGGCCTGAACAGTTTCCTGCTTGATGACGACTTTGTTGCAGATTCCGTTCTGGATATTAATTACATGGAAAATGCGGTTTTCAATGCGCGGGATACGCTGCTTGTCGGAGACAGCATCAACACATTCACCGGTCTGGCTTTTTACAGCTACGGTTCTGCCAAACTCGAACTCCGGAAATCTTCAGACGTTACTTACACTAAGCTTACGACACCGGAAACCGCGATCGATCCCTTCCCCTCCGCGTTTAAGCTGAGTGCAAACTATCCGAACCCCTTCAATCCCCTAACCACGCTGTGCTTCGAGTTGCCGTATGCCACTCAGGTCCGTTTGCAGGTCTATGACCTGAACGGACGCCTGGTGGAAGAATTGGCCAACGCGAACTTCAGCGCCGGCAGCTACGAACTGAAATGGAATGCCTCCCGCCACAGCTCGGGTGTTTACATCTATCGGATGATCACACCCGAATACACGGCATCCCGGAAAATGCTGCTCTTGAAGTAAATCCGATAACACGGGATCCCGTGCTTCGCATAGAACCGCGGGATCCCTTTCATGAAAGAAAATGCACATTACAAGCCGTTTCCGTTACTCTGCTCTGCTTCTGTTCATCCTGCTGATCCCGGCAGCCTGCGGATTGTTCCATCCCAAACTTCCGCCCTCTACCTATGAAAATCTGCCGCCGGAAACCTATATTTCCTTTTTCTTCAATCCCGATACCGCACTGGGCCCGGGCGATTACTGGATCAACAACGGCGATACCGTTTGGGTACAGGATACGCTGATAACGGGACTGGATACCAATATTTCGGTGCAGGAAGTCCATTGGTGGGGCGATGATCCCGATGGGAATGTGATCGGATACTATTACCGCTGGTCCTATATGGACTCAGCTGTCTTTACCCGGGAAGAATCGGCGATCTTCTACCTGCCGCTGCGGACACAGTTTGACATTTACAGTCTTTTTGTGAGCGCAGTCGACAACGACAGTCTGGCAGACCCCTCGCCGGCGGTATGCTCCTTCCCCGTGTACAATTCCCCGCCTTCAATCGAGTGGAAGTTAAATTCCATCCCCCAGAGCTATTTCCCCGAAGATTCCGTTCATTATTCCTTTCAGCATCACTCCTTCTTCTGGGATGTACAGGATATTGACGGAACGGAAACCGTGACCGAGGTCTTCTATGCTTTGGACGACACAAGTTCCTGGAGCCTGCTTTCGGGCAGTCAAAGAGAAATAATGCTTTCAAATCTCGATACCGGAACGCACCGCATTTTTATTAAAGTCCGCGATATTGCGGGAGCCGAGAGCAATACCATCTCTTTTCCCGATCCTGCTGATGAAGAATCCTATATTACGCGCTGGGATGTCCATAAAGCGATTGGGGATATTTTGATCGTCAATGATTATCAAAACGATCAATTATTGTACAGTCACCAAAACCTTTACACGGGTATTTTTGATGACCTTGCGGGTTCAAACGCTTATTCGGTATGGGAAATCGGCGGAACAAGCACAAATACGGCCAATCCCATTCCCTATTCTCCGGCGGACATTGAAAAGAATCTCAGTGCTTTTTCCAAGGTGTTCTGGTTTACCTTCCGTGGCTTTAACAGTTTGAATGAAGCATCACTGGCCCTGACCCGCTTTGTCGCCGACGGCGGAATCCTTTTTATGAACAATGCGCAAAAGGTCGCTACGAACAGCAGGCCGGATACGATCTGGACATTTACCGATATTGATACGGTTTATCAGTACAGCGCGACCGGGCGGGTGTTTACGGGTGTCAATGTGGAGGCAAACTGGGGGAATGAAACCCTTAATAATGAACTGCGGCTTACACTGTCTTCGACACTGGCGGACAAGCTTTATGCCATTGAACCCGGACCAAGCTCCACTTTGCGATATTACTTTGAACACGACTCGCTGAACACCAGCGATTACAGCGGCACGCCGCCGGTGATGATCGAAACGCCCATCGGAACCGGCATCTGCTATTACATGTCTATCCCTTTGTATTATCTGAACGGCAACGATAACCTTGACGACCTGTTCCGGCATGTCTTTGAGATCGAAGAATAACGATGAAGAAACTGAAATATATTGTTTTTTCTTTCCTGCTGCTGTCCGCGTTTGCAGATGCCGCCGTGATCCGCGGTGTGGTAAGCGACGCCAAAAGCGGCGAGCCCATGATTGGCGTGAACATTATTCTGCGCGGCACCTATTACGGCGCCGCAACGGGCGCCGACGGCTCCTATCTGATCAGCGGCATGGGACAGGGCACCTATGATCTTGTCGCATCCATGATCGGCTACAAGCAGTATATCTACGGCGGAATCGAGCTCAAAGAGGGAGAGACGCGGCGTATCGACATCACGCTGGAAACCACCGTCCTTTCCCTGGGCGAGGATGTGGTGGTCATTGGCGACAAGCCCCTGATCGATGCGACCTCTACCGCCTCTTCCGTTTCCGTCAGCGCCGATGATCTCATGGGCAAGATCGTGGAAAGCGTGGCGGATATCGTGGGCCAGCAGGCCGGCGTCAGCACATCGAATAACGAGATCCATATCCGCGGCGGGCGCGTGGACGAAAGCCAGTTCATCGTGGACGGGCTTTCCATCAAGGACCCGCTGACCGGCGAGACCTCCAGCCTGTATGTGAACCCGAATGCCATTAAGGAGCTGGAGATCATTACCGGCGGTTTCAACGCCGAATACGGCCAGGCCATGTCCGGCATTATTGATGTCAAACTCAAGGAAGGCGCCGCCAATTTTGAGGGCTCGTTCCGGTATAAGACCGACCAGATCTTCGGCAGTCACGGTGTCAATACCGACAATATCGAATTTACGGTCGGCGGCCCCCTGAGCAAAGGCGAAAGCAAGTTGCTACCGGGATACCTTTCGTATTTTGTCAGCGGATATCTTTACCTTTCGGATTCCTACCTGCCCGGCGCCGAACGGCTCTTCCCCTACCGTGAATGGATGAACGTTTTCAGCAATCGCCAGGAAAACAATCTCTCCGCCATGGCCAAGCTTTCCTGGAATTATATGCAGAAATATAAATTCTCACTCTCCTACAACCAGTCCGCCAACGTAAATCAGGGCTACTTTACTTCCTCGTCCTTTCCCTATGCTTTCATCGAAATCCTTGATAATTATCCTACCTTTACCCGGGAATCCAAGGTGTTGAACGCTGTCTGGACGCATACCGTCAATCCCCGGCTCTTTTATACGGTCAATCTGGGACATTTTTTCACTTCTTTCCACAAGGCGGTACAGAACAAGCACTGGAGCGAATATGACGAGGTGCTTGACATTGATCCGACGGAGTATCAGACGCGCGACGAATTCGGCAATGTAGTGGTCTTTACCGGCGACGAGTTCTGGGATCACGGCGACGCGCCCTACTGGTACGATTACTGGAGCAAGAACCTGACGCTTTCCACGAATTTAACCTACCATCCCAGCACCCGGCATAAAATGAAAGCGGGATTCGAACACCGCTTTACGGAAATGCAGGTCATCGACATTTACAAGCCCTGGCTGGGTTCCGGACTGGGAGAAAGCTACGACTATTACCGGGTCAAGCCTTCCGACGGTTCTTTTTACATCCAGGACATGATCACCTTTGAAGGCATGATCGCCAATATCGGCATGCGCTACGATTACTGGTTCATCGGCGACGAGGTCACGCAGGCCATGCTGAATCCCGACATCCTGACCATTACGCAGGCCGGCCGTGAACGCTACTTTAACGAAACGAGCAGTCTTTTCGGCGCACGTTTCAAGGGGCATCTCAGTCCGCGCCTTGGCATCAGCCATCCGGTGACCGACAACGACGTACTGTATTTCAACTACGGGCATTTTTCACAGCTGCCAACCTACAATTACGTTTATGCCAAACTGAACACCATCTCGGACAATCCTTACAGCCTGATCGGCAACCCGAACCTGAATCCCAAAACCACCGTTGCCTACGAGATCGGTCTGAAACATAAATTTTCCGCCGCATCGGCCATCGAATTCAAGGCGTATTACAAAGACATGTTCGATTACGAGACCGCGCAGACCATCACTTCCTTCAATCCGCTGGTAGGCAATTACAGCATGATGATGTACCTGAACATGGACTATGCGCGCTCCTATGGACTGGAATTCATGTTCCGGCAAACCGCCGGCCGTTTCTTCAGCGGCGATGCTTCCTTCAGCTACTCGGTCACCACCGGTAAAAGTTCCAGTCCGGACGATAACGTGCTGGTCGAGGCCGGTATGATCCCGGAAAAACCGCTCTCGGAAAATTACCTGAGCTGGGACGAACCTTTCCGGCTGATCGCCAACCTGCGTTTCCATTTAAGGGAGGACGATTTGCCCTGGTGGTACAACAACTGGTCGCTGAACGCCCATATTGAGGCGCAATCCGGCAGACGCTACACGGAAAGTGTGATCCTCGATACGGTTGTCACCGGCGACGGAACGGTCTGGTATATTGGGACTTCCCGTTCGGACAATCCCTACGCAGAGATCTCGGATCCCTACCTGACGGTCGATCTGAAATTTACGAAGGATTTTTACTATAAGAACCTGACTTACGGTTTTTATGTTGATGTACAGAACATTTTTAACCACAAAGTGCCCAGGAGAATCAATCCCTTTACCGGCAAGCCCTATGATCCCGGCGAGATCATTTCTTACAGCTATTACGGCGGCCGGAATCCCAACGAGGATCCCTCGCGCTATTATGCACCCCGACAGATCATGCTCGGTCTCTTTTTAAGGTTTTGATTATGAAGCACATTACGATAAAATCTGCTTTTTTGCTGCTGCTGAGTTTTTCAGCAGCCCTGGCCGGACTGGGCGGGCAGCGTGCCGGCACTTCGATATTCAATTTTCTCAAGATCGATCCCTCCGCGACATCCGGGGGCATGGGCGGCGCCTTTAGCTCCCTGGTTTCGGACGCCTCCGTCATTCACTGGAATCCCGCCAATACCGTGCAGCTGGGAGGGACTTCGGTGGCCATTTCGCATCTGGACTGGTTTGACGGCATCGGATACGAATATCTTGCTCTTAGCCATACTTTCGCTTCCTGGGCTGTCGGCTTCGAGATCGGCACCCTGCACATGGACGCCATGGAGATCACCACCGAATACAAACCCTACGGCTCCGGCGAATATTTTAGCTATGCGGATTATTACTTCGGACTGAATGTCTCCCGAAAAATGAGTGACCGTTTTTCTTTCGGCTTTACTGCGCGCCTGGTCCGGGAAGAATATCTTGACCTTGCCAGCACCAGCATCGTCATGGATCTTGGGACCTATTACAAGACGGGCTTCAGGGACCTGACCCTGGGTGTCGCCCTGCTGAATTTCGGCACGCCTGCAGGTCCGGCCGGGCAATACGAATCCCCGGAAGGCGATATGCGCGATTATGCCTCCTTTGCTCCGCCGACCACCTTCCATATCGGGTCTTCGATGACGGTGTACGAAAATGCTTTTATGGACCTGCTGCTGACCGCCCAGCTGAACCATCCTGTCGACAATGACGAGAATTATGTATTGGGCATAAATGCCGGATTCTTTGACGTCATCCAGATCAGAGCGGGTTACAGCATCGGTACCGATATGCCTTTTACCCTGGGTTTCGGAATCAGTACCGAAAAATGGAACTCCGGACTGAAGATCGATTACGCTTTCCGCCCGCACCGCTATCTGGGGATCGTTAACCAAATTCAAGTGAGTTATAATTTTTAATGAAAAGACGAATGAAAATACCCATAATCATAGTGGCGGGCGTTTTCCTGCTGAGCGGCTGCTCCGAGCTCATACCCTTACCGACGAATAACGGCAACAGCGGCGGGATCAATACCGATCCGAACAAATTTTCGCAGATCACGCCCAACTGGACTTTTGAGGAACTATTGCTTAACGATCCCGTGGATATCTTTGCTTCCAGGGACGGCCGTCTTTATCTTGCCGAGCCCGAAGCAAACCGCATCCGTGTCATCCGGCCCTCCGGTGAAATCGAAGCGGCCTTTTACGATACGCTGAGCAATCTTAACATTAATGGCCTGCCCGTCAATCCCACATCCGTCTGCATGGACGAAAGAATGAACGTCTATTTTGCCAATGACGGAAAAGTCGTGTATTTCTGGCCGCAATTTACCGCAAGCATCGGCATTGCAGGGATCGTAACGCAACGCGAATACAGGATCGACGGCAAGGACACCCTTCTGAATCCGCTTTCGGGATTGGCGCTGGGACTGACGGCAAAGGAAAATTCGGATATCGTGGACAGCACTCAGACAGCCGTGATCGATTCGCTTATGCGACCCCGGGTATTTTATGATCCCGCATCGGAAATGAACCGGAACGGCTTGTACAACAGCGAGACCGGAGAACTGATCCACAAAGGCAATCCGATCTATGCTTCGCAGAATAAATCCTTTGTATCCCTCGCACCTGCATCGCCCAATGATCTATCGATCTATGCCGCAGATGCCATCAATAATTATATGCTCAAGATCACCCTGATCCCCTCCGTACTGGTACGACTGGCAAACGGACAGAATGTCTGGCAATATACCGGCATTCTCGAGGATTTTATCGCCACGCCCGGTACCGGAGCCGGAACCGTATCCGAGCCGGTATCCTTATGCTCTGACAGAACCGGAAATGTGTATTATACGCAAACCGGTGAATATTTTGCGGTACATAAGCTGAGAGCCGGCAGTTACGCTTCAGAATTCCTTGTTGGAATTGATGATATCATGGAATTGAACGCCTTCGGCTATGCCCGTGATATCGCCGTGTCCTCCGAGGGAAATATCTTTGTGCTGGACACCCTTGACCGTGACGTCAAGATGTATGATCCCGACGGTGCTTTTGTAAAATCCGTCGCCGTACGTGAGGAATGGATCCGTTTAAGCGACTCCGTCTACGTCAGCGATTCGCTTGTCGTCCGCGATACATTGATCCTGCAGCAATATCCGGACCTGATGAACAATCCTATGGCACTGTGCTATTATCAGGATGTGCTCTATATCCTGGATAACGGCAAGCGCCGCATGCTGCGCTTTACCCGGGTCGACGATGTGATCATCGGGGATCCGGACAGGGAAGAATAGCGGTAGACGGAAGGGAGAAGTACTTTTTGGGTCAATTGTTTTGGGTCAAATATTTTGACCCAAATATTTTGAGTCAATTGTTTTGACCCAATCCATTCCCCCCCCCCCACCCCAGCGCATTTAAATCTGAAATTTTGAATTAAACTTTAAACTTTAAACCTTAAACTGGACTTCCTATATTTTTGTGGACACGCAGATAAGCCTTATATTAATATGAGAAACAAAAAGGAGTAAAGATGCGTGAGACAAAAAGATATTTTCCGCGGGAGTTCAAGACAGAGGCCGTGGAAC
>JAQVTR010000034.1 GCA_028699915.1 Fidelibacterota bacterium
TCCATGCCGGTATTTCCTTTTTTTACGAAGAATTTCTTTTCTTATTTATTCCATATCGTTCTATAATAATTTTTTTGAAAGAATATTCATAATAAAAAATTATTGTTCCAAAAGCGATCATCCGTCTTTTTTTATACCGATACATTATATATTCAGACAACAGATTTAAAAAATATATTCCCGTTTTTATCAAAGATTAATAAATAATTGATTTTCTATTTACCTCTAATTATCATATATTTTAAATGAAGAAAAAAACGCAAATCATGAAAAAAAAGGAGAACATGATGAAAAGGCTTGTCGTATTTTTGCTTGCCCTGTTTTTAATTGTTGGCTGCCAGAGCGTCTTTACGCCTGACGAGGGCGGAACCTTTTCTCCCCCAAACTGGATACAGGGAACCTGGTCCGATGAAAGCAGCTTAACCGAATTTACTTTTACGAAAGACAATATCGTATCGTCTCCGGCAGGACTGATTAATATTAGTTTTCTGGAGCTTTATGCTGACAATGTAATTGTCCAGAACAAATCCGCCAGCGAATATGAAGTCTCTATCGAAAATTCCGAAGGAGAAGAACTTGAAAACTACAAATTTGAAAAAAGCTCTAACACAACCGTAGATTATTACAAACGATCATCGCTCTTAACAATCGGTCCGGTCGTTTTGATAAGAGAAACAGAAGAATAAGGCTAAAAGGAAAAAGGCTGTCAACCGACAGCCTTTTTTTATATGGGAGCATGTAAATTATGCTTTGTCCTTCTTCAGGCAGAGGAACCAGTCAAGGCAGTATTTGCCTTCTTCCTTGCTCTGCATACGTTCCTTTGCGGCGCCGCAGGAACCCGGAGTCGGGATGATCACGTCATCGCCGGGTTGCCAGTTCGCCGGAGTCGCCACGCCGTCCTTGTCGTTTTTCTGAAGCGCCAGGATCAGGCGTTTGATCTCATCCATGTTACGGCCGGCAGACAGCGGATAATACAGGACCGCGCGCACCTTTGCTTCCGGGTCCATGATAAATACCGCCCGGACTGCCTGGGTGGTCGAGGCGTTCGGCTGCAGCATGCCGTACTTTTTGGCAACTTCCATTTTAAGGTCTTCAATGACAGGGAATTTGACCTCAACATTCTTCATGCCTTTGTACTCGATCTTTTCATTGATCGTCCGCAACCAGGCGATGTGTGCGTACAGGCTGTCGATGGAAAGTCCGATCAGTTCGGTATTCAGCTTTTTAAAGTCTTCCTGCATGCTGGCAAAGGTCATGAATTCGGTCGTGCAGACCGGAGTAAAATCCGCGGGGTGACTAAAAAGGATGACCCATTTTCCTTTGTAATCTTCCGGAAAGTTGATCTTTCCCTGCGTGGTAACCGCCTCAAATGCCGGCGCCTTATCGCCGATCAGGGGCATCGAATAGCTTTCTTTTACGTGTTCTTCCATGGTAATTCCTTTCGTTTTATCATTTGGAGTAAACCTTATTTTTGGTTTCTCCGGGTTTCTTCTTTCTTCTCAAATATTTCTCTCTCAATGCAAAAGCCGGGACCTTACATCTCAATTCAGATGTTTTCCGTCTTCCAGACAGGATCCGCAGATCCCTTGGTATTCAATGAGCAGATTTTCAACCAGGTGCCCGGTACTTCGGTCACCGGGAAGCAGATAATAGGGCTGATCCTTTATCCTGATGTCGTAGAGACTGCCGCAATTCCGGCACCGGAAATGCGGATGCGTCCGGACAACGGCATCAAAGCGGTCAAAGGTACCTCCTGAACTGATGCGAACCAGGAGCCCCTGCTCTTCGAGAATATTCAGATTGCGGTATACCGTGCCCAAACTCAGCGAAGGAAACTCATTTTTCATCTGATCGTAAATCCAATTCGCGGTCGGATGGGTATCGGTGGAACGGAGCAACTCCATGATCCGCGTCCGCTGGCGGGTATTTCTGTAAACGCTTTCCGGTTTCCGCTCTGCCATTTCTTTTTCCTTTTCGTAATCGTAATGATTACTAATAAGTAAGATAGTCAATTTAAAAGCGTAAGTCAAGCTTATTCTTCGATTTTTTTAATTTTGTTATCATTTTAATTGAATGATCGTAAAAACACGGCAGCACACATTATTTATTCCAGCGCATATTTTATATACATGTCCGTGTGCAAACACCGGCGTTCAACGAATTTCCGTCCGCGGATAAAAAACAATTAACACTTGACATTCCGGGCCCGGGCTTATATCTTCTTGTGCGAATGATTTGTATAGAAACTATTTTAATGGAGTGGAAATCCGATGAACGACAGCGAGAAATACGAGGCAAATATTCTGCGTTCTCTGCGGCGCATTACACGTGCGGTGGACATCTATTCCCGAAAACTGAACGAGCGTTACGGACTGACAACGCCGCAATATCTCTGTCTGGATATCCTGGCCAATTCCGGTACGATCATTTTGAAAGATCTGGCAAAGGCGGCGAGCCTGAGTGAAAGCACCGTCAACGGGATCGCGGACAGACTGGAAAACAAAGGTTTTGTCGAGCGTAAGCGTTCCGGGGATGACCGCCGAAAAGTTTTTCTGGATTTAACAGCGTCCGGAAGAGATATGATACGGAAAACACCGCCCTTGTTGCAGAATAAACTTTCCGTATTTATTTCTACAATGAGCAAAGAGGAGCAGCAGTGCATGACCGAGGCCTTGAAGCAGGTGGCGAATTTGCTGGAATTGGAACAATGGATGCAATAATACAAGACGGAAGACCCATGCTATCAACGCGACAAAAACATATTTATAACGAGATCGAAGGTACGACCCTTAAGAACTGGCAGGACTGGAAGTGGCAGGTTCGCCATAGCGTGCGCGACCTTGAGACCTTTGAAAAGTTGCTCGATATCAAGGTCCCGGACGATATCCGGAAGCAATATAAAAAGATCAGCGAGAAATTCCCCATGTCCATTACGCCTTATTATCTCTCCCTGATCAATACTGAAGACATTAAGAATGATCCGATTTTTAAGCAGAGCTTCCCGGTGATCGACGAACTCCGCGTCCTCAAAAGCGACATGTCCGACCCGCTCAGCGAAGACCGCGACAGTCCGGTACCCGGCATCACGCACCGTTATCCCGACCGGGTATTGTTCCTGGTAAGCAACACCTGTGCTATGTACTGTCGCCATTGCACCCGTAAACGCCGGGTCGGCGATGTGGACAGCATTCCCGGAAAAAAACAAATCCTTCAGGGCATCGAATATATCCGAAACACGCCGCGCATCCGGGATGTGCTGCTTAGCGGCGGTGATCCTTTTCTGCTTTCGGACGAATATCTGGATTGGATCCTGACAGAGCTACGCAAGATCGAGCATGTCGAGATCATTCGTATCGGAACCCGCACACCCGTAGTTCTCCCTTTCCGCATTACAGACGATCTTGTAAGGATGTTAAAAAAACATCAACCTGTCTGGATCAATACGCATTTTAACCATCCGCGCGAAATAACCGCAACATCACGAAAAGCGCTCAGGATGCTGGCAGACGCAGGTTTTCCGCTCGGGAATCAGTCGGTATTGCTGGCCGGTGTCAACGACTGTCCCCGCATCATGAAATCGCTGGTCCACAAGCTGGTCTATAACCGTGTCCGCCCTTATTACCTGTATCAATGCGACCTTTCCGAAGGCCTGAGCCATTTCCGCACTCCTGTGGGGAAAGGCATTGAGATCCTGGAGAGCTTGATCGGGCATACCAGCGGTTTTTGCGTACCAACCTACGTAATCGATGCACCCGGCGGCGGTGGCAAGATCCCGGTCATGCCCAACTATCTGATCTCCTGGTCCACGAACAAGGTCATCCTGCGGAATTATGAAGGCGTGATCAGCACCTACAAAGAACCGGATTCCTACGAACCCACTTTCTGTGACCGGAACTGTGACGATTGCGACCTGCTTCTGAAGCTGGAAGATGCTGAAGAATACAAGGCTGTTGGCATTGAAAAGCTCCTGGCCGATTACGATGATGCCATTTCGCTGGTCCCCGCCAACAATCCCCGCTATAAACGGCGTAACAAAGAATAATACCTTCACATGAAACAATCCAAATACGACGTTGTGGAAACCTTGCCCTGCGGCTCCCATATTCAACACGGTCCCTTTAATGACCGCATTTATCTGATGAAAGCCTCCGATTCCGGCATTGAGGACCTTCCCTTGCGATTGCGCCACCTGGCGGAAGAAGAAGGCTACGGAAAGATCTTTGCCAAATTGCCGGAATCCCTGAGCACCGATTTCCGGGAAGCGGGTTTCCAGATCGAAGCCGAAATTCCAAATTTTTACCGTAAGTGCGAGAACGGTTTATTTCTTGCATATTTCAACAATGCCTCAAGAAAACGCGAAAAAGATATTAAACATTATCTTGAGAACATCCATCTTGCCCTGAAAAAACAAAAGGGGCTGATCAAACCTCTCAATCCGCATTTCCGTCTTCGTCAATGCCGGGAAAACGATCTGAAGCAAATGGCGGAAATCTACCGGAAAGTCTTTCCCTCCTATCCTTTCCCAATTCATGAAACGGCCTATCTGCAAAAGACCATGCAGGGAAACGTCGATTATTACGGCGTGGAAACCCGGGGCAAGCTGATCGCACTGGCCTCTGCGGAGAAGGACTTTGAAGCGGGACATGCCGAAATGACCGATTTTGCCACCCTGCCGGAACGCCGGGGATACGGTCTTGCTCTGCACTTGCTGAGGTATATGGAGAACACACTGCCCGGGAAAGGCATTCACAGCGTTTTTACCATTGCCCGCGCCGCATCGCCGGGAATGAATATCACCTTTGCTAAAAGCCGCTATACATACGCCGGGAGGTTGGTCAACAATACAAATATCTCCGGCCGTATCGAGAGCATGAACATCTGGTATAAATATCTGAAAAGCCGGAACATCTAAACCGCGAAAATAAACTACTTCGTCGTTAGGGGCCGTCCGAATTGAAGGTATTCAAAACCGGGGTGTTTTTTATCTTCCGGCTTGACATCTTTCCGGGAATGGTCGTACATTCCTCTACTTATCATGTGCGAAAGGGCTTTTATGCAAAACTTTACTTTTTCTTTTTCTTCGCTGCTTGCGGGTCTTAGCATCGGACTGCTGTTCAGCATTGTTGTGTGGATACAGTCAAAGATCAAAAACAAATCCCGCATTAAGACCTATGTAGAAGAAAACGAGCGCTTAAAAAGTCACTTGAACACACAGATGCACATTTCCGCAAAAGGCAATGAAGCGGTTCAGAAGGAACTGAACGAACAACACCAGATCAACGACAATCTGCGTTCCACGATCACGGTTCTCAAGGAAAAACCCGGCAGGGACAAGCTGCACGTCCTTTATGTCTACGACAAGGCCATCCATCTGATGTTTGAAAAGCATCCCGGTTTTGCCACGATGTGGGCGGGCGCACTAAAAGAGGCGGAGTACGAAATTGAGAAAGCCGAAAGCGGCTTTCTCCCCATGGTTAAGAAAGTCTTTAAGCCTTCCCCCCAGCTGATCGCGATCAAATCCATCCGGACAGACGAAGAATAAAAACTGCTTTTCAAAAATTACGGTGCTGTGATTCCCATTTCAAATCGGCGTTTTTTTGCTGATTTTTGTGCCACAAAAAAAAGAGGCATATAAGTGCCTCTTTATTTTTCGATATCCGGTCCGGATTTAATTTTTAGAACTCATGTCATAACCCAGCTCTTTCCATTTGTTCAGAATATCCTGTTTGGAATAGTATCCCGTATGGCGGAAGATCTGTTTACCGTCAGGATCATAAAAGATCTGGGTAGGAATGTACTGAATGGAATTCTGTATTGCGCGGTCGCGGTTTTCGGGAAGCGACACATCCACCAATTCAAGTTCAAAGGCGTGATCATATTCCACTGCCAGTTCCGCAAGAATCGGCTCCATTGCGCGGCAGGGCGGACAAGTCGGAGATTTGAAATCCACCATTTTCGGCAATTTTTCGGAAGTATTTACAGAAGTATTCGCTGTACTTTTTACCTTGCTTTCCGCTTTATCACCTCCGGAACATGCCGCAAACAGCAACGCCGCCGACAGCAGAAGCAGGACTCCCGTAAACATGAATTTTGCGATTTTTTTACTTTTCATTTATCATCCTTTCATTTTTATTCTTTTCCGGATTTCCGGTGCGGGTTAGCAATTCCCTCTTCCAGACAGCGGATCACGGATCTGACGCAGACTGCTTTCAGCCGGTAATACACGTTTTTCCCACGCTTGTCATCTTCAATGATGCCGGCTTGTTTCAGAACCGACAAATGCTGCGAAACCGTGGAAAAGTTCAGGCCCAGTTCCTCAACCAGTTCGTGTACGCAACGCTCTTGTTTCAGCAGGGATTCCGCGATCCAAAGCCGGGCAGGATGCGACAGCGCCTTAAAGATCTGCGCCAGATACTCAAGCCGTTGCTTTTCCACTCCTGTCATTGGGCCTCCGCTTCATTTCGTCATTTTGCAATATAACAAAATGTTAAATACCGGACAAGCTAAAAGTTCCCTCTTTTCAATGGACAATGGACCAATCGCAGTTCCGGTCTGTCAGGATGAGCGGCCTTCGCCCCCCTTCTCTGTAATGTTCCGGAGCTTCGCAATCCTTCTTGCTTCTCTTTAATAAGTTAATTCTTGACAAGGCGAAAAATTCCTGCGAATTTTAGGGGAGAAACAAGGGAGTTCTGATATGCCGCAACCCATTCGCCGCTCGCGATGGATCATCAAAGATCCCGATGAGGACAAGCGTCTGCATTTTCGTTCCTTGCATCCGAGACGGCGTCCGACACGTTCGCTGATCTGGCACATAATCGCCTTCCTGCTCGTTCTTTTTCTTTACTTTCATTTTCTTCATTGAGAAGGCGGTGTATTTTTGCGGCGTAAGGTCACAAGCGCCGTTTGGAATTCCCAAAATTTGTTCCGTAAAAAAAGAACCTGCCTTCCGGCAGGTTCTGCGTACGCCCGAGAGGAATCGAACCCCTAACCTTCTGGTCCGTAGCCAGACGCTCTATCCAATTGAGCTACGGGCGCATCATACATATCAACGTAGCGCGTACGGGACTCGAACCCGTGTTACCGACGTGAGAGGCCAGCGTCCTAACCGCTAGACGAACGCGCCATCTCTGGCTGGGTTGCAGGGATTCGAACCCCGATACTACGGTCCAGAGCCGCATGTCCTGCCGTTGGACGACAACCCATTAAAAAGCCGTCAAATATATAAACAATTCTTTTCAAAGCAAATATTTTTTCTTGTGCAATTCCGGAGAAATTTCTTGTCCCGAACAGTTGACACTTTCTGTTTTCTTGGTTCCTGTCTGCGCGATTCTTGTATTTGAATCTTTTTCTTTTTATATTTAACATCAAAAAAGGAGTTGCGTATGTCAGATACCATTCGGGTGGAATTGCACAGTTTGAATACGGATTTGACCTTTGCCGCAAAGGGTGATTCCGGGCACTGGCTGATGATTGATTCCAAAGCGGAAAATGGCGGGAACGCTGCCGGGAGCAATCCTTCGGAACTCTTACTGCAAGCGCTGGGCGCCTGTACCGGAATGGACACCCTTTCGATTTTAAAAAAGAAGCGTACACCTTTTTCTCATCTGGATATTTTTGTTGCGGGAATAAAGCGGGAAGAACATCCCCGAATCTATACGGAGATCCGTTTACGTTTTGTCTTGCATTCCGCCGGCGGCGAAAAAGCCCTGGCGGATCTCCGGCGCGCCGTTGACCTGAGTTACGACAAATACTGTACCGTAGCCAATATGTTAAAATCCGGCACGAAGATCACTTACGACACCGAGATTGTTGATGGATGAACACACGCTGATCGTTAAACAGCTCGCGCGGGATATCAGTGAAGTTGAAAACGGCGGTTCAAAGACCGAGGCTTTACTTGACAAGGCTTGGAAATCGGGAAAATTTGCCTACCGCATCGGTGTGACGGGCCCGCCCGGAGCCGGGAAGAGCACCCTGGTCAACTGTCTTGCCGCGGCTTTCAGCGATGCAGGTAAAAGAACCGCAGTAATCAGCGTTGATCCCTCCTCTCCCTTTACCGGCGGCGCCATTCTGGGCGACCGGATCCGCATGAACGCACTCAGCGGCAGGGAAAATGTCTACATCCGTTCTATGGCAAGCCGCGGAAGCCTGGGCGGATTAAGTCTAAAAACCCATGATGTCTGCGATATTCTGGACGGCTACGGTTTTGATATCATTCTTATCGAAACGGTGGGCGTAGGTCAGATTGAGCTGGATATCGCCCAGGCGGCGGATGTAACTTTGACCGTCCTGGTTCCCGAATCCGGAGATGATATCCAGGCAATGAAAGCCGGTATTATGGAGATTAGCGATATATTTATTGTCAATAAGGCGGACCGCCACGGCGTCGAAGCCATGATCATGCATCTGCGTTCCCTGATCGCACTGCGAAAAAATTACAGTACTTTACCATGGGAACAACCTGTTCTCCGGACAATTGCCACCAGCGGGGACGGGGTTGAAGCGGTTCTGAAAGCCCTGCATGATTACCGGGACATGCTGGAAAAACAGCAGGCTTGGCATTCGATCCGCAGCGAACGCATGAAAAACAAGGTTTTTCAGATCGTCAACGACACCCTGTCCGCCCATTTCTGGACACCGGAAAAACAAAAACTTCTGCGTAAAGAGCTGCAGTCCGCGACTTCCGCGCAACAAAGTCCTTTCCGCATTGCCGAAAAACTGCTGGCAACGTTGAGAAAAGCTTGACAAACATCTTTATTCATCTTACCTTTAAGTGTGGGTTTTATTTAAATATTAGGAGATAATGATATGAAACGTTTTTTACCCCTGTTTGCTGTTCTTCTGACCGTGCTTATGCTTATCGGCTGCGGCGCCAAAGAAGTCGTTGACGACACAGCAACTCCGGTCGCACAAGAAACACCCGTTGCGGATGTTCCGGTCGTTGAAGAAGCTCCGGTCGTTGAAGAAGCTCCGCTTGTCGGAGAAGATGCTGAAGCTGTTGAAGAACTTCCCGAAGAAGTCCTTCAGCCTGCAGAAACCCATATCTGGATTAAGTACATGATCCAGCCGAACGACTACCTTACCAAGATCGCAAAAAAAGAATATGGCGTTGTATCGATGTGGCGCGATATTTACGACTGGAATCGCGAAATGATCGGCGAGAATCCTGACCTGATCTACCCCTTTGAAGAATTATCTTTGAAAAAAGAATCGGCATCTGCAAAACCCAAAGTATACGAATATGTCGACTATACCGTTGAAAAAGATGAAACATTGTGGTGCATCTCCAAGAAGCTTTACGGTAATTCCTATGCATGGATCGTGATCCTGCGCGACAACCTGGATGTTCTTGGCAGCGACTATAACAGCATCACGCCGGGTATGGTCCTCAAGATCAGAACACAGCTCTGATCTGCCGAAAATCCAAAATTAAAAGCTCCTTGCATAAGGAGCTTTTTTAATTCCCGGATTTTTCGGTAAATCCGTTGCACACAAATGTTTTTAGATTATGCGGAGGATGTTGTATATTCCGCCAATGAAGACCTTGATCATTATTCCCGCTTATAACTGTGCAGATAGCCTGGAAAGGGTTATAACGGCGCTTAAACAAAATCCGGGGCCGGACATTCTGGTCGTAGATGACGGTTCCACGGACAATTGTTCCCAAATTATTGACCGGTCCGGTCTGCCGCTGATCCGCCATGAAAGAAACCGCGGAAAAGGCGCCGCACTGATAAGCGGATTTCGTTATGCAAAGGAACACGATTACGCCACCGTGATCAGCATGGACGGCGACAGTCAGCATCCGGCAGACCTGATCCCGGAATTCCTGGCCCTGCATAAACATTATCCCGACGCAGTCCTGCTGGGCGAAAGAAAACGCAGCCCTTCCATGCCGCTTACCCGAAGGCTCAGCAACAGCATCTCGGCCTTTCTGATATCAAAGCGCATTCGCCGCAAGATCTACGACGCCCAATGCGGTTTCCGCCTGATCCCGCTAAAGCATTTGAAGGATCCGCTTCCCCGGCGCCCCGGTTTTATTTTTGAATCGGAACTGCTGATCATGCTGGCACTGCGGAAGGCAGATTTTCTTTATATTCCGGTCCCGACCTTATATCCGCAAAACAGTACCAGTAAAATGACGTATTTCAGCACTACTTTAGGTTTTATTTTTATGTATATTCATTCGTTTTTCAAGAGCTACCGCGGGAAAGAAGCATGAACTTTAACGACCTTTTACAAATCACCCTGATCACCCTGATCCCCACCCTGGAATTGCGGGCAAGTCTGCCCTACGCCATTCTGGTCCTGGAGCTGCCCTGGTATGTCGCATTTCTCTGGGTTGTTCTGATCAATATCATCTTGGGACCCCTTGTATATTATGCTCTGCGGTTTTTTCTGCATCTTTTCATCAAAATCCCTTTTTTCAACCGGATTTACGAACATTCCCTTCATAAGGTCCAGACCAAGATCAAACCTAAAGTCGAAAAATACGGTGAGATCGGCCTGGCGCTCTTTATCGGGATTCCCCTTCCGGGATCGGGGGTTTATACCGGTGCGCTGGCTGCTTTTATCCTGGATATCAAACCTAAAAAATTCATGTTCGCCGCCGTTCTCGGAGTACTGATCGCCGCTATTGTGGTTCTGGCCGTTGTTCTTTCGGGCTCGGAACTTTTTCAATGGGTTATTAAAAATATTTAGTTTTCAATATTCTTAGCTATCTTTTTTTCTTGTCAATCAAAAAAAATGCGATTAGCTTATTATTGTCGCTTTTTGACAGCACAATTTAAGGGAGGTGCAAAAATGAAAAAAGCCATTGCCTTTGTTCTGTGCCTGACCTGTATCACCGCATTGTTTGCCTGGCTGCCGGAACCTGCGCAGTATGACATGCTGGTACTAAACTCTTACTCCTTTTCACAAGATGAAACACAAGCATCACTGGACAGTCATCGCGTTGTTTATGAATCCTGGCTCACAACCCCGGGAATTCAAAGCAAGGGTTTGACAGGTTTGTTTATTCTTGACATGTTTGAGATAATGGATACCTTAGAGAATGCAGCAGAATATCAGGTGGAAATTGTCTTGAGTTTACTGGATGAATTGTTCCAAACGGTATACTTTGCCGACTCGTCTCTGCATTTTATTACTGATGATGTCGAAGACCAGTACGATCTGATCGACAATCTCTATGCCTTTATGTCTCAGGGTATGGCAGATTCTTTGGCTGCAATGCTGAACGCCGTACCGCTCAACTTTGAAGCCAGCGTCAACCATACGCTTGAGCATATCGAAAACACCTTTGGAAAGCTCGCCGTAATCGGCGATACCATGGGCGTAAAATTTGAGACCATTGTCGATTCCGGGGAAAACTTCAGTTTTAGCATTGCCGGAGTTGACCGCTGGTACAATGAATTTGGCATCGCCATTTACGACACCTTCGATATCGCCGTGGTCTACGATGAAAGCTTCCTGTCGGTGGATGCGGCGATCGGGCATCTTGAAAATGCCGCCCATCAGCTGGACATCGGTTTCGGGCATATCTTTGACTGGAGTTACGGAAATATCGAGTACGGTATTGATTCGCTGATCCTGGCAATGCAAAGCCTGCAGCTCGCCTGTCAAAGTCTCAACAATTACTCGATCTGGTCCATCATCGATTCTTCCTGGTACATCAATGACAGCACCGAACTGAGCCTGACGGCCATCGAAGCCGGATTTGCAGAAGCTGAAGCCATGTTAAGCGGAAAGATCTATGATCTTGACGGCGTTGATTTCCGTCCGGCAGGCATTATCGAAAACCTGCATTACGGCATTTACCGGACCTATATCGATGTTTACTGGCAGGCGGACCCTTATGCCTATACCTTCAGAAATATCCTGCCCTCCGGGGCCCCGGCGGATTTTATCGACCATATCAAGGCCGATATGGTTCTGGATCCGCGCGACAGCCGCGAACAAATGACGGACTATCTGACGAGTCTGGGAACTCAGTATATGTCCGATCCGGGCAACGTAGATGCCAATGTCGGAATGGGCTATATCGGGATGTTCGCCATGATCCGGGATATCATTGACCAGGCGGAGACGATTGTTGCACTTGCCGACGGGGGTCGCATCGACAGCCTGTTCCGGAATTACGACTGGAGCAATCTGAATTACACGGACGAGATCGGAAGTATCCGGAATTATCTGGACCACCATTATGCCGAACTGGTAATTAACGGCAATCGAGTGATTTATACCATTCTGATAAAGGACCCCAACCGCTCCAGTCCCGGACACACGGTTCAGGAAGGCGATTTTCTCTTCCCGGTCTATATCGTTCCGCAAGTCACTAACGGCATTGTAAGGTTTACCTATGTCGTTGAAGACGCCGTTACCGCTGTTAAAAACGGAATCGAATATGTCTACACCCAGATCGATTCTATGATCGATATTACGCTGGATCCCAACTTGCTTGATCTTTCCGATATTGAAGAGCCGCTGGATCTGATCTATGCCCTTGAAGCTTCAAATCCGGATTTCCTGGCCTTTACGCCGGAAGGGAAGGTAAAGTTTGCCGAGTTCGGCGACAGTCTTGCCGTGGGCATGCAGTATCTTGCCGATTTTGCCGATACGGTCGTTGCCACTATGGAATATGCCGAAGCTTTAATGTACGAGTTTGATATGAGCGAGGCCGATTACGATTCCATGATGGCTTTTCTCTATTTCGGGAACGGCATGATGCATCAAATGGCAGCCGACCTTACGGTACCCGATGCCTATACCTTTATCAACGGCGAGAATATCAATTTGTCCGCCTGGTTTGACAATGTCCCGGACAATATGCTGACCGTTATGAAAAACTACTTCGAAGGTACGGATTCTTCGATGGCGGGACTCTTTCCTGACCGCGGGGTCCAGAACAATGTCGACAAGCGGATCCTACCGCAGAACTTTGCCCTGAAAGGCAATTACCCGAATCCTTTCAATCCCTTGACCAATATTGCCTTTGACCTTCCAAGTGATGACAGGGTGACGCTGGCAATCTTCACGATCACCGGACGAAAGGTTGCGGACCTGATCGACCGTGAGATAATGCCGGCGGGTTCGTATGAACTCAGCTGGAATGCCGCAGAACAGGCTTCGGGCATTTATATTGTGAGAATGCAGTACGGCAATACGCTCGCATATCACAAAATGACCTTATTGAAATAACGTTAATTCTTCAAAATGAGAAGATCCGCCGCCTTCGGGCGGCGGATCGATTTATTTTCATGCAAAAAAAGATTGTAATACCCTTGTTGATCATGATATTGTTCCGTTTTGCTTTCCCTTCGAGCAGCATGGAAATATTTAAAAAGGAATTCAGCGGTTTTTTGCCCGATTTGCCGGGGTCGGGCCGTCCCTCCCTGAACTATGGTGTCAGTCACCAGGAGCTGCTGCGGAACAGTCTTAACGACTCTCTACTCTCCCGCTACACGCTTCGCCAGCAGGAAGTCCAGTTCTATTATCCCGCTGCAGATGCGGAATTCCAAGGCATTTTCCGTCGCTCCCTTCCCGATGCTGCCGACCTGTTGAATTCCGAATATCTGTCCGTGAATTTCCAGCCTGTTCATTATGCTTTTTTGCTCTCCGCGGCTTTTCGTCATCAGGACTGGTATATTACCCCCAGTATCCGCTATGCTTTTTCCGTTTTTTCCGATACCGCTTATGTTCTGCAATTCCCACGCAGTGAAAATGCCGCCGACAACACCTATTTTTTCAATCTTCTTCCCCAAACATTCGGCGACACGCTGCCTTTCCGGAACACGCTTCATCAGGGAAGTGCCGCACTGAATATCCGTCGGGACAGCCCGAAAGGTCCGCTCTTTTTTGCTTACCGCTATGATAAAACCCAAGATCTTCTGACGGAAAGCCATATCAATAAAAGCAATACAAATCTGGCGGGACCGCGGGAAAGCCACGCTCTGCTGAAGCGGGAGCGGCAGACGTTTTCCCTGGCCTGGCAATTCGATCCCGCTTCACTCATTAGTATTGAATACCGCTTCACGCGCATCCCGCTTGACTGGCGGCACCGTATTTTCCCCGACACTCCGGACACGCTGGAGATCGTCAAATTGGCTGAAAGTCTTACTAAAGAACATGCTTTCCGCGCCGCATACCGTTACCGGAACAAAGGACTTCAGGTACACGGGCATGCCGGCGGCGGATCGTTTAACGGCGAGCTGTTCGTCAGCACGCCGGTTTTGGGTTATCTTTTCCGCATTCTGCCCATCTCCCATCAGGGGATTGCGGATGCAAGTGTTCGCTATGGTTTTATTCATGCGTTTTCGGAATACCCTATACCGGTAGGCGTATTTACCTTTACACCGCGCATGGACCTGAACCTTGCCCGTATTTACAGCGATCTGAATGCAGACGCGCAATTGGAATTCGGTTTGCAGGATATCCGCTTCAGTCAGGCATACATTCATGCATTTTTTCTGACTGCAGCGGGACTGCGCAGCGAAGTTGCTCTCAATCGCGAACTGCGCTTTTACCTGGACATTGAACAGGCGCTCCCTTTTATTAAAACGGTCTATCCCGAAATCCCCCCGCCTCCGCCTCCGGATATCCGTCGCTATGGCGGACTTTCGGTCTGTGCCGGAGTGTCACTTGCATGGTAAAGGATAAAATGATGGAACAACATTATAACGGAATTGTGATCGGAGCCGGATTGGGCGGATTGACCGCAGCAGCCGAGCTGGCAGGAAAAGGCCTCCGCATGCTGGTCCTGGATCAGCATACCGCGCCTGGCGGCGCCGCAACATCCTTTAAACGCGGCGATTTTATTTATGAAGCCGGCTTACATATGACGGCTTCAAATGGAAAAGACAGGGATTTTCATCATTTTTTTGAAACGACGGGAATAAAAGAAAGGATTCATTTTGTCCCGGCACCCGAATTCTATCATATTTATGGTCCTGGTTTTTCTTTTGTTTTCGGCAATGATCTTGCAGACAGCATTCAAAGGCTCAAGACAATGTTCCCTGCAGAAAGGGCCGCTATTGACAAATACTTCCGCAGGATCTTCTCTATTTCGGACTGTGCCCTGAAGATCAACCAAAGCCGAGGGATACGACGTTTCGGACAGGTGATTAGCTCCCCCTTTATTTTTACGCAAACCTTAATATCCATGTTTGGAAATATTGGAAACTTTTTAGACCATACCTTTAAAGATGAGCGGCTAAAGATCATCCTTCTGGCAAACATCGGATATTACGACGATGACCCTTATGATCTTTCGTTGCTTTTCTTTGCCATTGCGCAAAGCGGGTATTACCGCAACGGCGGCCACTATATTCAGGGCGGTTCCCGGCAACTGGCGGACACAATGGCGGAATATATTATCCGGAAAGGCGGCGCCGTACTGACCGGCAGACAGGTTACAAAAATACTTACGGACAAGAACGGCGCTTGCGGTGTGGAGTTTGTAAAAGGTACCGGACCCGATAAGGGCCCGGAAAAGGAGCGGGTTTTCGCTCCGCTTGTAATCGCCAACGCCGCCATACCGCGGGTGCTCAACGCCTTGCTCGATACCTCCGTCGCCCGGCAGGAACGGAAGAAGATCCGCAAACTGGAGGTCGGCCCATCCATCCTGAGCTTATATATTGCTCTTGACAAGCCGCTGAAAGAACTCGGGAACGCCTTTTATTCCAGCTGTTTCTATGATTCCCGTCCGTTTACAATCCGGGAAATGGCAGAACTGCATCATGCGGATTTTGAGTGGCGTCCGTTTATCCTTTGCGATTATTCCCAAATCGATTCCCGGCTCTGTTCGCCAAACAATGGTTTTGCCGTATTGTCGATGTTTGATTACTATAAAGACTGGTCCGGCCTTCCGGAGATCTTTTACCGAAGAAAAAAAGAAGCGGTTAAAACAACGCTGATGGAACGTTTATACCGGCATTTTCCACAATTGCACGGCCATGTACTGCGGACAGAAGTGGCAACGGCAAAGACGATGGAGCGCTATCTGCAGACACCCGAAGGCACTGCCTACGGATTTTCCCAGAAAGCCCGGCAGGCACTGCTCTTCCGTCCGGGTCCGCGATCTTCGGTAAAGAATCTCTATTACGCTTCGGCGTGGACCATGCCCGGCGGCGGTTTTGGCGGAGCCATGTCCAGCGGAAAGATCTGTGCCGATGCCGTCATTAAAGACCTGGGGATCACAAATCCGGAGCAATATGCTGTTTAACGGCTTTTCCCATCATGCGCAGGTTTTTTTGCGGGATCTGCAAAAAAACAATAATAAGGACTGGTTTGAAGCACACCGGGATCAGTACGAAAACCTCCTGCTGATACCTTTGCGCAAGCTGGTAATGGATCTCAGTGCCTGTATGTTCGAGATCGATCCGCTGCTGGAGCTCCGGCCGCTCGTAAACAAGACCATCTCACGAATTTACCGGGATACGCGTTTCTCCCGGAACAAGGATCTATTCCGCACAAGCATGTGGATTGCCTTTAAACGGCACGTCGCCGTCTGGCAGAGAATCCCGACCTGGTTTATCGAGATCAGTCCGTTTGAGTATACATACGGAATGGGGTTTTACGAAGCTTCTTCGGGTACCATGGCGCGTTTCCGCAAAATACTCTGCGAGCAGGAGGCGCGTTTCCGCGAGCTGATCCGGCCGCTGCCGGGCGATCCGCCCCTGTTAGCGGAAGGATGTTTCTATAAGCGAAAAAACGCAACAACCGATTTGCCCGAAGAGCTTCGGGAATGGTACATGCGGCGTAATTTGTATTTGATTTGCCACCGCCCCCCGGGCGAACCTTTCTATTCCGACGCTCTTGTTCCCCATCTTGAACGGCGTTTCCGGGAACTGGCTCCCCTTTATTATCTTTTGATGGAAATATCCGCAGACGAAGGTTGAGGATAAAGATGTGGTTTGAGATTTTGTCCACCAAAGCCCAAAGAGCCAGAGAGCAGGCAGAGAATGTCAAGGTGTCGAATTAACTAAATGATGTAATTGTTAAATAATACCCGTTTTATCCGGTGATCCTGTCAAAAGGATGTCGATACGTCGAGGTATTGAGTTGGCGAGATATTGCAATTGTCAATCAATACAATTATTAAAAATAATCCTGTTTATCCTGTTATTCTGTCTACCCCCCCCTGTTATCCTGTCTAAAAACCGAAAGGCCGGACTACCCGCTCAAGCAATCCCTGGGTCTTGGAGATCAGGATCCCGTAATTCGTGATCGGGACTCCCTGCGCCTGTGCCTGGCGGATGCGGCGCATGAATTCCAGTCCGGTGATCATGCATCCGCCACAGTGGATAATAAGCTTATAGGGTGTAAGGTCGTCGGGATAATCGTGTCCGGAAGCAATATCGAAAGAAATCTTCTTCGAACGGTAGCTTTCAATCCAGCGCGGAATCTTGTGGCGTCCGATATCGTCGCATTGCACGCGGTGCGAACAGGCTTCGGCAATGAGCACCTTGTCGCCATCTTCGAGCTTATCCAATTCCTTCAGTCCTTCAAGCAGAACCGGGAGATCTGCCTTGTAACGCGCAAATGCAGTTGAAAAGGTGGTAAATGGAATGTCTTCCGGCACCTCTGCGGCGGCTTTAAGCACCGCTTGGGAATCCGTGATGGCCAGCGCCGGATTTTCTTTCAGGCGCGAAAGGATGGTCCCGATCTCCGTTTCCTTGATGGTCACGGCGACGGCATTGCGGTCCAGGATATCGCGGATAACCTGCACCTGGGGCAGAATGATCCGTCCCTTGGGAGCGGAAAGATCAATTGGTATGATACAAAGCACCGTATCTCCGGGCTTAATGATATCACCGATGATGGGTTTATCCTGCTTAAAATATTCCGGAACCAGTGCAATGATCTGTTTCCGCAAAGCCAGCATATCCTCGGGATTCTGCGCCGATACGGCCATATAAGCAATATTCAGCCGCTGCAGTTCCGTCAGCGTTGCGGGATCCGGCGTATAGAGGTCCGCCTTGTTGAAGAGCAGCAGAAAGGGAATGTCCATTTCCTGCAGTTCACGCAGGGTATTGCGGTCGTGCTGATCCAATTCCGGCTTATCATAGACCAGAAGAACAATATCCGAACGCCAAAGCACTTTTCGGGTCGCTTTGACGCGTTGTTCGCCGAGTTCCCCGATATCATCGATACCGGCGGTATCGTAAAAAGTCACCGGCCCGACCGGGATCAGTTCGTAATGTTTGGCAACCGGATCGGTGGTGGTACCGGGCGTATCCGAGACAATGGATATTTCCTGACCGGTAATCCCGTTGATCAGGGAGGATTTGCCGACATTGCGCCGGCCCAGCAGGGTAATAATGAGTCGTTCTCCGCGTGGTGCTGCCATGGCGGAAGATACGTTAAAACCTGTTGAATACAAAAATATTTCCGCTGCGGGAATGTACTTTTTAAAACCGGGGATATGAATTAAAAATTATTCGTTATGAGTTGGATTTTTCAAATAGTATGCGCCAATAAATCGGCAACAGTTTTGGGTCAATTTATTTGAGTCAATTTATTTGAGTCAATTTATTTGAGTCAATTTATTTGAGTCAATTTATTTGAGTCAATTTATTTGAGTCAATTTATTTGAGTCAATTTATTTGAGTCAATTTATTTGAGTCAATT